>JBJMWF010000312.1:0-4451 GCA_045810265.1 Vitreoscilla sp. | reverse complement strand
GGCAATGTCCCGCGCTCGCGGGATCTGGGCCATTTCGTCGCGATGGGCCTGGCCGCGGCGCTGCTGTTCACGGTGATGCCGTCGCTGACCAGCTATTCGCAGCGCCTGCTGGCCGACGGCCTGACCTTCGACCACCGCGTCATCGCCAATCCGCAGATTGCCGCCGAGCATGCCGTCGGCCTGTTCACGCGCGGCCTGATGGTGGTGCTGATCGTCGGCGGCCTGTTCATGGCGGCGGCCGTCGGCTCCAACATCGCCTTCGGCGGCTGGAACTTGACGATCAAGGCCGTCACGCCCAACTTCGGCAAGCTCAACCCGATCGCCGGCTTCGGCCGCCTGTTCAACTTCCACCAGCTGGTGACGGTGCTCAAGGCCTCGCTGCTGGCGATCGCCGTCGGCTTCGCCGGCACGATGTACCTCAAGAGCCACTTCTCCGAGCTCGGCGGCGTGCTGCAGGCCGACCTGCCCGACGGCCTGGCCACGGTCGGCCGCACGCTCGGCGCGGGCTTCCTGTCGATGCTGATGGTGCTCGCCGCCTGGGCCGCCATCGATGTCTTCTGGCAGAAGAAGACCTACATGGACAAGCTCAAGATGAGCAAGGAAGAGCAGAAGCAGGAGCACAAGGAGTCCGAGGGCAACGTCGAGGTCAAGGCCAAGATGAAGCAGAAGATGCGCGAGATGGCCCGGCGCCGCATGATGAAGGCCGTGCCGGCCGCGGACATCGTCGTGATGAATCCGACCCACTATGCCGTCGCGCTCAAGTACGACCAGGAGGCGATGGGCGCCCCGCGCGTCGTCGCCAAGGGCACCGACCGCCTCGCGATCCGCATCCGCGATCTCGCGCGCGACGCCGGCGTGCCCGTGCTCGAAGCGCCGCCGCTGGCCCGCGCCCTGTACACGCACGTCGAGATCGACGGCGAAGTGCCGGCCATGCTGTTCGCCGCCGTGGCACAGGTGCTGGCCTGGGTCTACCAGCTGCGCGCGGCGCCGAACCTGAACGTGCGCGCACCGGACGTGAACGTGCCGCCCGAACTTGATCCGCTGACCGGCGGCCCCAAGCCCAAGCGTCGCCGCCCGCCGCGCGCCGCGTCGGCCGCCGCAGAGTAAGACTTCCTCCAGAGCCCTGAATGAACGATCTCAAGAAGCTCATCGCCTCGCTCACCGGAGGCAACGCCGCGCTCGGCAAGGCGCTGATGGCGCCGGTGTTCATCGTCATGGTGCTGTCCATGATGGTGCTGCCGTTGCCGTCGTTCGTGCTGGACCTGTTCTTCACCTTCAACATCGCGATGGCGCTGATGGTGATGATGGTGGCTGCCAACCTGGTGCGCCCGCTGGACTTCGCCGCATTCCCCACGGTGCTGCTGATCACCACCTTGCTGCGCCTGTCGCTGAACGTCGCGTCCACGCGCGTCGTGCTGCTGGAAGGCCACACCGGCCCGGGCGCCGCCGGCCACGTGATCGAGTCCTTCGGCCACTTCCTGATCGGCGGCAACTTCGCCGTCGGCCTGATCGTGTTCGCGATCCTGGTCGTGATCAACTTCATCGTCGTCACCAAGGGCGCGGAGCGCATCGCCGAAGTCGGCGCGCGCTTCACCCTGGATGCAATGCCCGGCAAGCAGATGGCGATCGACGCCGACCTCAATGCCGGCCTGATCGACGAGGCGATGGCCAAGAAGCGCCGCGCCGAAGTCGGCGACGAGGCCGAGTTCTTCGGCTCCATGGACGGTGCGTCGAAGTTCGTGCGCGGCGACGCCATGGCCGGCATCCTGATCCTGTTCATCAACATCATCGGCGGCTTCGTGATCGGCGTCGTGCAGCACGGCCTGTCGGCCGGCGAGGCGGCCGATTCGTACATCCTGCTGGCCGTCGGCGATGCGCTGGTGGCGCAGATCCCGGGCCTGCTGATTTCGGTGGCCGCCGCGATGGTCGTCTCGCGCGTCGGCAAGGAAGAGGATTCGGGCGCGCAGATCCGCAACCAGCTGTTCGGCTCGTCCAAGGCGCTGGCGATCACCGCCGGCATCGTCGGCGCGCTGTCCGTCATTCCCGGCATGCCGCACCTGGTGTTCATGCTGATCGCCGGCGCGGCCGGCTGGTTCGCGCACTTCCAGAAGCAGAAGGCCGCGCGCGACGCCGCCATGGCCAAGGCCAAGGCCGAGGTGCCGCCGCCGCCCAAGCCGGCCGATGCCGAAGCCGGCTGGGACGACGTCACGCCGGTCGACATCCTGGGCCTGGAAGTGGGCTATCGCCTGATCGCGCTGGTCGACAAGACGCGCTCTGGCGACCTGCTGGCGCGCATCAAGGGCGTGCGCAAGAAGTTCGCGCAGGACGTCGGCTTCCTGCCGCCATCGGTGCACATCCGCGACAACCTCGAGCTCAAGCCCAGCATGTACCGCGTGACGCTGCGCGGCGCCGTCATCGGCGAAGGCGAGGCCTTCCCGGGCATGCACCTGGCGATCAACCCGGGCGGCACCACGCTGCAGCTGCCCGGCACCAAGTGCGTCGATCCGGCCTTCGGCCTGCCCGCGGTCTGGATCGAGGAGCGCCAGCGGGAAAGTGCCCAAATGGCTGGCTATACCGTTGTTGATTGCCCGACTGTCGTGGCCACGCATCTTTCACACTTGATGCAAGTGAATGCGGCTCGTCTGTTGGGCCGCAACGAAGTCCAGATGCTGGTCGAACACGTGACCAAGCTGGCCCCCAAGCTGATCGAAGACGTGATACCCAAGATGATCGCCATCGCACCGTTGCAGAAAGTCCTCCAGCTGTTGCTGGAAGAGGGCGTGCACATCCGCGATTTCCGATCCATCGTGGAATCGCTGGCCGAGCATGCCGGCAGCGTCACCGACCCGGCCGAACTGGCGCGCCGCATCCGCACGCACATCGCCCCAGCGATCGTCCAGCAGATCTACGGCCCGGTGCGCGAGCTCGACGTCATCGCGCTGGAACCCGATCTCGAACGCATGGTCACCCAGGCCCTCACCTCGCCGCACGGCGCGGTGCTGGACCCGGGCGTGGCCGACACGCTGACGCGCCAGGCCTCCGACATGGTCCGCCGTCAGGAAGACAAGGGCCACCCGGCCTGCCTGCTGGTGCCGGACGCGCTGCGCGCCCCGCTGGCCCGCCTGCTCAAGCGCTCTGCACCTCGCCTGAAGGTGCTGGCCCACAGTGAAATTCCTGAAACCCACTCGATCCGGATCGGCTCGATCATCGGAGGTACCGCATGAACGTCAAACGTTTCGCCGCACGCACGTCGCGTGAAGCCCTTGCGCTCGTGCGCCAGGCCTTTGGCGTCGACGCCGTGGTGCTCTCGACGAAGCCGTGTGCCGAAGGGATCGAAGTGCTCGCGATGGCCCCCGATTCCGTCGCCGGCCTCGAGCGCCTGACCGCCACGCCGGAAGAGACCAGCCCGCGCCGCGGTTCGCCCGCTCAACGCGCCGCCGCCCCCGCGGCCGCGCAGAACGCCGCCCTGGCCGGTGCGCAGCGCGAGCTTGCCAACCGCATGGGCGTGCCCAAGAACGAAGTGGAAGCCGACGCCGACCAGCTCGCGATGAGCACGCTGTCGTTCCAGGACTACGTGCGCGACCGCATGCTCAAGCGCCGCCACGCCGAACTGCACAACCAGCCGATCACCGACACGCCGGCGCCGCGCGTCGAAACCACCCGCAGCGCGCTGGCCCAGGCCGGCGCCGCGCGCACGGCCGTCGCGCGCGCCAACGCGCGCCAGCAGCAGCTGGACGCCATCGACAACGGCGGCGACGCCAACGACGACTACTTCGACGCACCGGCCCCCGCGCCGCAACGCCGCGCCGCGCCGCAGCAGCGCGTCGAGCCGACGCTGCCGCCGCAGCGCATGGAGCGCCAGGCCCCCCAGTCGTTCACGAACGTGCCCGAGCTGCACGACGAGTACGTGCAAGAGGCGCCGCAGCCGCAATCGGCGTCGGTGACGCACCTGGCCGACGTGGTCAGCCGCAACAACCACATGGACATGGTCAACGAGCTGCGCTCGATGAAGGGCCTGATCGAGGAGCGCTTCGGCGCCCTGGCCTTCATGGAGAAGCTGCAGCGCCAGCCGCGCCAGGCGCTGCTCGCGCAAAAGCTGCTGGACGTCGGCTTCTCGCCGGCGCTGATCCGCAAGATGGTGGACGCGCTGCCCGCCAACGTGCCCGACGAGAACGGCTGGGCCGCCGGCGTCCTCGAGCGCAACCTGCTCACCAACGAGTCCGAGCTGTCGATGGAAGACCAGGGCGGCGTGTACGCGCTGATCGGCTCGACCGGCGTCGGCAAGACCACGACCACCGCCAAGATCGCCGCCGGTTTCGCCGCGCGCCACGGCGCCGCCAATCTCGGCCTGATCACGCTGGACGCCTACCGCGTCGGCGCCCACGAACAGCTGCGCGCCTACGGCCGCATCCTGGGCGTGCCGGTGCACACCGCGCACGACCGCGCGTCGC
>JBJMWF010000311.1:0-10943 GCA_045810265.1 Vitreoscilla sp. | reverse complement strand
CCGCAGTGTCGACCCGCGCCTGCCCGGCCACGAGTGGCAAGAACGACAACATTGATATCATTCCCGCCATGCGAATCCACCTGCTAGTGCTCGATGGCGTGTTCGACCTCGGATTGGCCGCGCTGACCGACACGCTCACCACCGCCAACGAACTGGCGGCGACGCTGCCCGACGCGCCGCCGTCGATCGAGCTGACGCTGGTGGGCGTGCGCCGCCGCGTGCGCACCGCGCAGGGCCTGATCGTGCCGGTGGCGGCGGCGGCCGATGTGCCGGTTCCCGACATGGCGCTGGTGCCCGCGCTCGGCGCCAAGATGCCCGAGGCACTGGCCGCCCGGCTCGCGCACCCTGACGTGCGCGATGCCGCCGCCACCTTGCAGCGCTGGGCCCAGGCCGGCGCGGCGACGGGCGCCGCCTGCACCGGCACCTTCGTGCTCGCGGAGAGCGCGCTGCTGGACGGCCAGCGCGCCACGACCTCCTGGTGGCTGGCGCCGATGTTTCGCCAGCGCTACCCGCGCGTGACGCTCGACGAGTCGCGCATGCTGGTCAACGCGGCGGGCGTGACGACGGCCGGCGCCGCGCTGGCCCATCTCGACCTCGCGCTGGGCGTGGTGCGCAGCCGCAGTCCGGCGCTCGCGGCACTGGCGGCGCGCTACCTGCTCGTGGAAGCGCGCGGTTCGCAAGCAGAGTTCGTCATCCCCGACCACCTCGCGCACGCCGATCCGGTGGTCGAACGCTTCGAAGCCTGGGCCCGCCAGAACCTGGCCACCGGCTTCTCGCTGGGCCAGGCCGCGCGCGCCGTCGGTGCCAGCGAGCGCACGCTGGCGCGCCGCCTGCGCGGGGTGCTGGGCAAGTCGCCCTTGTCCTACTTCCAGGATCTGCGCATCGAGCGCGCGGTGCACCTGCTGCGCACCGGCTCGGACAGCGTCGACCGCATCGCGGCCCAGATCGGCTACGCCGACGGCGTGACACTGCGCACGCTGCTGCGGCGCAAGCTGGGGCGCGGCGTGCGCGAGCTGCGGGCCCGCAGCTGATTACTTGGCCGTGGGCATCGCGAATTCGGCGCCCTTGCCGATCGACGCCGGCCAGCGCTGCATCACGCTCTTTTGCTTGGTGTAGAAGCGCACGCCCTCTTCGCCGTAGGCGTGCATGTCGCCGAACAGGCTCTTCTTCCAGCCGCCGAAGCCGTGCCAGGCCATGGGCACCGGAATCGGCACGTTGATGCCCACCATGCCGACCTGGATGCGGCGCGCGAATTCGCGTGCCACGTTGCCGTCGCTGGTGAAGCAGGCCACGCCGTTGCCGTACTCGTGCGCGTTGACCAGGTCGACCGCGGTGGCGAAGTCGTTCACGCGCACGCAGGCCAGCACCGGGCCGAAGATCTCTTCCTTGTAGATGCGCATCTGCGGCGTGACGTTGTCGAACAGCGTGCCGCCGGTGAAGAAGCCGTTCTCGTGGCCGGAGACCTGGTGCCCGCGGCCGTCGACTAGCAGCGTCGCGCCTTCCTTCAGGCCCAGGTCGATGTAGCCCTCGATGCGCTGCAGCGCCTCCTGGGTGACGACCGGGCCCATCTCGGCGGCCGGGTTCATGCCGTTGTCGATGACCAGCTTCCTGGCGCGCTCGGCGAGCCTGGGCAGCAGCCTGTCGGCGACGTCGCCCACCAGCACCGCCACGGAGATCGCCATGCAGCGCTCGCCGGCCGAGCCGTAGGCCGCGCCGATCAGCGCGTCGACGGACTGCTCGATGTCGGCGTCCGGCATCACGACCATGTGGTTCTTGGCGCCGCCCAGCGCCTGCACGCGCTTGCCGTGCCGCGCGCCGGTCTCGTAGATGGTTTGGGCGATCGGGGTCGAGCCGACGAAGGACACGGCCTTGACGTCAGGGTGCGTCAGCAGCGCGTCGACCACGGTCTTGTCGCCCTGCACCACGTTGAACACGCCGTCGGGCAGACCGGCACGCTGGAGCAGCTCGGCAATCAGCAGGCTGGGCGACGGGTCGCGCTCGCTCGGCTTGAGGATGAAGCAGTTGCCGCAGGCCAGCGCCACCGGGAACATCCAGCACGGCACCATGAACGGGAAGTTGAACGGCGTGACGCCGGCGACCACGCCCAGCGACTGGCGCATCGTCCAGTTGTCGATGCCGGTGGACACCTGGTCGGTGTAGTCGCCCTTGAGCAACTGCGGGATCCCGCAGGCGAACTCGACGACGTCGATGCCGCGCATCACTTCGCCCTGTGCGTCGGAGAACACCTTGCCATGCTCGGCGGTGATCATCGCTGCGAGCTGGTCGCGGTGCTCGTTGAGCAGCGCCAGGAAGGCGTTGAGCACGCGCGCGCGACGGATCGGCGGCGTGTTGGACCAGCCCTCGAACGCCTTGCACGCGGCAGCGACGGCGGTCTGGACGTCGGCCGCCGTGCCCAGGTGCAGCTGGCGCGCGACGGCGCCGGTGGCCGGGTTGAATATCGGCTGCTTGCGCGCGTCGTCGGGCACGAGGTGCTCGCCGCCGATGAAGTGGCCGACGGGCGTTTTGGACGAGAAGGCAGGCGTGGACATGGCGGCTCCTGGGCAATCGGTTGCGAACGACGAGTCTAGGCATTCGACCCGCGCCCGGGAAGACCGCCGGGCTGGATTCACTGTTCGTTTCCGTGAACAATCGAGCATCCGAAAAATGGAACAACGATGGACACCCGCAAGATCGAATCGCTCTGGTCGCATGTGCATGGACTGGGCGTGCTGCAGAGTGCCGGCAGCTTCACTGCGGCCGCGCAGCGCCTGGGCCTGAGCAAGGCGGCGATGAGCCAGCGCGTCGCCGAGCTGGAGCGTGCGGCCGGCGTGCCACTGGTGCGCCGCACGACGCGCAGCGTGCGGCTGACGGAAGCCGGCGAGCGCCTGGTGGAGGCCACGCGCGGCGCATTCGCGCAGATCGAACAGGGATTTGCCGGCGTGCAGGATCTCATCGGCGAGCCGCATGGCGTGCTGCGCGTCAGCGCCCCGGTCGCGCTCGGGCGCCAGCAGATCGTGCCGCGGCTGTCCGCCTTCCTGCGGGCCTATCCCCAGGTGCGGGTGGAGCTGGAGCTGTCGGATCGACTCGTCGCGATGGCGCAGGAAGGCTTCGACGTCGCGTTGCGCCACACCGCCGCGCCGCCCGACACCCACGTCGCCTGGCCGCTGTGCACCACGCGCAGCTGGCTGGTGGCCAGTCGCGCGTACCTGCGCCGCGCGGGCGCGCCCGTGACGCCGGCCGACCTGGCGGCGCACGACTGCCTGCACTACCTGCGGCCCGGGGACACGCCCACCTGGAGCTTCGAGCCGGACCCCGCTTCGCCGAGGTCGGCCCGGGGCGCCCGCGTCAGCGTGGGCGTGCGCGGCGTCTTTGCGGCCAACAACAGCGAGGCGCTGCGCGAGGCGGCGCTCGCCGGCCTGGGCATCGCGCTGCTGCCCGACTTCAGCGCGCAGGCCGCCGTGCGCTCCGGCAAGCTGCAACTGGTGCTGCCGCAGTGGAAGCCGGTCGGCGCCTTCGGCGAGCACCTCTACGCGATCCGGCCCTACAGCCCGGTGGTGCCGCGCGCCGTGCAGGCCTTCATCGGCTACTGGCGCACGTCGCTGGAGGACGGCTTCCCGATCGAGCGCTGAGTCTCAATCGAGGCCGTGGAACGGGCTGTCCTCCGGGCCGATGAAGGTCGGTGGCGTCCATTGCGCGTCGCGCATCGAGCGCTGCACCAGCTTGTCCACGCCCAGCAGCGACGCGAAGATCGCCATGCGGATCGGGATGCCGTTGTCGGTCTGGCGAAAGATCGCCAGGCGCTCGTCGCCATCCAGATCGGCGCTCAGGTCGTGCGAACCCGGGCGGCTGTCGCGCGGCAGCGGGTGCATCACGACGACGTCGGGTTTGCAGACCCGGTCCACCAGGGCGCGGTTGATCTCGAACGCGAGGCCGTAGCCTTCGATGGCCTCCTCGGCGAAGCGCTCCTTCTGGATGCGCGTGGCGTAGACCACGTCGGCCTGCGCCAGGCCGTGCAGCGAATCGCGCACCTCGACGACGTTGCCGTTGCGGCTGACGCGATCGATGATCGCCGCCGGCATCTCGAGCGACGGCGGCGCGATCAGCGTGAAGCGCACGCCCTTGTACAGCGCCAGCAGCTTGATCAGCGAGTGCACGGTGCGGCCGTACTTGAGGTCGCCCACGAGCGCGATGTGCGCGCCGTCCAGGCGCTTGCCCAGGCGCGAGAACTCGCGCTGGATCGTGTACAGATCGAGCAGCGCCTGCGTCGGATGCTCGCCGGGCCCGTCGCCCCCGTTGACCACCGGCACGTTGGTGGCGCGCGCGAATTCGGCCACCGCGCCCTGCTCCGGATGACGCACGACGATCGCGTCGGCGTAGCCGGCGATCACGCGGCTGGTGTCGTGGATGGACTCGCCCTTGGCCATCGACGAGAAGGTGAAGCCAGTGGTGTCGCACACCGAGCCGCCGAGGCGGCAGAACGCCGCGCCGAAGCTCACGCGCGTGCGCGTGCTGGCCTCGAAGAACAGGTTGGCCAGCACCGCGCCTTCGAGCACGCGCGTGACCTTCTGGCGGCGTGCCACCGGCAGCATCACGTCGGCCAGGCGGAACAGGTCTTCGGCCGATTCACGGCTGAACTGGTCGACCGACAGCAGGTGGCGCAGCGGCTCGCCCGGCACGATGGCCATTCCGCCGGAATGTACGCTTTGCGTAGACGTTTCCGTGCGCGGTGTCGCGTTCGCCAGGATTTCCTGCACGAAGCGGCGCGCCACCTCCGGCATGGCGCGAAACTCGTTCGAGTCGTCGGGCAGCAGCCAGCTGTCGAGGGCGCGGCGGCGGCTGCCGATGCGGTCCGCGAAAGCATCGCGGGTCATGTCGAGACGCCGCATGGCGTCACGCAGGAGGACTTGTTGTGTGATCATGAGCCGCATTGGAACTCAGAGTGTATATATACGCAAGGCCGCTGCGTATACGAATTGTCATCCTGCGCGCAGTCGCAGGATCCACGCCGGCGGCGATGCACCGTGGTGGAGGTGGATTCCGCGACTGCGCGCGGAATGACCATCTGCGACCGGCCAAAAAAAACCCACCGCGAGGGTGGGCTTCAAGTCCTTCGCGAGAAGGACGTCGTTGGGACTGTGCGTGTTGGCCGACTCCGTCCCCTCCCAGAGCTCCCCGAATCGGTCAACACAACGGAATCCAATGTACGGGCCCGCTGCCTGATTAGCATCCCTATTTCAGGGGGAGTGCCTCGTCCGGGCAACACCGCCTCAGGCTTGCGGCTCACCAAAGTGGTTCGCGGCGGCCGCGATGGCGGCCGTGTCCTTTTCGACGGCGCCGGGTGCGCCGCCCTGTCCCCACAGCGGCGGCTGCCACTGCATGGCGAGGAACTCGGCGCAAAGCCTGAGGCTGTCGAACATGGGCTGCGTCTTGGCGCGGTCGCCGCTGGTGGTGATCGCCCACACCCGCTTGCCCTGCATCCGTGGCTTGAAGTCCAGCCCCTCGACGCGCATCCAGGCGCTCCAGTGGTCCAGATAGCGCTTGAGGCGGTTGGGGAAGCTGTACCAGTAGAGCGGCGTCACGAAGACGAGGTCGCTGGCGCCCAGCGTTGCCTCGAGCAGGTGCTGCGTGTCGCCGGTGGGCATGGGGTAGGTGCCGACGTCGTGGCGCCGGTCCTCGAAGTCGGCCAGCTCCAGGCCGTTCAGGTGCAGCCAGGTGCTGGTGGCGCCGGCCGGCAGGTGACGCGCGGCTTCGCGCGCCAGCCATTCGGTATTGCCGATGGCGCCCGGCACGCGGGCGCTGGAAACGAGGAAGAGGAAGTGTCTTTTCAACATCAGGGATGCCTTGGTGCGGTCAAGTCCGCCATTCGACCGGGCGGACTCGTCCCGCGATGATCCCACGGGGCCACAATCGCCCCATGAACTCGCCCGCCTCCCCCACCCCGGCGCCACCGCTGTCCGAAGCCGACATGAACCGGCTGCAGACGCTGCTGGACAAGATTCCCGAGCCGCTCGAGCCGCTGGACATCAGCATGCTCGACGGCTACCTGTGCGGCGTGCTGCTGCAACCCACCGCGGTGCCTGCCGGCGCCTGGATCAAGCATGTGTGGGACATCGACGGCCGTCCGCTGAGCGACAAGTGGTCCGGGCTGCACGAGCTGCAAGGCCTGGTGCAGCGCCGCTACCGCGAGCTGATGACCGCCATCGCCGGCCGCCAGTGGTTCGACCCCTGGGTGTTCGAGCTCGACGACGAGGCCGACCCGCTCGAATCGACGCTGCCCTGGGTGGCCGGCTTCTCGGCCGCGATGGAGCTGTTTCCGGCGCTGATGAACATGGATTCGCAGGACTCGCTCGAGCCGCTGGCCGTGCTCTATGCCGCCTTCGATCCGGACGACCTGGAGGACGCCGACGCGCTGTTGGCCGAGATCGAGACGCTGGAGCCGCCGTCCAGCCTGGACGAGGCGATCGAGGACATCGTGCAGAGCGTGATGCGCCTGGCCGACGTCAGCCGGCCGCTGCCCAAGGCGGTGACGGCGCCCAAGCGGCCGCCGCCGCGGCGCGGCGGGCCGCCCGGTCGCGGCCGCTTCTGAAGATCAGGCCCAGGAGCGCGAGGGCATCGTCACCAGCGGCCGGCGCGCCGGCAGCGCGTCGCCGCAGAAGCCGTACTCCAGCTGCGGGCGCCGTCCGCTGATCAGCTCGGCCAGCGCCCGGCCCGAACCGGCGCCGTGCGTCCAGCCCAGCGTGCCGTGGCCGGCGTTGAGCCACAGGTTCGAGATCCTGCTGCGTCCGATGTAGGGCAGGTTGTTGGGCGTGCTGGGGCGCAGGCCGGCCCAGAAGTTCGGCTCGCTGGTGTCGGCCACGTCCGGGAACAGTTCCTCGTAGCGCCGCACCAGCGCCTCGCAGCGAACCCGCGCGGTGGCCGAATCGATCCGCGTGTCGTAGCCGGCCATCTCGGCGGTGCCGGCGATGCGGATGTGGTCGCCCAGGCGCGAGATCGCGATCTTGCGGGTGTCGTCGAGCAGGCTCACCACGCTGGCGTCGTCCGGGCGCTTCAGGCGCAGCGTCGCCGAGTAGCCCTTGGCCGGATAGATGTTCAGGTAGATGCCCAGCGAGCGAAGCAGCGGCGCCGTGAATGATCCGGCCGCGGCCACCACCTGGTCGCCGGTGAGCGTGGTCTCGCGCAGCGTGGCGCGATCGCGCACGCGCATGCCGGCGATCCTGTCGCCCGCCTTGTCCAGGCCCAGCACGTCGTGCCCATGGAGGAAGGTCGCGCCGCGCGCCGCGCACAGTTGCGCCAGCTTCTGCGTGAAGACGCGGGCGTCGCCCGACTCGTCGCTGGGCGTGTAGGTACCGCCGTGGATGCGGTCGCCGAAGGCCTTGAGCGCCGGCTCGACCTGCAGCACTTCCTCGCGCCCGAGCACCCGGCGGTCGACGCCGTGATCGCGCATCAGGCCCGCGGCCTTGATGCCCGATTCGTAGTCGGCCGCCGAAGAGAAGAAATGCAGGATGCCGCGCTGCAGGCGGTCGTACTCGATCCCGGTTGCCGCAACCACGGACTTCAGCGATTCGTGGCTGTAGCGGCCCAGCGCGACCAGCTGCTGCACGTTGCGCGCGAACGCGGCGTCGTTGCACTGGCCCAGGAAACTCAGCGCCCAGCGCCACTGATGCGGGTCGAGACGGGGCCGGAACAGCAGCGGCGAGTCGTCCTGCAGCATCCACTTGGCCACCTTGAGCGGCGCGCCGGCGTTGGCCCAGGGCTCGCAGAAGCACACCGAGATCTGGGCGCCATTGGCGAAGCTGGTCTCGAGCGCGGCCTCGGGCTGGCGCTCGACGACCGTCACGTCATGCCCCTCGTCGAGCAGGTACCAGGCGGTGGCGACGCCGATGATGCCGGCGCCCAGAACGATCACTTTCATTGGAGAACCCCTTGCCGAGCGGCGGCCGGACCGGAAGACGACCCAGCAACGCCACGATGCCTGGCGGGATTCTCGGAGAGTGGACGCCGCGAATGAAGGGGGATTAATGGAATTCCAGGTTCAGTAGTACTGCTACTGAACTTGGAAGGTGAACTCGACGCGCTTCAGCGCGGGGACGGCAACGCTTTAGCTCGCGTTGACCTGGAGCTGCCTGGCGGCGCTCGATCCGGGCACCTGGGCCGGCGTACCGGCGCGCGTGGGCTCGGTCGGCAACGGGATGTCGATGCCCATCGCGCTACTGGTGGCGCGGTAGCTCACCGAGCAGAAGACGGCAGCCTGATCCGTGTTGGACAACCACACCGCACTGCCGACGGCAGCGGTGACGGTGCCCCAGGTCAGCATTTGAAGCGGCATGGTTCGCATGGCGGCGACTCCCCAAGGGTGTGCGAGGGCGCGACGCTTGCGCCCCCGTTCGACATCGTCAGCTTAAGTGCGATCCCGGCGCGCTGCCATCGCCAATTGGAGGGAGTCGTGAGATTGGTACACCCGAACTGCCGGGCATACGACACACATTTTCTTGTACCGATCCAGTTACGTTACTTCACACTCGGATGACGCTTCCACCACGGAGAGCCCCGATGACCGATGCCAGACGCCCCTCATTCCTCCGCCACTTCGGTCGCGGCGCGCAGGCGCGTCACGCGCCCGACCTGGCCGACATGGGCACGGCCTTCGCGCTGGACGAGGCCCTGGAGATGGGCGACTACAGCACGCTCGCACCGGGCGAGATGCCGCCGCCGATGCGAGCCGTCGTGCCGGTCGCGCCGTGGCGTCTGTGGCTGGGCCGCAAGCTCGGCGCCTGAGCCGCGCGACTCACACTTCGAACAGCCGCAGCGGGTCGTATCCGACCGCCTCGCCCTTCTTCTCGAGGCCGCGCGCCTGGCACACCACGCGGGATGCGTGGAGCCCGGCACGGGGCACCAGGTAATCGTGCCGGCAATGCAGATGGCCGTGGATCCACAGGTCGGCGCGCGGAATCAGGTCATCGTCGGCGTTGCAGAAGCTGGCCGTCGTCGGTTGCGGCCCGAAGCGCGGATCGGCGCTGCGCAGGCTGGGCGCGAAATGCGTGATCACCACGGTGCGATCCCACCGACCTTGCGGCGATTCCTGCAGCGTGCGCTCGAGCCAGGCGCGGCAGGCCAGGCCCAGCACGCGCACGGCTTGGGCATCGAACGGCTGCCCGTGGCGCGTGGCGCCCATCACGCGCTGGAAGTACGAGCCGGCGCGCAAGGCCTTGGCGCGCCCGGCTTCGCCGAACAGGTCGAAATCGCTCCAGCGCACGGTGCCGAGCAGGCGGATTCGCCGGCCTTGCGCATCGGTGACGACGACGCTGTCGCGATGGAGCATGCGGATGCCCAGCGAGTCGCAGAAGGCGCGCAGTTCGATGGCCGCCTGGTCGACGTCGCGACCGTCGAACTCATGGTTGCCGGCCACGAACACCACCGGCACGGGCCAGTGGGCGAAGCGGCGCAGGCCTTCCCAGTCGCGGTCGATGTCGCCGGCCAGGATCAGCAGCTCGACGCCGGGCGCAGGCTGCGCCTCGAAGGTCTCGGTTTCGAGGTGGAGGTCGGACAGGATCTGCAGGCGCATGGTGCGACGAGGATACCCGGCTGGCCGGGCAATGAAAAAGCCGCCCGTAGGCGGCCTTCGCGCGTGCGCGGGCGAGGCCTCAGCCGAGCGCCGTCGCGATGCGGGTCTTGGTGGCCTTGAGCTGCGGCGGCAGGTGATAGGCGAGCGTGGTGAACAGCTCGTCGTGCATCGTCAGCTCCTGCTGCCAGGCGGCCTTGTCGACGCCGATCACGCTGTCGAACTGCTCGCGCGTGAAGTCCAGGCCCTGCCAGTTCAGGTCCTCGTAGCGCGGGCTGGTGCCGAACACGTTCTCGGTGCCCTGCGCCGTGCCGTCGATGCGGCCCAGCATCCACTCCATCACGCGCATGTTCTCGCCATAGCCCGGCCACACGAACTTGCCGTCGGCGCCCTTGCGGAACCAGTTGACGCAGAAGATCGCCGGCAGCTTGGCGCCCAGGGCTTCCAGCTTCTGGCCCATGTTCAGCCAGTGCTGGAAGTAGTCGCTCATGTTGTAGCCCGTGAAGGGCAGCATCGCGAACGGGTCGCGGCGCACGACGCCTTGCTGGCCGACGGCGGCGGCCGTGGTCTCCGAGCCCATGGTCGCGGCCATGTAGACGCCGTCGACCCAGTCGCGTGCCTCGGTCACCAACGGCACCGTGGTGGAGCGGCGGCCGCCGAAGATGAAGGCGTCGATCGCCACGCCCTTGGGATCGTCCCAGGCCTCGTCGAGCGCCGGGTTGTTGGTGGCGGCCACCGTGAAGCGGGCGTTCGGGTGCGCGGCCTTGGCGCCGGTCTCCCTGGCGATGGCCGGCGTCCAGTCCTTGCCCTGCCAGTCGATGCAATGCGCGGGCGCTTCGCCCATGCCTTCCCACCAGACGTCGCCGTCGTCGGTCAGGCCGACGTTGGTGAAGATGGCGTCCCTGGTCAGGCTGGCCATGCAGTTGGGGTTGGTCTGCTCGTTGGTGCCCGGGGCGACGCCGAAGTAGCCGGCTTCCGGGTTGATCGCCATCAGGCGGCCATCGGCGCTGGGCTTGATCCAGGCGATGTCGTCGCCGATGGTGGTGACCTTCCAGCCGGGCATGCCGGCTGGCGGGATCAGCATCGCGAAGTTGGTCTTGCCGCAGGCGCTGGGAAACGCCGCCGCGATGTGGCGCTTGACGCCTTGCGGGTTGGTCACGCCCAGGATCAGCATGTGCTCGGCCAGCCAACCCTCGTCGCGGGCCATGGCCGAGGCGATCCGCAGCGCGAGACACTTCTTGCCCAGCAGCGCGTTGCCGCCATAGCCGCTGCCATACGACCAGATCGACCGCTCCTCGGGGAAGTGGACAATGTACTTCTGCTCATTGTTGCAGGGCCACACAACGTCGCTCTGGCCCGGTTCGAGCGGCATACCGACCGAGTG
>JBJMWF010000310.1:0-7782 GCA_045810265.1 Vitreoscilla sp. | reverse complement strand
GGTGGTCTGGATCACCGTCAGCGGCGCCTGGGCGCGGCGCGACTGCGACAGCCCGGTGGCGATCACCGTGACGCGCAGCTGGTCGCCCAGCGTCTCGTCGTAGGCCGTGCCGAAGATCACGTGCGCTTCCTCGGCGGCGTAGCGGCGGATGGTGTTCATCGCCAGCTTGCTCTCCGACAGCTTGAACGTGGAGCGCGAGGCGGCGATCAGCACCAGCACGCCCTTGGCGCCCGACAGATCGATCCCTTCGAGCAGCGGGCAGGCGACGGCGGCGTCGGCGGCCTTGTTCGCGCGGTCCGGGCCCGACGCGATGGCGGTGCCCATCATCGCCTTGCCAGGCTCGCTCATCACGGTCTTGACGTCTTCGAAGTCGACGTTGACCAGGCCCGGGATGTGGATGATGTCGGAGATGCCGCCGACGGCGTTCTTCAGCACGTCGTTGGCGTAGGCGAAGGCCTGGTCCTGGGTGACGTCGTCTCCCAGCACTTCGAGCAGCTTCTCGTTGAGCACGACGATCAGCGAGTCGACATTGGCCTCGAGCTCGGCCACGCCGGCGTCGGCCGACTTCATGCGGCGGTTGCCTTCGAACTCGAACGGCTTGGTGACCACGCCCACGGTCAGGATGCCCATCTCCTTGGCCACGCGCGCGATCACCGGCGCGGCGCCGGTACCCGTGCCGCCGCCCATGCCGGCCGTGATGAACAGCATGTTGGCGCCGGCGATCGCGGTCTTGATCTCCTCGACCGCCTCTTCGGCCGCGGCCTTGCCCACCTCGGGCTTGCCGCCGGCGCCCAGGCCCTTGCCACCCAGCTGAATGATCTGGGTCGCGCCGGAGCGGTTCAGCGCCTGGGCATCGGTGTTCGCGCAGACGAACTCGACGCCTTGAACGCCTTCGTTGAGCATGTGCTCGACGGCATTGCCGCCGCCGCCGCCCACGCCGATGACCTTGATCTGCGTGCCTTGATCAAACGGTTCAATCATCTCGATGGCCATGATGTTTCCTTCCTAGAAGCTGTTGCAGTTGCCTGTGCGAAAAACCCGTACCCGTATACCCAAAGAGCTGCGACTCGATCGCGTCGTGCGCGTCGCGTCTTATAGGGATGACGCCTCTTTCGTTCGTCATCAGAAATTCCCCATGAACCAGTCCCGCGCCTTGCCGAAGAAGGTCTGCATCGAGCCGGCCTGCGCCGCGGCCTTGTGGCCCCGGCTGTGCGCGACGCGGGCTTCTTCCAGCAGGCCCATGACGGTCGCCGAACGCGGGTTCGCGACCATGTCGAACAGCGCGCCCGAATAGGTCGGCAGACCCTTGCGGACAGGCTTGAGAAAGATGTCCTCGCCGAGTTCGACCATGCCCGGCATCACCGCGGTGCCGCCGGTCAGAACGATGCCGGAGGACAGAAGTTCCTCGCAGCCCGATTCGCGGATCACTTGATGCACCAGCGAGAAGATCTCCTCGACGCGCGGCTCGATCACGCCGGCCAGTGCCTGCCGCGAGAGCATGCGGGGTGCCCGGTCGCCGAGGCCCGGCACTTCGACCTGTTCGGTCGCATCGGCGAGCAGCTGCTTGGCCACGCCGTATTCGACCTTGATCTCCTCGGCGTCCTTGGTCGGCGTGCGCAGCGCCATCGCGATGTCGCTGGTGATCAGGTCGCCGGCGATCGGGATCACCGCGGTGTGGCGCACCGAGCCGCCGGTGAAGATGGCGACGTCGGTGGTGCCCGCGCCGATGTCCACCAGCGCGACGCCCAGATCCATCTCGTCCTGCGTCAGCACCGCCTGGCTGGACGCGCTCGGATTGAGCACCAGCTGGTCGACCTCCAGCCCGCAGCGGCGCACGCACTTGACGATGTTCTCGGCCGCGCTCTGCGCGCCGGTGACGATGTGCACGCGCACCTCGAGCCGGCTGCCGCTCATGCCGATCGGCTCCTTGACCTCGTGGCCGTCGATCACGAATTCCTGCGGCTCGACCAGCAGCACGCGCTGGTCGTTGGGAATGTTGATGGCCTTGGCGGTCTCCACCACGCGCGCCATGTCGGTGGGCGTGACCTCGCGGTTGTCGCGCACGATCACCATGCCGGTCGAATTCTGGCCGCGGATGTGGCTGCCCGTGATGCCGGTGTAGACGCGCGAGATCTTGCAGTCGGCCATCATCTCGGCCTCCTTCAAGGCCTGCTGGATGGACTGCACCGTCGCGTCGATGTTGACCACGACCCCGCGCTTGAGGCCATGCGTCGGCGCGACGCCCAGGCCGGCGAGCCGCAGCTCGCCACCCGGCAGTATCTCGGCGACGACGGCCATCACCTTGGCGGTGCCGATGTCCAGGCCGACGACGAGATCCTTGTATTCCTTGGCCATTGCTGTGTCGATTCCTATTGCTTGCCAGAGGCCTGTTGCGGTTGCTTGGCGTCAACGGCGACCGACAGACCCTTCAACTTGACTGCATAACCTTCCGCATGCCGCAGGTCGGCGGTCGCCAGCGGCGCGTTGAACTTGCGCAGCACCTGCGGCACCGTGCGGATGAAGCGCTGCGTCCGCTCGATCACCTCGTCCTCGGTGCCGCGACCGAGCTCCACGCTCGCGCCGTCGTCCAGTTCGACCTTCCAGCTGCCGCGGCCCGACAGCCGCAGCGCCGTCAGCTCCGACTCCAGGCCGGCGAACAAGGGCTGCAGGCGGCGGTACATCTGGAGCACCTGGGCGGAGGTGCCATTCGGGCCGGCGAACTGCGGCAGGCTGTCGTCCTCGACGTCGCCGACGTTGGCCTCGAAGACCTCGCCGTGGCTGTTGACCATCTGGTCGCTGTTCTCGTCGCCTTGCCACAGCGCCACCGGCTGGTGCTCCTCGAGCGAGACGACCAGCTTGTCGGGCCACACGCGGCGCACGACCGCGTGGCGCACCCAGGGCACCTGCTCGAACGCGGCGCGCGTATGCGCCAGGTCCATCGTGAAGAAATTGCCGGCCAGGTGCGGCATCGCGTTGGCGCGCACCGTGGTCACGCTGTTGCGCTGCAGGTCGCCTTCGAGGCGCACGTCGGTGAACTGGAACTGTGGCCGGCGCGCCGCCCACCCGAGCGCCGCACCGGCCAGCGCCACCAGCGCCAGCGTGAACACGATCGTGGCGATCGCGTTCATCAGGCGCACGTCCACCGGCAACGCGCTGGCGGGCGCGGCGGTGGCGGTGGTGGGTTGGCGCAGCAGCATGATCCTAGGCGTCGGGCTGTTCGTTCTTCGCGGCCTTGCCGCCCTTGCCCACCGGGTCGAGCGCGGCGGTGGCGATCAGGTGCGCGCACAGCGCTTCGTATGAGAGGCCGACCGCGCGCGCGGCCATCGGCACCAGCGAGTGCGTGGTCATGCCCGGCGAGGTATTCATCTCGATCAGGAAGGGCTTGCGGTCGTGGCCGCGGATGATCAGGTCGGCGCGGCTCCAGCTGCGGCAACCGAGCGCGCGGTAGGCGGCGACGGCCAGGCGCTGCACTTCCTTTTCCTCGGCCTCGGGCAGGCCGCTCGGGCAGTGGTACTTGACGACGTCGGTGAAGTACTTGTTCTGCAGGTCGTATTTGCCTTCGGGCGCGACGATGCGCACGACCGGCAACGCCATCGTGTCCCAGCCCTCGCCGACGATGGCCACCGTCACCTCGTCGCCGTCGATGAACTCCTCGCACAGCACGTCGACGTCGTAGCCGGCAGCCAGCTCGACCGCCTCCTTCATCTGCGACCAGCTGCGCACCTTGGTGACGCCGACCGAGGAGCCCTCGTGCGGCGGCTTGACGATCAGCGGCAAGCCGAGTTCGTCAGGCACCTTGGAGATGTACTTGTCGACCTGCTCGTCGCGGCTGAGCACGCGGCTGCGCGGCGTGTTCAGCAACTCGGCGCGCCAGACCCGCTTGGTCATGACCTTGTTCATCGCGATGGCCGAGGCCATCGGGCCCGGGCCGGTGTACGGGATGCCCATCAGCTCCAGCGCACCCTGAATGCAGCCGTCCTCGCCATGGCGGCCATGCAGCGCGATGAAGCAGCGCGCGACGCCTTCGCGCCGCAGATCCTCCAGCGGACGCTCGGCCGGATCGAACATGTGTGCGTCCACGCCGACCGAACGCAGCGCCGCCAGCACGCCGTTGCCCGAGAGCAGCGAGATCTCGCGTTCGGCCGAGGTGCCGCCCATCAGCACGGCCACCTTGCCGAGCCCCTTCGCATCGCTGGGAGTCAATGAAATGAAGTTCATTGCGTGCCTCCGTTGACTGTGCGGGCCTTCAGGTCCACCACCCGCTGCGGCACCGCCGCGATCGAGCCTGCGCCCATGGAGATGATCACGTCGCCGTCGCGCGCGTGGTCGACGATGGCCTCCGCGAGCTCGCCGACATCGTCGACGAACACCGGATCCACCTTGCCGGCGACGCGCAGGGCGCGCGCCAGCGAGCGGCCGTCCGCGGCCACGATGGGGGCTTCGCCGGCCGAGTACACCTCGGTCAGCAGGACCCCGTCGGCCTGGCCCATCACCTTGACGAAGTCCTCGAAGCAGTCGCGGGTGCGCGTGAAGCGATGCGGCTGGAACGCGAGCACGAGCCGGCGCCGCGGGAAGGCGCCGCGCGCAGCGGCGATCACCGCGGCCATCTCGACCGGATGGTGCCCGTAGTCGTCGATCAGCGTGAAGCTGCCGCCGCCCTTGTCGACGTCCACCGGCTGCTGGCCGTAGCTCTGGAAGCGGCGGCCGACGCCGGTGAACCCCTCGAGCGCGCGCGCGATGGCGGCGTCCGGCAGTTCCAGCTCGGTCGCCACGGCGATCGCGGCCAGCGCGTTGCGCACGTTGTGTTCCCCGGGCAGGTTCAGCGTGATCTGGAGGTCCGGCATCTGCACGCCGTTGCGGCGCTGGCAGGTGAACTGCATTCGGCCGCCCTCGAGGGCGCGCACGTCGACCGCGCGCACCTGCACGTCCTCGTTCATGCCGTAGGTGATCACCGGGCGGGAGATCATCGGGATGATGGACCGCACGCCCGGGTCGTCGCCGCACACCACGGCCGAGCCGTAGAACGGCATGCGGTGCAGGAACTCCACGAACGCGGCCTTCAGGCGCGCGAAGTCGTGGCCGTAGGTGTCCATGTGGTCGGCATCGATGTTGGTGACCACCGACAGGATGGGCATCAGGTTCAGGAACGAGGCGTCGGACTCGTCGGCCTCGACGACGATGTACTCGCCGGAGCCCAGGCGCGAGTTGGCGCCGGCGCTGTTCAGGCGTCCGCCGATGACGAAGGTCGGGTCGACGCCGGCCTCGGCCAGCACGCTGGTCACGAGCGAGGTCGTGGTCGTCTTGCCGTGCGTGCCGGCGATCGCGATGCCCTTCTTCAGGCGCATCAGCTCGGCCAGCATGACCGCGCGCGGCACCACCGGGATGCGGCGCGAACGCGCGGCGATCACCTCGGGGTTGTCGCCCTTGACCGCGGTGGACGTGACCACGGCCTGGGCGTCGGCGATGTTGGCGGCGTCGTGGCCGACATGGACGCGGATGCCCAGGTCACCGAGCCGGCGCGACGTCGCGCTGTCGGACTGGTCGGAACCGGAGACGGCGTAGCCGAGGTTGTGCAGGATCTCGGCGATGCCCGACATGCCGGCGCCGCCGATGCCCACGAAGTGGATCTTCTTGACGGCGTGTTTCATGCGACCAGCCTTTCAAGTTCATCCGCCACCCGCGCCGCCGCCTGCGGCCGCGCCAGCGCGCGCGCGCATTCCGCCATCGCGAGCAGGTTCGCGCGCGACGCGGCCCGGATCTCGGCGGCGAGGCGTTCGGGCGTCAGCTCGGTCTGCGGCAGGTGGCGCGCCGCGCCGCGTTCGGCCATGTAGGTCGCGTTGTCGCGTTGATGCGAGGTGGTGCTGATCACCAGCGGCACCAGGATGCTGGCGACGCCGGCGGCGCACAGCTCGCTGACCGTGATCGCGCCGGCGCGGCAGACGATCAGGTCGCAGTCGGCCAGACGACGCGCCATGTCGTCGATGAAGGGAATGACTTCCGCCTCGATGCCGCGCGCGTGGTACTCCGCCTGCACCGAGGCCCAGTTCTTCTCGCCGGTCTGGTGGGTGACGCGCGGACGCTCGCTCGCCGGGATCAGCTTGAGCGCCAGCGGCAGCGTCTCGTTGAGCACCTTGGCGCCCAGGCTGCCGCCCACCAGCAGCACGCGCAGCGGGCCGGCGCGCTGCGCGAAGCGCTGGGCGGGCGGCGCGATGGCTTCGATCTCGGCGCGCACCGGATTGCCGGTGACCAGCGCCTTGGCCGTCCTGCGCGCGTCCTCGCCGTCGAAACCGAAGGCGATGCGGTCGCACGCCGACAGCAGCGACTTGTTCGAGAGCAGCAGCGCCGCGTCGGCGTTCACCAGCACCAGCGGCTTTCTCATCCGGCGCGCCACCTTGCCGCCCGGCACGCAGACGTAGCCGCCCATGCCCAGCACCGCCGTGGCCTTGCGCGTGCGCAGGATGTGGCGGCAGGCGCCGAAGGCCGACACGAGCTGCATCAGGCCCTTGAACGTGCCGAGCGGGCCCTTGCCGCGCACGCCGGCGAAGTCGATCGTGTCGAGCGGGATGCCCGATGGCGGCACCAGTCGGTTCTCCATGCCGGTGCGGGTACCCAGCCAGCTGACCGTCCAGCCTCGTGCGAGCACCTCGCGGGCGACCGCGAGACCCGGCATCACGTGGCCGCCGGTGCCCGCGGCCATCACCACGAGATGGCGCGAAGGCGTCGAGCGCGGCGTGGCGATGGTGGACAGCTCGGCGCTCATGCCCGCCCTCCCCGCATCAACGCGCGGCTTTCCATGTCGACCCGCAGCACCAGCGCCAGCGCGACCAGGTTCAGCACCACGCCCGAGCCGCCATAGCTGAGCAGCGGCAGTGTCAGGCCCTTGGTCGGCAGCACGCCCAGGTTGACGCCGAAGTTGATGAACGACTGCGCGCCCATCCACAAGCCCACGCCCTGGCACATCAGGCCGGCGAAGACGCGATCCAGCGCAATCGCCTGGCGGCCGATGATGAACAGGCGCCGCGTCAGCCAGAAGAAGGCGACGATGATGATGGACACGCCCACGAAGCCCAGCTCCTCGCCGATCACGGCCAGCAGGAAGTCGGTATGCGCCTCGGGCAGGTAGTGCAGCTTCTCGATCGACGAGCCCAGGCCCTGGCCGAAGATCTCGCCTCGGCCGAACGCGATCAGCGAATGGGTCAGCTGGTAGGCCTTGCCCTGCGCGTAGGTCGGGTTCCATGGGTCGAGATACGCGAAGATGCGCTGGCGGCGGAACTCGCTGAACACGATCATCAGCGTGAACGCGCCCAGCAGCACCGCCACGCTGAGCAGGAACATGCGGCCGTTGACGCCGCCCAGGAACAGCACGCCCAGCGCGATGGCCGCGATCACCATGAAGGCGCCCATGTCGGGCTCGGCCAGCAGCAGCACGCCGATCACGCCCAGGGCCACCGCCATCGGCCACACGGCCTTGATGAAGTTTTCCTTGACGTCCATCTTGCGCACCATGTAGCTGGCCGCGTACATGCACATGCCCAGCTTGGCGAGCTCGCTGGGCTGGAAGTTCAGCAGGCCCATCGGGATCCAGCGTCGCGCGCCGTTGACGCCCTTGCCCACGTGCGGGATCAGCACCAGGAACAGCAGCACCATCGCCAGCGCGAAGATCCATGGTGCCCACTTCTCCCACACCGCGATCGGGATCTGCGCCGTGGCGAATGCGCACACCAGGCCGATGACGATGAACACCGCCTGGCGGCCCAGGAAGTGCGTGGGCGTGTAGAGCGC
>JBJMWF010000309.1:0-6985 GCA_045810265.1 Vitreoscilla sp. | reverse complement strand
CCAGCGACCGTCGTCGTCGTAGGCCGCATCGGTGTGCAGCCTGCACCAGTGATCCATCAGCGCATTGCCCGGGCCCGTGTCGAAGCCTCCCAGCGTCGCGCGGTCAGCGAGCGCTGGCTCATCCGTGGAAGGCAGCAGCGTGAGGTTGGCGATGCCGCCCACATTGAGGATCGCTCGCGGCATCGGGCCGCCGAACACGGCCTGGTGGAAGGCCGGCACCAAAGGCGCGCCCTGGCCGCCGGCGGCGACGTCGCGGCTGCGGAAGTCGCAGACGACGTCGATGCCGCAGGCCTCGGCCAGCAGTGCTCCGTTGTTGAGTTGCAGCGTAAAACCGGTGCCGTCGAATTCTCCGGGGCGGTGGCGCACGGTCTGGCCGTGGGAGCCGACGGCGCGCACGGCGCCGCGCTCGATGGAGGCCTTGTCCAGCAGGCGGGCCACCACCTCGGCCTGCAGTCGCGCCAGGGCATTGGCGGCCAGGGCGGCGCGCTGCAGTTCGTCCGGGCCCGACGTGTTGAGCGCCAGCAGTTCGGCGCCCAGCAGCGGCGGCATCGGGACGTGGGCGTCGGCGAGCACGCGCAGGCCGGAGCCGGAGCCGGCTGCGAAGTCGACCAGCACGCCATCGACACCGTCCATCGACGTGCCGCTCATCAAGCCAATGTAGAGGGTCATGAAGTGGCGACGCGCCGGGTTCGTCAGGGCGAACGCGGCGCGACGGTGTGCTGGAAACGAGGTACTCAGTCTACGCGGGAGGGGCGCACGCCGAGCGACTCGGCGACTGCCAGCTCGGACTTCAGCGCGCCCGCCATTGCCGTGAAGCGGGGGCGCGAGGCGTTGTCCAGGGCCAGTGTCTCGGCCGACTTGGCGATCGTCAGCGGATCCTTGACGGCGCCTGCCACACGGAATTCGAAGTGCAGGTGCGGGCCGGTGGCCCAGCCGGTACGCCCGACATCGCCGATGTGGTCGCCCTGGCTGACGTGGTCGCCGCGCCGGACGTCGATCTTGCTCAGGTGTGCATAGACCGTCATGCGATTGCCCGAGTGCTGCACCTGGATCACGTTGCCGTAGCCGTTCTGCTGGCCGGCAAAGGAGACGACGCCGTCGCCGACGACGTGCACGGGCGTGCCGGTCGGCGCGCCGTAGTCCACGCCTTCGTGACGCTTCCATTCGTTCAGGATCGGATGGAAGCGCATCGAGAAACCGGAGGTGATGCGCGAGAACGCCAGCGGGCTGGCCAGGAAGGCGCTGTGCTTGCTGCGGCCGTCGAGGTCGAAATATGCGCCCTTGCCGCTGGCGTCGGCGAACCACACCGACGAGAACGCATGGCCGCCGTTGACGAATTCGGCCGCCAGCACACGGCCGGCGCCCTGGTTCCACGGCACCGGCTCGCCGTCGGCGGTGAGCGCCTCGTAGACGACGCTGAAGGTGTCGCCCTTGCGCAGCTCGCGATGGAAGTCGATGTCGGTCGAGAACATCTCGGCCATCTGGTTGGCGATCGGGTCGGGCACGCCGGCGTCGTCGGTGGCCGCGAACAGCGACGTGCGCACCATGCCGGAGGCCAGGCGGGTGGTCGTGCCGAGCGGCAGCGTCTCGATCTTGCTGGTGAAACCGTGCTCCCCCCGCTCGATCGTCAGGCGCGAGAAGTGGGTCGAGAACTGGTCGTCGCGCTCTGCCGGATAGCGGGCGACGAGCTGGGTCAGCTTGCCGCTGTCGTCGGTGGTAGCCGACACCATCTTGCCGGCGCGGCCCTGCCACAGCTTGCGCGAGGTGGCGTCCGTCTGCAGGAAGGCGTCGAGCTGGTCATCGGTGATGCCCAGGCGCTTGGTGAGCGTGTCAGCGGTTTCGTTCGCGCGCGTGACCTCGCTGCGGGCGAGCACCAGGTGCTGGGCCGCCAGCGCGTCGAGCTGCGCGTCGAGGTTGTCGGGCGTGAAGCTCTCGGTGACCAGGCGCTTGGGCAGGACGGCCGCGTCCGGCGCCATGGGGACGAGACCGAACGCAGTGCCCGCCAGAGCGGCGAGAACGGTGACGGTGCCGGCAGCGAGGCGGCGGGGGTGGCGGTGCGCCCAGTTCGCGACGCGACCGAGCAGTGATTGGACGGCGGTTTCGACCGCCTGTTCGGCTTGGCTCAGGGAATCCAACGATCGCTTCCAGCGGGAGGAACACGGGGTCGGCGATTGCCGTTTCCCTGTTCCGGTTTCAAGAATCCGCACTTCGGGCAGGTCTTGCCGGCGTGCGCGCGCATAGAATCAGACGACTTCTCGGGTCAGTTGTTGCCAAATATCGACAACAGTTCCGAAAACTTCAGCTTTCGTTCGCCGGGATGGGCTGCCCTGTGGTAGTGGGAGCCGCCCTGCGCGAGCGACTATAGCAGTCGGATGTAAAGTCGATCCCCCAAAAGAGGGAGCTTTACAGTCTCTTTTACAAGCCTTGCATCTCCCGGCCGTCCTGTCACAGGCGTCCGGTCGGGCAAGGTCGCGCCGCCCGATCCGCATCTCCTCGCCGATGACCTCCACGCCGCCCCCCGCCCAACCGTCCGACCGCGTCCTGGAGGCGCTGCAGATCAGCCTGCGCGGCTGTGACGAGCTGCTGCCGCAGGCCGACTGGCTCAAGAAGCTGATGCGCTCCGAGGCCACCGGACAGCCCTTGCGCATCAAGCTGGGCCTGGATCCGACGGCGCCGGACATCCACATCGGCCACACCGTGGTGCTCAACAAGATGCGCCAGTTGCAGGACCTGGGGCACACGGTCATCTTCCTGATCGGCGACTTCACCTCGCAGATCGGCGATCCGTCCGGCCGCAACAACACCCGCCCGCCGCTGACGCGCGAGCAGATCGAGGCCAATGCGCAGACCTACTACGCGCAGGCCAGCATGGTGCTCGATCCGGCCAGGACGGAGATTCGCTACAACAGCGAGTGGAGTGACCCGCTGGGCGCGCGCGGCATGATCCAGCTCGCCGCCAGGTACACCGTGGCGCGCATGATGGAGCGCGACGATTTCGCCAAGCGCTTCGCCGCCCAGACGCCGATCAGCGTGCACGAGTTCCTCTACCCGCTGATGCAGGGCTACGACTCGGTCGCGCTCAAGAGCGACCTCGAGCTCGGCGGCACCGACCAGAAGTTCAACCTGCTGGTGGGGCGCCACCTGCAGCAGGAATACGGCCAGGAGCCGCAGTGCATCCTGACGATGCCGCTGCTCGAGGGGCTGGACGGCATCGAGAAGATGTCCAAGTCCAAGAACAACTACGTGGCCATCGCCGAGCCGGCCAACACCATGTACGCCAAGATCCTGTCGATCAGCGACGTGCAGATGTGGAAGTGGTTCACGCTGCTGAGCTTCCGCGGCGAGGCCGAGATCGCGGCGCTGCGTGCGCAGGTCGAGGCCGGGCGCAATCCGAAGGACGCCAAGGTGATGCTGGCCAAGGAGATCACCGCGCGCTTCCACTCGGCCGCGGCGGCTGAGGCGGCCGAGGCGGACTTCCAGAACCGCTCCAAGGGCGGCATCCCCGACGAGATCCCGGAAGTCACGCTGGCCGGCGCGCCGATGGGCGTGGCGGCGATCCTGTGCGCGGCGGGCCTGGTGCCGTCCAACGGCGAAGGCAACCGCAAGATCGAGCAGGGCGGGGTGCGGGTCGACTCGGCGGTGGTCAGCGACAAGGGGCTGAAGCTGGGCGCCGGCACCTACGTGCTGCAGGTGGGCAAGCGCAGCTTCGCGCGCGTCACCCTGACTGCCTAGTTCTTCTGCAGGTACTTGAGCAGCGGCTCGTCGTACGCCGCCGCGCCGTGGTGCGACAGGTTGATCGCCGGATCGATCAGCACCTGGCCGCCGATCGCGCGCCAGCGGTCGCAGAAGGTGAAGTCCTCGCCGATGAACTGGCCGTCGACCAGCGTCGTGTCGAACAGAGCGTAGAAGTTCCGGTCGTCCTGCGAGACCGGGTTCGTCAGCCGCAGCGAGGCGTGGGCCGCCACCATCTTCTCCAGGCAATCGCGGCGCAGCCGCATGAAGCCGGTGCCCACGCGCTCGACCGCGATCAGGCGCTGCGCGTCCATGCCGATCGCGGCGGCGAACTTGACCGCGAAGTCGATCTTGGCGCGGCTCTTGCGCTGGTAGACGCCGGCGACGAAGGGCACGTCGTACGACGCCAGCCGCAGCAGGTCGTCGGCCGACCACGACAGGTCCGAGTCGATGAAGACGAGGTCGCTGCAGTCGCTGGCCAAGAAGCGCGCCACCAGCTTGTTGCGGGCGTCGGCGATCTGGCTGTTGCCGATCTCGAAGTCGATCTGCGGCGAGCGCCAGCCGCCCTGCTGCAGCGCCGACATCGTGCGCACCAGCGACGCCGTGTAATGCGCATTGACGCTGCCGTCCAGGCACGGCGTGGCGATGAAGAGCGTCGGCGTGGGCAGGGTCATCGGCGTGGCGGCAGCAAGGAGCGGTTCATCGTACGCGAAGCGTCGCGCGCGTCCGGTCATTAGACTCTCGCCATGACGCCACCGAATTCCGCCAACCCCACGCTGGACACGCTGCTGCGCCGAGCCGACAGCCTGCTGGCCCGCCTCGAAGGCCTGCTGCCGGCGCCCGCGGCCGATCCCGACTGGTCGGCCTCGATCGCGTTTCGCTATCGCAGGCGCGCGCCGGGCGCGTTCGGCGCCGGCGCGCGCGGTGTGCTCGAGGCGGTGCGCCACGTCGCGCCGATCGCGCTCGACAACCTGAAGGAGGTCGACGCGCAGAAGGAGCGCTTGCGCGCCAACACCGCGCAGTTCGTGGCCGGCCGCTCGGCCAACAACGTGCTGCTGACCGGCGCACGCGGCACCGGCAAGAGCTCGCTGATCAAGGCCTGCCTGCACGAGTTCGCGCCGCAGGGGCTGCGCCTGATCGAGGTCGACAAGTCGGACCTGGTCGACCTGCCCGACATCGTCGCGCTGATCGAAGGCCGGCCCGAGCGCTTCATCGTCTACTGCGACGACCTGAGCTTCGACGAGGGCGAGGCCGGCTACAAGGCCTTGAAGTCGATGCTCGACGGCACGATCTCGGCGTCGTCGGACAACGTGCTGGTCTACGCCACGTCCAACCGGCGCCACCTGCTGCCCGAGCAGATGAAGGACAACCTCGCCGCGACGCACGACGAGGACGGCGAGCTGCACCCGGGCGAGGCCATCGAGGAGAAGATCTCCCTGTCCGAACGCTTTGGCCTGTGGATCAGCTTTTATCCGTTCAGCCAGCCCGAGTACCTGGCCATCGTCGGCCAGTGGCTGCGCCATTTCGGGCTGGACGACGCGACCGTCGCCTCCTTGCGCGCCGAGGCCCTGGTCTGGGCGCTCGAACGCGGTTCGCGCTCGGGCCGGGTGGCCTACCAGTTCGCGCGCGACCGGGCGGGACGCATCGGAGGCGCGGCATGAGCGGCGCCAGCAAGCCGGTGACGTCGGTGATCGACTCGCCGGATGCACCGTCGCACTACGGCGAACGCCCCATCACCGAAGTGGCGGTCGGCGTGCTGGTGGACGCGCAAGGCCGCTTCCTGCTGACCTCGCGGCCGCAAGGCAAGGTCTACGCCGGTTACTGGGAGTTCCCGGGCGGCAAGCTGGAGGCGGGCGAGACGGTGGAAGACGCGCTGCGCCGCGAGCTGCACGAGGAGCTGGGCATCGCGATCGGCGGCGCGCAGCCCTGGCAGGTGCTGATGATGGACTACCCGCACGCCCGCGTCCGGCTGAACTTCTGCAAGGTGTTCGCCTGGAGCGGCGAGTTCGAGATGCGCGAGGGCCAGCAGATGGCGTGGGAGACGCTGCCGGTGCGCAGCGTGCCGGTGCTGCCGGGCACGATCCCGGTGCTGGACTGGTTCGCGCAGGAGCGCGGCTTCGCCGGCGCCACGCACGCCGGGTGACGGCGCGCTTCGCTACACTGCGGCGATGACCTGGCTCGACGAAGTGAAATGGGATCGCGACGGCCTCGTGCCGGCGATCGCGCAGGAACACGGCAGCGGCGACGTGCTGATGTTCGCGTGGATGAATCGCGAGGCGCTGGCGCGCACCGCCGAGACGGGCCGCGCCGTGTACTGGAGCCGTTCGCGCCGCAAGCTGTGGGCCAAGGGCGAGGAGTCGGGCCACGTGCAGCAGGTGCACCAGCTGCGCCTCGATTGCGACAACGACGTCGTGCTGCTGGAGGTCACGCAGCTGGGCCACGAGCCCGGCATCGCCTGCCACACCGGCCGCCACAGCTGCTTTTTCCAGAAGCTGGTCGACGGGCAGTGGACGCCGGTCGAGCCGGTGCTCAAGGATCCCGGGAGCATCTACAAATGAGCGCCAGCATGAGCGGCACCGACAGCCTGGCCCGTCTGGCCGCGGTGATCGAATCGCGCAAGCCCGCCAACGGGGGCGACCCGGCGGCGAGCTACGTCGCGCGCCTGTTCGACAAGGGCACCGACGCGATCCTGAAAAAGGTCGGCGAGGAAGCCACCGAGACGGTGATGGCTGGCAAGGACGGCGATGCCGCCAAGATCATCTACGAGGTGGCCGACCTGTGGTTCCACTCGATGATCGCGCTGAGCCATTTCGGCCTGTCGCCGGCGGATGTGATCCGCGAGCTCGAGCGGCGCGAGGGGCTGTCCGGCCTCGAGGAATTCGCGCTGCGCAAGTCGCAGCAGCGCGACGGCGAATCCAAGCTTTGAACAACTCAGGAGAAACGATGCAGACCGACGTCCAGGCCTATCGCGAGGAGCCGCGCACGCTCACGCACGTGATGTACGCGCTGCACACGGTCACGTGGTTCTCCGGCGGCATCTTCTCGGTGATCGCCATGATCGTGAACATGGTGAAGTTCGGCGACCTGCCCGACGACCTGTACCGCAGCCACTGGCGCTGGCAGGCGCGCACCTTCTGGTTCGCGCTGCTGTGGTTCGCGCTCAGCGCGCCGCTGTTCGTGCTGCTGTTCTTCCCCGGCGCCGCGGCGTGGTTCGTCATCGGCCTGTGGTATCTCTACCGCTGCCTGCGCGGCT
>JBJMWF010000308.1:0-7355 GCA_045810265.1 Vitreoscilla sp. | reverse complement strand
GCCTGCTCGGTGATGTCGCGCGCCGTGCGCTCCATGGTCTCGACCACGCGGTGCTGCTGCTCGAGCGACTGGGCACCCGCTTGAGCCCATTGCTGCTGCAGCGACGCGGCCAGGGCCTCGAGCGATCGTGCCATCGCCTCGACTCGCTGCTGGTCGCGCGCGGCGGAATCCGATTGCAGTTCCGCGTGCGCCTGCTCGACGCTGCGCAGCAGCGCGGCCGAGTGCTGTTCGAAGGTCGCGGCCGCCGTCGCGAGCGACTGGCCCGTCGCATCGGACAGGCGCGCGCTGGTGCGTTCGTGCTGTGCGACCGCCTCGGCCCAGGACTGCGTCACGCGCTCGACCGCCGCATCCAGCCGGCCGCCAACGCCATCGAGCTGCAAAGCCACCGCGTCGGCCATCGTGCGCTGCATCGCCGCAGTCTCGCGCGCCAGGCCCGTCAAGGTCGCGGCCATCTCGCCTTGCCAGCCGGCATGGCGTTGCGCGACCTCGTCCAGCAACGCGGCCGAGCGCTCGTCGAAGGTCTGCGCGAAACGCTCGTGCGACGCGGCCACGGTCGCGGCCAGTTCGTCGCCCGAGCGCGCGTGACGCGCGAGCAGCGCTTGCCACGCGTCGGCCACCGTCGCCGTGCTGGCCTCGAAGCGCGTGGACAGCTGGTCGAGCTGGGCCTGCATGGACGCGGCAAGCGCGGCATGCAAGGCCGCCGTCTCGCGCGCGATGCCGGCGAGCGTCGCTTCGGCCACCGGGCGTATCGTCTCGCCCGCGATGCGCGCGCCCTCGGTGAGGCTGGCCTGCAGCGTGCGGTCGACCGACTGGGCGAGGCCCACGTAGGCAGCGCCGGCCTCGCTCTGGAATCGCTCCTGGCTGGCGAGCAGCCGCGCGTTCGAGGCCTCGTGCTGGCGTTCCAGCGTGTCCATCATCGCGCCCAGGCGTTCGGCCAGCGCCGGCATGGCGTCGGCCTGCCGCTGCAGCAGGCCCAGCGACTCCTCGCGCTGGTGCGCCTGCGAGAAGCAGCGCAGCGTCGTCGCGATGCGGGCGTCCAGGCGCTGGGCGACGGCCACGCGCTCGCGCCGGGCCAGCGCCGAGAGCAGTCCCAGCGTCGCGGACGCGGCGACACCGGCCACCGAAGTCCCGAACGCCAGGCCCAGGCCCTTGACCGGGGCGATCAGCGAGTTGCGCACCGCCACGAGGTCGGTCGCGGTCTCGAGCGCGGCGCCGGTGCCGCGCAAGGTCAGGATCATGCCGACGAAGGTGCCCAGCATGCCCAGCAACACCAGCAGGCCGGCCAGCGTGGGCGCCAGCGCGGGCGCGGGCAGGCCGACCGGCTCGCCCTCGACGCGGCGCCGCACGGCGTTGCGCAGCCCGGCGGGCACGCGCTCGAGCCACGCGGCCAGGCTGGCCGGCGGCTGGGCGAGCTCGTCGACGGCCTGCGCGAGCTCTCCGCTGGCCTGCTGGAAGCGTCGAAGCTCGAGCACGCCCATGGCCCAGAACGCCCCGACGAGGACGGTGATGACCAGCGCGAGCGGATTGGTCAGCAGGTAGCCGGCGCCGACCCAGGCGATGACGGCCAGGCCCACGGCGAGCGTGGCGTGGCGGAGCAATTGATTCATGAGCGTTTCGGTAACGACTGGCGGGAGGCTTCGAGCAGGCCTTCGACGGGTTGCAGGCGCAGATCGAGTTCGGCCAGCAGCAGGCCCCGCATCTCCTGGCGGAACCGTTCGAGCCATGGCCCGGGCGATGGATCGTCCTGCGCGCCGCGCAGCTGGTCGAAGCGCGGTTCCAGCCGCGAGGCGACGGTGGCCAGCAGCGCGCGTTCCTGCGCTCCGACCACCTGCTCCATCACGATGTCCAGCTCCGCCAGCTTGGCCAGCCCGGCGGAGCGATCGGCCAGCGACGAACGCAGGCGGCGCCGCAGCGGCACGATCTGCGTCTCCATCGCCAGCTGGCAGGCGGTGTAGCGCTGGCGATGGCTGGCGAAGTCGACCGGCGTCTCGACGGGCGGGACGACACCAGCCAAGGGACGATTCACTCGCCGCGCTGCGGCAGCGCCGCTCGGCGCATCGTCGATCGCCTTCGACAGCGTGGCGCGCACGCGTGCGAACTCGCGCTCGTCCGCGCTCAGCGTGCCCTGGCCGCCGAAGTACGGCACGTCGGCATGCGCGCCAGCGTCGCCCAGCGCCGCCGACAGCGAGAACGCATGCGTCCAGTCGAACCAGAGCGCCAGCCGCTGCGCGAACGCATCGGGCGACGCCGGCGCGCCGGCGTCGCTCAGGCAGGCCAGCGTGCGAACGAACGAGGAGCCGGAAAGAGGGGTGCGGCGCGCATCGCGCGCCAAGCTGCCAGACACTGTCGCAGGGGGAAAAAGCGCGGAGTCTACTCTTGCCGGCGCAGCGGCCGGGCGCCGGATTTATGGTAGGCGGCCACGCCGAGAAATGCCGCTTCCGGCCTGTCGAGCTGGCGGGCCGCGCCGTGCCACGGCCCGGTGCCCGAAGCCGCTAGCCCGGCGGTATGCCCTGCGCCGGCTTGAACACCTGCGTCGGGTCGTAGACGGCTTTCACCTGCACCAGCCGCGCGTAGTTGGCGCCGTAGTAGGCCGCCTGCCAGTCGGCCAGGTCCGGATCGAGATAGTTCTGGTAGGCCTCGCCGCTGCTCCAGGTTGCCATTGCCGAACGCATGCCGCTGACGACGCTGCGCGCCTGCGCCTGCACCGAGTCCGGCACGCCGACCGGGTTCTGGATGTAGTACTGGGCGCTGAACAAGGCGTTGCGGTGGACGAACGCGGTGGCGTCCGGCGCCACGCGACCGATCGCGCCACCCATCAGGTCCATGATGACCAGCAGGCCGGAGCCGGGCTGGGCACTGACTGCGCCCAGCAGCGCCTGGATGCCTTGCGACGGCAGCGCGGCATTGAAGAAATCGGACGTGGCCGCGAAGGTGGTGCGCGCCACCCTGCCGTCGCTGGTCTCGCTGCCCAGGTGGCATTGCGACACCGTCAGCGCGTTGCAGCTGGCCAGCATCGCCTCGTGGAAGGACTGCGACCGGATGCGCTGCGCGCTCGGCGCGACACCGGCGGCCGCCAGGAACTGGCTCCAGATCGGCGCGAAGTCGGCCTGGCTGCCGATGAACAGGCCCGAGAGCTGGACGGTCGGCGTGGCCGAGAGCACCAGGCCAGCCCAGACGGCGTCGGGCAAGGTCTGCGGCCAGGCTTGCCAGGCGGCGAGCACGCTGGCGGCGTCGGCCCAGGCGAAGGTGGCGTCGAAGCGGGTGACGTCCTGCGTGGCGAAGGTATTGAAGGTCAGCGAGGTGACGATGCCGAAGTTGCCGCCGCCGCCGCCGCGCAAGGCCCAGAAGAGGTCGGCGTGGGCGCCGTCATCGCAGTCGACGATGTCGCCGTTGGCCAGCACCACCTGCGCCGAGACCAGGCTGTCGCAGGTCAGGCCGTACGCGCGGTCGACGATGCCGATGCCGCCGCCTTGCGTGATGCCCGCGATGCCGATGGTCGGGCAGACGCCCGACGGGATGCACACGCCCTGGTTGGCCAGCTGGTCGTAGACGTCGACCAGCTTCGCGCCGGCGCCTATCGTGGCCGTGCCGTTGCCCAGCGTGATGGCGCTGATGGCGCCGACGTCGATCACCATGCCGGTGGTCGTCGAGTTGCCCGTGTAGCCGTGACCGCCCGAGCGCGCTGCGAGCGGCAGGCCGTTCTGCCGGGCGAAGTGCAGCGCCAGCGCGACGTCTTGCGGCGAGGCGCAGCGAACCACGGCCTGCGGCACCGTGGCGTCGTAGGCCGCATTGAAGACCGGAGCCGCGGCCGCGAAGTCCGCGGCGCCCGGCAGCAACACGCTGCCCGACAGCATGGCCTGCAGCGCTGTCCAGTCCGGCGGCGCCGGGGGCGGTGGCGGTGGCGGTGGCGGTGGCGGTGGCGGTACAGGAGCCGCGTCGCCGCCGCAGGCATCCAGGCCCAGCAGGCTGGCCGAGCCAGCCGCCGCGATGAAGTGCCTACGATCCACGGCGGCCTCCGTCGCCATCGGCGAGGCAGTGGCTGGCTAACAGCTGAGTTGAGGTCGAGGGGATCACCCGCCGGACGATAGCCGGACTCGTGCCGCAAGTCTCACCAAAGACCACGTCCGGCACGCGCTTGTCCGGATGAACGGCAGGTGGCGCGTCTGGACAGCGTCCGCGCCGCTCAAGGCAACAGTTGCAGGCTGCGCTCGGTGCGGTACTCCTGGGATTCGCCGGCCCCCTTGGCGTGGCCCTTCTCCTCGTCGCTCGTGGCCACCAGGCGGTCGCCGGACACCGCATAACTGCGCTGTCGGTCCGAATGCTGCTCGAAGCTGACGACGACGAAGGCGCGGCCGGACAGGTCGTAGCGGCGCTCGCTGGCCAGCGGCGTGCCGTCCGCGGCGATCCAGATGCTCAGCTGGAGCTTGAAGTCGCGCACGTACTTGCGGTCGCTTTCCGACAGCCGATCGATGCTGCCCTCGAACGTGAGCTTGCGCGCCGGCTTGCCGGCCCAGCTGTCGGGCGACTCGCCCTTGAACTGCGCGTCCTCGATCTCGCGCTGCAGGGCGGGCGCCGCCGAGGCCATCGCGCGCAGCTGGTCGAAGTCCAGCTGCGACAAGGCCTGCGCCAGGGGCTTGCTGGCGGACTTGTCCTTGATCGCGGCGCGCGACTCGGCATCGGTGCGGGCCAGCAGCTCGTGGCTGTAGAGCGGCTGCAGGCCACGCGGGCCGTCCTCCAGGCCGATGGTGGCCTGGCCCTGCGTCTCCTTCGCGTCCTTGCCATCGCCGGTGCGGCGCCAGTCCTTGGCCTGGACACCGGCCTTCAACGGCGCCTGGCCGGGCAGGCGGGCCAGCGCAGTGCGCAAGTCGGACAGGCCGTCGGCGCGCGCCATTACCGCCAGTCCTGCGAGGAGCAAGGCCAGCACGAGGCGCGCGGCCGGATTCTTCATCGTCATGTCTTCGATCGTCGTTGTTGGAGACGCCGCAGTGTAGGCAGCCGCAAGCTCGCCACCCACGCGCTTGCGACCAATTGCAGCGCGGCCAGGACCGGCCGCAGGCAGGGCCGCACAGGTCCTACTGGCGCCCATCGACCAGCCGCGCGAACCCGCTGGCGCGAAAGCGTTCGACGACGAAGTCGACGAAGGCGCTGGTCTTGGCCGGCAACAGGCGGCGCGACGGGTAATAGAGCGACAGCGGGCCGGCGTCGCTGTACCAGCCCGGAAGCAGGCGCACGAGTTCGCCCGAGGCGATGTGCGCAAAGGCGAACGGCATCGGCACCAGCGCGACACCCAGGCCCTGGCGCGCGGCCTGCGCGATCGCCTCGGGGTCGCTGAGGATCAGCCGCTGGCGGCACGGCACGGGTTGGTCGACGCCGCGGCGCGGCCGCAGCGTCCACGGGCGCACGCGGCCGCTGGGCGTGGAGCGGCGCATGATGCCGGCCAGCGGGGCGAAGTCCTCGGGCTGCTGCGGCAGCGCGCGCCCGGCCAGGTAGGCCGGCGAGGCCACGGCGACGATGTGCACCGGCGCCAGCTCGCGCGCCACCAGACCCTGCGAGAGCTCGAAGCCGCCACCCACTGCGGCGTCGAAGCCCTCGCCGACGAGGTCGATGCGGCGGTTGTCGAAGTGCCAGTCGGGCACGACCGCAGGACAGCGCTCGAGGAACTCGTTGAGCAGCGGCACCAGGAAGTTGCGGCCCAGTGCCTGGCCCATGCTGACCTTGAGCGTGCCGGAGGGCTCGTCGCTGTCGTCGCGGATGCCGGCGATGGCGGCGTCCAGCGAGGCGAGCGGATCCTGCACCTGCGCGAGAAAGCGCTCGCCGCTGCCGGTCAGCGCCAGCCGCCGCGTGCTGCGGTGGAACAGCCGCGCGCCGACGTGCAGCTCCAGGTGCGCCACGTTCTTGCTGACTGCCGCGGGCGAGACGCCCAGGCTGCGGGCGGCGGCCGAGAAGCTGCCGTGCTCGGCGGCGCGCACGAAGGAGGTCAGCAAAGAGAGGTCGGCCATGACGCGATCTTAAACCGGTGGTTGAAGCTGATTGCCCGTCAGCTGGACTAGTCGCCGAACGGTGTCGTCCGCACACTTCAAGGCAAGACCCGGCATCGGGCGGGTCGCCATCCCTCCAACGCTCCAAGGAACCATCATGCGTCTGCCTCTTCTCGCCCTCGCGGCCAGCGCCCTCATCGGCGCGACGGCCGGCGCCGCTCGCGCCGAGAGCTTCGACTTCCCCGCCCCGTTCGCCGCCCGCGAGATTCCCGCCAACGGCACCACCCTTCACGTGCGATCGGGCGGCCACGGCCCCGCGGTAGTGCTGCTGCACGGCTATGGCGAAACGGGCGACATGTGGATCCCGCTGGCCACCGAACTGGTCAAGGATCACCAGGTCATCGTGCCCGACCTGCGCGGCCTGGGCCTGTCGGCCAAGCCGCCCGGCGGCTTCGACAAGAAGAACCAGGCCGCCGACGTCACCGCCGTGATGGACGCCCTGGGTGTCGCCAAGGCCGACGTGGTGGCCCACGACATCGGCAACATGGTGGCTTTCCAGGTCGCTGCGCAGGCCCCGCAGCGCGTGCGCAAGCTGGTGCTGATCGATGCGCCGGTGCCGGGCGTCGGGCCGTGGGACGAGGTGCTCAAGAACCCGCTGCTGTGGCACTTCCGTTTCGGCGGCCCCGACATGGAGCGCCTGGTGGCCGGCCGCGAGCGCATCTACCTCGATCGCTTCTGGAACGAGTTCTCCGCCAACCCGGCCCACTTCACCGAGGCCGCGCGCCAGCACTACGCGGCGCTGTACGCGCTGCCGGGCGCGATGCACTCAGGCTTCGCGCAGTTCGCGGCGTTCGACCAGGACGCGGTCGACAACGGCGCCTTCTTGGCCCGGGGCGGACGCCTGAAGATGCCGGTGCTGGCCGTCGGCGGCCAGAAATCGTTCGGCCCGATGATGGCCACCGTGATGCGCGCCGCGGCCGACGACGTGACCGAGGCGCAGGTGCCCGATTCCGGCCACTGGATCATGGAAGAGAACCCGGGCGCCACGACGCGCATCGTCACGGACTTCCTCGCGCGCTGATCGCCTCGGCCGCGCGCAGCAGTCGAAGGTGTCTGGCACGTTCTCGTCCGCGCCATGACGCCGATCAGCGAGACCCTTTGTCCGCGGACGGGAGCGTGCCTGACGCCGATCACCAGCGGGCCGGCGTCAGGCCCGCCTCGGATCGCGATCGGCCTCGCGCTCTCTCCGGCAACGCCTTGACGCGATCCGAGGCGGCGCCAGACACCTCCGGCAGCGACCCGGCGTGTCGATGAGAGCGGCCTCGTTGCGCAACAAGCCGGCCCTCCCTTGTTCGCGGTATACGGCAAGGGGTTCTT
>JBJMWF010000307.1:0-15230 GCA_045810265.1 Vitreoscilla sp. | reverse complement strand
TGGTGAGACGGGCATGGAGACGCTGCACTTCGCCTTCGACGGTGGCCGCGCGCTGGCGCCGTTTCCCCCGGCCCTGGTGGGCGTCGTCGCCTCGGGCAACCTGGAGGTGCTGGTGGAGTCGGCGCCAGGTACGGGGTGCCGTATCGACGTCGATACCTCCGCCCGCGGTTTCGGGGCGGTCTGGGAAGCCGTGTTGCGCGACTTCCACGATCGGCACCCGATCGCCGGCATCGCCGTGGCCATCCACGACATGGGCGCCACGCCGGCGGTCGTGAGCCTGCGGCTCGACCAGGCGATCTCGGCGATCACGGGAGTCCAGCGATGAGCACCAGCTTTGCGGAGATGTCGGCGCGCGATCGCCTGGCGGCCATCGTGGATCACGGCTCGTTTCACGAGTGGCTGCCGCCGTCCGAGCGTGTGATGAGCCCGCATCTGGCGCAGCTGGGCGTGCCGGCGGCGTTCGACGACGGCGTCGCGATCGGGCGTGCCACGCTGTCCGGCCGAAGCGTCTTCGTGGCCGCGCAGGAAGGCGAGTTCATGGGCGGCGGTGTTGGCGAGGTTCACGGTGCCAAGCTGGTGGGCCTGCTGCGGCGCGCGCTGCGCGACCGCCCGAATGCCGTGCTGCTGCTGGCCGAGTCCGGCGGCGTGCGGCTGCACGAAGCCAACGCCGGCCTGATTGCGGTGTCGGAAGTGATGCGCGCGTTGCTCGAGGTGCGCGCCGCCGGAATCGCCACCGTGATGCTGATCGGCGGCGCCAACGGCTGCTTCGGCGGCATGGGCATCGTCGCGCGCTGCGCCGACACGGTGGTGATGAGCGACATCGCGCGCCACGCGATGTCGGGCCCCGAGGTGATCGAGTCGTCGAACGGCGCCGGCGAGTTCGACTCTCGCGACCGCGCCCTGGTGTGGCGCACGACCGGCGGCAAGCATCGCTGGCTGACCGGCGATTGCGACGCGCTCGTCGAGGACGATCCCGCGGCATTCCGCGCGGCAGCGATCGCCGCGCTGGACGTGCGCCGGCCGATGACGCTGGCCGCGCTGCAGCAGGAGTCGGCGCTGTTGCAGCGTCGCACCGATGCGGACGGCGACAACGCCGACGCGTTCGAGCTCTGGACGCGGCTGGGCGTGCCCGATGCGCGCAGCGTGCCCGATCTGGACGCCGACGCGGTGCGCGCCTTGCGCCCCGTCGCGCTGGCCGGCCTGGCGAACGGAGCCGCGTGATGGACTGGCGGTCGGTCGCCACACGGCTGTTCGGTGACGCTCACGCCATCGTCGCTGACGGCGACTTCCTGGCCGGCACGGCCACGTTCGACGGCGCGACCATCGCGATCGTCGGCACCACGAACCACGCGGCGGTCGGTGTCGATCTCGCGCTGCGCCAGGCCCGCGCGGTGCTCGACGTCGTCGAGAGCTTTCCCGGCTGGCCGCTGCTGCTGCTGGTCGACACGCAGGGCCAGAAGCTGCGCCGGCGCGACGAACTGCTGGGCATCCATCGTGCGATGGCACACCTGGGCTGCTGTCTCGACCTGGCGCGCCGCCAGGGCCATCCGGTGATCGCGCTGGTGTACGACCAGGCGCTGTCCGGCGGCTTCATCACCTCGGGTCTGATGGCCGACGCCTGCCATGCGTTGCCCGAGGCGGAGATCCGCGTGATGCGCGTGCCGGCGATGGCGCGCGTGACCAAGCTGTCCGAGGAACTGCTCGAATCGCTGTCGCTGACCAACCCGGTGTTCTCGCCGGGTGTCGCCAACTACGTGGCCATGGGCGGCGTGCGTTCGCTGTGGGAGGGCGATCTGGCGGCAGGCCTGCGCGTCGCGCTGGCCGATCGCGACACCACGGATCGACGCGCCGAGGAAGGCGCGGGACGCGGCGGGCGCCGCGTCGCCGCCGACGTGATCCGCCGCGTGCTGGAGGCGTGATGGCGCAGCCGGAGCTCGTCGATCCGCCCTCCGTGCGGCTGCCGACGGGGCTGCATCGCCAACAACTGGTTCGGCTGTCCGAGGACGGTTGGACAAGCGTGCTGCAGGCGCCGTGGGATGCCGACGCACGCGCCTGCCTAGCGCTGTGGGCCGGACGCGGCCTGCCGCTGGTCGTCACGCGCCAGCCGCCGTCCCGGGGCGACACGCTGGCCACCGGTCTGGCCGCGCCGTCGCGCTTCCGGCGCCGCCGGATCGCCGTGGCCGTCGCGCCGGGCGACGTGCTGTTCCTGGACGAGTTCCCCGGCGCTGCGGCGATCACGCGGCTGCTGCCTCGCGGCGTGGGGGCAGGGTGGCGCTCGCTGACCGCGGCGCTGGCCGACAGCGGTTGCGCCGCACGCGTCTATGGAGGCTACGGCTGGCAGGCCTTGACGCGGCTGGCCTATGTGCATGCAGGCTCCGATCTCGATCTGCTGATGCCGGTGAGTTCGAACGCGCAGGCCGACGAGGTCGCGCAAGCGCTGGCGTCGCTGGCCTGGGACGGGCCGCGGCTGGACGGCGAGTTGTTGTTTCCGGATGGCGCCGCCGTCGCCTGGCGGGAATGGCGGGATCATCGGCAAGGCCGTGTCGAGCAGGTGCTGGTCAAGCGGCTGCGCGGCGTGGCGCTCGAGAGCTTCGAATGATGGCTTGGGCAGCGCGCAGTGCGTCGGCGCTCGCGCCGGTCGACGACACCAGCGCCTTTCATGCGGCGCTGGGCCGCGCCGCCATCGCATCGCTGTACGACGAACTTGCGCTGGAGCCCAAGCCCGGCCTGGTGTCGTTCGCCGACTGCGGCAGCCACGACGACATGGATGCCGGCACCTTCCTGCGCAGCCTGTTCGCGCTGCGTCACTTCTTCGTGCGCGTGTCGGCGCAGGGCGCGCGCAGTGCGGCGTTCTCGCCGCTGGAGGGACTCGGAATCGAGGCGGAGGCGCGCATGCTGCGGGCCACCGGCGGCATCAACACGCATCGCGGCGCCATCTTCACGCTGGGCCTGCTCTGCGCCGCGGCGGGCGCCACTCGCGGGGCCGGCTGGCCCTGCACCGCAACGAACCTGCGGCGCATGCTGCTCGCCCGCTGGGGCGGCGCGCTCGCGTCACGCGCGCGACGCGCGTCGGACACGCATGGCGGCCGCGCCGCGCGCGTGCACGGCCTGCGCAGCGCACCGGAGGAGGCGGCACAAGGCCTGCCGACCTTGTTCGAGCACGTGCTGCCCGCGCTGTGCGAGGCGCGCCGCGCCGGCGCCGACGATCGCGGCGCCAAGCTGCACGCGTTGTTCACGGCGATGGCCCAGCTGTCCGACACCAACCTGGTCCACCGCGGCGGCCTGCAAGGCTTGCGCGATGCCCAAGGCCTGGCGCGCCAGTTCCTCGCCGAAGGTGGCGGTCTTGCTGCCGATGCAGCGGCCCGCGCGGCTCGCGTGCACGCCGTGTTCGTCGAGCGCCGCCTGTCGCCCGGCGGGGCGGCCGACCTGCTCGCGGCCGCCTGCTGGGTCGAGCGCGTGGAGCGGCTCGCCTGGCGATGACCGTCGCGCTGCTCTTCCCCGGTCAGGGCACGCAGCAGCCGGCGATGTTGCCCTGGCTCGAGTCCGAGCAGTCGGCGCGGCCGCTGCTCGCGCGCGTGGCCGGCGTGCTCGGTGCCGACTGGCGGGCGCACGCCTCCGACCCCGTCTGGGCGCATGCCAACGCGGTCGCCCAACCGCTCGTCACGGGCGTGAGCCTGGGCGCGTTGGCGGCCCTGGCGCCCGGCCTGCCGCGCGTGGTGGCCGTCGCCGGCTACAGCGTCGGCGAGCTCGCGGCCTGCGTGGCGGCGGGCATGCTGGAAGCGGACGACGCGATGACGCTGGCGGTGCAGCGCGCCGCCGCCATGGATGCCTGCGCTATCGACGGCACGACCGGCCTGCTCGGCGTATCCGACGTCGATCCGGACGACCTCGACGCGGCCTGCGCTCGCTGGCGCCTGGACGTCGCGATCCGCACCGGCGAGCGCCGCTGCGTCGTCGGCGGCGCGGCGAGTGCACTGGCCGAGGCGGCGGCGTTTCTGGCCGAACGCGGCGCACGCACCACGCCGCTGGGCGTGCGCGTCGCCTCGCACACGCGCGTCATGCGCGCGGCGGTGCCGCTGCTGGCGCAGGCGCTCGCGCGCAAGCGTTGGAGCGCGCCGCGCGTCGCCTGGGTGGCCGGCATCACCGGCGCGGTGGTGCGCGACCTCGCCGAGGCACAGCGCCTGCTGGCCGGGCAGGTCGCAAGCACCGTGCGCTGGGATGCGTGCATGGACACCGTTGCCGAACGCCGGCCCGACGCGGTACTGGAGCTCGGCCCGGGCACCTCGCTCGCGAGGCTGTGGCGAGAGCGCCATCCGGGCATTCCGGTCCGCTCGTGCGATGAGTTCGCCGCCGCCGCCGAAATACTGGCGTGGGTGTCCGGCGCCGCCTGAACGCGAGGATGACCGTCGAAAGACGGCGGTCAACCTTTCGGCGCTAAGCTCGCCGGGTTTGCCGACCCGCCCGAAAGCCACCCTGTGACGCCTCCGCCGACCGCCTCGCCCGCCCCCGCTGCTTCGCCGACCCGCTTCCATGTAGGCGGCCACGTCAACGCCGCAGTCGTGCTGGGAATGCTTTATTTCGGGCGCGAGGTGCTGGTACCAATCACGCTGGCCGTGATCCTGAGCCTGCTGATCGCGCCGCTGGTGCGCAGGCTGCGGCGCCTGGTGCGTTCGCAGGTGCCGGCGGTGCTGGGCGCGGTGTTCGTGCTGACACTGCTGGTGGGCGGGCTGGCGGCGATGATCGTCTCGCAGGTGGTGGCCATGGCCGAGAGCCTGCCGCAATACGAGACCACGATCCGCGACAAGTTGAAGACCGTGCAGGACGTGACGCTGGGCCGCGTGATCCAGGGTGAGACCGGCCGCATGATGAGCCGCCTCGGCGAGGAGGCGACCGCCGCCTCCGCGCCGCTGCGCGCCACGCTGGAGGGGCCGCCGCTGACCGCGTCGGGCGCGGTGCCGGTCGAGGTGCGGCCGCGCCCGCAGACGCCGGTGGAGGTGATCTCGCACCTGTTCTCGTCGATCTGGGGGCCGCTGGGCCGCGCCAGCATCGTGCTGATCGTGATGGTGTTCGTGCTGCTGGAGCACGAGTCGCTGCGCGATCGCTTCATCCGGCTGCTGGGCGGCTCCGACCTGCGCCGCACCACGCAGGCCTTCAACGATGCGGGGGAGCGGCTGTCGCGCTTCTTCGTCTCGCAGCTGGCGGTCAACGTGGGCGTGGGCGTGGTCGTGTGGCTGGGGCTGCTGCTGATCGGCCTGCCGCATGGGGTGCTGTGGGCCGTCCTGACGGCGCTGCTGCGGTTCGTCCCTTACGTGGGCGTCTTCATCGCCGCCGGCAGCGCCGCATTGCTGGCCGCGGCGGTGGACCCGGGCTGGACGCTGCTGTTCGAGCTGTTGGGCCTTTTCGCGGTGGTCGAGCTGCTGGCCTCGCAGGTCGTCGAGCCGCAGCTGTACGGCCACAGCACCGGCCTGTCGCCGTTGTCGGTGGTGGTCGCCGCCATCTTCTGGAGCTGGATCTGGGGCCCGATCGGGCTGCTCGTGTCGACGCCGCTGACGCTGTGCCTGGTCGTCGCGGGCCGCCACATCAAGGGGCTCGGCTTCCTGGACGTTCTGCTGGGCGACACACCTGCGTTGTCGATGTCCGAACGCTTCTACCAGCGCGCCATGTCGGGTGACCACGAGGAGATCGTCGCGGCGGCGCACACCTACCTCAAGCGCAAATCCTTCGCCCGCTACTGCGACAAGATCCTGATTCCGGCACTGCAGCTGGCCAGCGCCGACCTGGCCAAGCACAGCATTACGCCGCAGCAGCAGGCGACGGTCAGGGGCACGGTGGCGCGCGTCATCGAGGCGCTCGGCACCGATGCATGCCGGCCGTCGTTGCGCAGCCGCGGCGGCTCGGTGCTCGACGAGAGCATCGGCGTGCACCTGCGCCACCAGCGCGAGCGCGCTGCGGGCAAATGGCAGGGCCCGGTGGAGGTGCCGCCTGGTTCCGTCGTGCTGTGCATCGGGCTGGGATCCGTGCGCGACGACCTGGTCACCGAGCTGCTGGTGCGCATCCTGCGATCCCAGGACATCGACGCGCGCCACCTGTCGCTCGACGACCTGGGCCAGGGGCCGCCGCCGGGGGCGCGTGCCGATGGCATCGCGATGCTGTTCGTGGTCAGCGCGTATCCGGCCGACGAGTGGGACCGTGCCGCGGCCGTGCTGCCGGCACTGCGCGAACGCTTCACCGACGCGGTGTTCGTGGCGATGCTGCCCGAAGGCGAGTTCGCGCCTGCCGACCAGGCGATGGATCTGGTCGTCCGGTCGTTCGAGGAGGCCGCCGCCGAGGTGGCCGCCCGCTACGACAAGGCGCCGGCTTAGGCGGTCGGCGAGCCCACGTGCAGCACGATCTTGCCGCGCGCCTGCCCGCTTTCGCCCAGCCGGTGCGCCAGTGCGGCGTCGGCCAGGGCGAACTCATGCGAGACCGCCACGCGCAGGCGGCCCGCGTCGACCCGCTCGGCGATCTGGGCAAGGATCTCGCCGCGCGGCGGCGTCTGCGTCATCTGGGCGCGCACGCCGGCCGCGGCGGCACGTTCGGCTGACGGCGGCATCGTCGTCGAGACGAGCAGGCCGCCTTTCTTCAGCACGCCCCACGAGGCCTCCTGCACCGGGCCGCCAACGGTGTCCAGCACGAAGTCGGCATCGCGCACGAGCGTCGAGAAATCCTGGCGCCGGTAGTCGATGACCTCATCGGCGCCGGTGGCCCGGGCGATCGCGAGCGACGCTTCGCCGGCGGTGACGATCACGTGCGCGCCCGCCTGGTGCGCGAGCTGGGCGGCGACGCTGCCCAGCGGCCCGCCGCCGCCGTGCACCAGCACCTTCTGGCCGCGTTGCACATTGGCGAGCTCGTACACGACCCGCCACGCGGCCTGGGCCGGCGTGGGCAGGGCGGCCGCCTCGGCGAACGAGGCGGTGCGCGGCTTCAGGGCCACCTGCGCGGCATCGACCGCGACGAACTCGGCGTAGGTGCCGCCATGCGCGAAGTCGGCGAAGAAGAAGACCGCGTCGCCGGGCTTGAACGCGGTGACCTCGCTGCCGACCGCGGCGACGATGCCCGAGGCGTCCCAGCCCAGCGTCACCGGCGCGGTCACGCCGAACACCGGGGCCAGTTCGCCGGAGCGGATCTTCCAGTCGACCGGGTTGACGCCCGCGGCGACGACGCGCACGAGCAGCTCGCGCGGGCCGGCGGTGGGCGTGGGCACGTCCTGCAGCTGCAGCTGGTCGGCGGCACCGAAGGCTTGGAGGCGGATGGCTTTCATTTGAATTTCTCCTGAAAAGAAGTTGCTGGGGTGAATGAATGGTCGGTCTTCACGGCCTCGAAGAGAAGCCGCAGCACCGGGATTGATCTTTCCATTCATGGAATAAAGTACCCACCATGAGTGATCTTTCCGCCCTGCACGACATGACGCTGTTCGTCGAAGTGGCGCGTTCGAAGAACTTCAGCGCGGCAGGGCGGCGAATGGGCGTGCCGGTGGCGACGCTGTCGCGCCGCATCGCCGCGATGGAGCGCGAGTTCGGCGTGCGCCTGTTCGACCGCACCACGCGCCGGGTCGAGCTGACCGAGGCCGGCGCCCGCTACTTCGAGCGCTGCGCGCACCTGGCCGACGAGGCCCGGCTGGCGCAGGAGGCCTTGCGCGAGACCGGGACGCGGCCCGGCGGTCACCTGCGCCTGTCGGTGCCAGTGGACCTGGGCGTCTACGTGATCGGTCCGCTGCTGCCGGAGTTCGCGCGCCAGTTTCCGGGCGTCACGCTGGACGTCGACCTGTCGTCGCGCAACGCCGACCTGGTGGGCGACCATGTGGATGTCGCGATCCGGCTGGGGGAGGTCAAGGGCGACCAGCTCGTGGCGCGCCGCATCGGCCAGGTCGAGCGCGCGCTGGTCGCGTCGCCGACCTATCTGGATTTGCGCGGCACGCCAGTGCGACCGGAGGACCTCGCGGAACACGAGACGCTGCTGCTGCGCATGCCGCGCCTGCAAGCACGCTGGCGGCTGGAACGCGAAGGCGTCGCGACCGACGTGACCGTGCGCGGCCGCGTGATGGTCAACAACCACGGGCTCACGCGCCTGCTCGCCGAACGCGGCATGGGCATCGCGTCGTTGACGCCCGACCTGGTGCGCGACGCTGTGGCCAGCGGGCGCCTGGTCCGCGTGCTGCCGCAGTGGGCGATGGCACCGCTGCCGGTGCACGCCGTCACGTCCTCGCGCCTGCAGCCGGCCAGCGTCAAGGTGTTCGTGGCCTTCCTGGCCGATCGGCTCTCAGGCTGAAGACGAGGATCGCCGTGGCCACGCCGAGGGCGGCCAGGTGCCCGAGCACGACGCCGTTGCCACGCGCGGACGCGTCCAGCCACGGCAGGCCCTGGGTGGTGGCATAGGCGACGGCGATGAAGGCGAGTTCGAACGGGCGGCTGCTGCGCGTGATCGCGGCCGACGCCAGGCCCCATGACGCGATGGAGGCGCCGATCACGATGGCCGCGCCGCACATCGCCGGATGCGCGAAGGACTCGTGCACAAGCCCGGGCCAGGTGGCCAGCCAGGCCAATCCGACGCACATTGCGGTGCGCGCCAGCAGCAAGCGGCGGTCGGCGCGGGGTGCCGTGGATACGAGTTCGAGCGTGCGGTGCTCGTGGTCGCGCAGCCCGGTGCGCGAGAAGACATCGAGCAGCAGCGCCCAGGCGCCCAGCATCGCGAGCGCGACCGCATGCCGCGGCCCGAACAGCTGCACGCCCCACAGCGGCAGCCAGGCCGCCCACCACCACAGCGGCCGCATGCGCAGCACAAGGTGGATCTCGGCGGCCACCAGCGTGCCCAGGGCGCTGCCCTGCAGCGGCCGCAGCAGAGCGCGCAGCCAGCGCAGCGAACGTGGCGCTCGCGGGCCGGCTGTCGGCGTCACGCGAGCGGCTGCCCAATCCAGCAGGGGCACGGCGAGCAGCACGCCGGCGATGGCGGCCGCCAGCCACAGCAGGCGGCCCCACAGCACGGCGGCGCGCACCTCCCAGGTCGTCCACTTGAAGCGGGCTGTCGGCGCCGCGGTGCCGCCGCAGCCGATGCAAAAGCCCTCCAGTCGCGTCTTGTCCGGCAGCCCGCGCGCGACCTGGTGCTCGATGGCCCACTGCATCACGCGCATGGCGGGCAGGTCGCTGCTCCAGGGCTGTTCGATCGGCGCCATCGCCCCGGCGGCACGTGCCGCGCTGTCGTGCGCGATGCCGGCCGGTCCGGTCGTCAACAGCATCACCCACACGAAGAAGAACGTGACGTTGCCCGCGGTGCGCCGCAGCAGCGGAATGACGTCGAACCAGATCGCCAGCATGGCGCTGAACGCCAGCGTCGGCAAGGCGATGAAGACGCTCGGCTTGACCAGCTCCCACAGGTCGACGCAACCGTCCTCGGCGCGCACGAGCTGGGCGGCGAGGCCGACCAGCAGCGTGGCGCACAGCAGGCCGCCCATCACGGCGACATGGCTCGCCCACTTGGCCAGCAGGTAGGCGCTGCGCCGCATCGAGCTCGTGCCCAGCAGTTGCCAGACGCGCGTGTCGAAGTCGCGCTGGATCGTGCCGCGCGCCAGGTAGAAGCCGACCAGGCCCCACAGCGGCGACATGATCGCCAGCACCATGCCGATCCAGGCGCTCGAGTAGAACCCGCGATGGTGATCGCCGATGGCGACGACCATGTAGCCGGCGTCGACCGGCGGCAGGCACCACCAGCCGGCGACCGTGATCGCCAGCGCGACGATCCAGAACCGCGGGCTGCGGGTGCGCTGGCGCAGGTCCGCGGCGAGCAGCGCGGTGATGATGCGCGCCGCCTGCGCAAGCCCGCCTGCGGAGGCGGCGCCGGGCGAGGCGATGGGCAGCGGCAGCGCGGCGGCCATGTCAGGCCACCGCCTTGCGCAAGCCCTGGGGCGTGCCCGAAGCGCGGGCCAGCAGGTCGGTGTAGGCGTCCTCCAGGCTGGGCTCGGCCGGCAGCGCGCCGGCGCCCGGGGGACGCTCGCCGAGCACGCGCAGCTGGATCGCGTCGCCCAGGTGCATCGACTGGCTGACGACGAAGTCCTTGCGCGCGCTCGCGAGCTGCGCGGGGCGGATCGTCCAGTCCCACGCCCGGCCGCGCGCTGTGGCGACCAGGGCCTGCGGCGTGCCATCGAAGACGATGCGGCCGCCGTGCAGCACGACCAGCGCCGCGGCGCTGGCCTCGACGTCGGAGACGATGTGCGTCGACAGCAGCACCAGCCGTTCTCCGGCAAGCTCGGTCAACAGGTGGCGAAACCGCAGGCGCTCGGCGGGATCGAGGCCGACCGTCGGTTCGTCGACCACCAGCAGCCGTGGATCGTTGAGCAGCGCCTGCGCGATACCCACACGCTGGCGCATGCCGCCCGAGTAGCCCGCCAGCGCCTGATCGGCGACGTCGAGGAGCCCGACCTGGGCCAGGCAGTCGTCGACCCGCGCGGCGGTGGCGCGCGGCGGCAATCCCTTGACCGCCGCCAGGAAGCTGAGGAACTCGCGGGCGGACAAGGCCGGGTAGATGCCGAAGTCCTGCGGCAAATAGCCCAGCGTCCCGCGCAGCGCATCGGGCTCGCGGGCGATGTCCGTGCCGCGCCACAGGATGCGCCCGCTGCGGGGTCGCGCCAGCGTGGCCAGCATGCGCATGAGCGTCGACTTGCCGGCGCCGTTGGGGCCCAGCAAGCCGACGATCCCCGGACCCAGCGACAGGTTCAGGGACTGGTTGACCGCCGGGCCGCGGCCATAGGCGAAGGACACGTCGTCGAGCACGAGCCAGTCAGCGGAGCAGGTGTTGGTCATGGGCAGCGTCGGTGGATGTCGTGGTGCGTCGCATGGTGCGCATCCGGCGCCTCGCCGGCCAGCCGGCTGCGACGGACTGCACGGCCAGCACGACAGGGCAGCGCCCGGGCGGACGAAGCGGCGCGCGCGGTGAGCGGCGCGCTGGTGTGCAAAACGGCCGCTCGAAGAGGCTGGCCGACAGCTTCCGGCGCACGAGCCGCGGCCAAACAGGCGATACTGAAGCGACGTTTTCCTCGCACCCCACGCTGCCGTGCCGCAGCGCAGGAGCCCTCCGAATGTCCGCACGCAAATCCGGCCCCATCGACTACAACGCGCTGCCCGAAATCCTTCGCCCGCTGGCCGAGCGCAGCGAGATCCGGCGCTTCCGCAAGGGTTCGCTCGTGCTCGACGAAGGCGACCGCGGCGACGCGCTGCTGATCGTCCTGGCGGGCGAGCTGCGCGCCTTCACCGGCTCGGACACCGGCCGCCACGTCACGTACGGCCTGTTCGGCCCGGGCGACTATCTGGGCGAGATGGGCCTGGACGGCGGCACCCGCATGGCCAGCGTCGAGGCCTTGTCCGACACCACCTGCGCCTACGTCGAGCGCGCCACGCTGCAGCAATACTTCACCGAGCGGCCGCAGTTCGCTTTCGAGCTGATCGCCAAGGTGGTGCAGCGCGCCCGCGTGGCCACGTTGGCCGCCAGCCAGTACGCGCTCAACGATGCCTACGGACGCCTCAAGCGCTGGCTCGACGCCGTGGCCCAGGCCCAGCACGACGGCACGCGCCTCGTGCGCGAGCCACTGGCCGAGATCGACCTGCCGCAACGCCTGGGCTGCTCGCAGGAGATGGCAGGCAGCATCCTGCGCGATCTCGAGCACGCGGCGATCATCTCGCTGGAAGACGGCCGGCTGCGCATCCTGCGCGAGCTCCCTTCACATTGGTGACGAAACGCCGCCGGGCCCTTCCTGGGGCTTACGACAGGAACAGCTTGTAGACCGGGTTGTCGGTCTCTTCGACCCAGGGAAATGCGAGCGTGGCCAGGAAGGTCGACAGCGCCTTGGCGTCCTTGTCCGGCACCACCAGGCCGACCAGGATGCGGCCGTAGTCGGCGCCCTGGTTGCGGTAGTGGAACAGCGTGATGTTCCAGTCCGGATGCATCGAGTTCAAGAAGCGCATCAGTGCGCCGGGCCGTTCGGGGAACTCGAAGCGGAACAGGCGTTCGCCGACGGCCAGATCGCTGCGGCCGCCCACCATGTGGCGCACGTGTTCCTTGGCGAGTTCGTCGCCGGTCAGGTTGGCCGTCGGAAAGCCGTGGCGTTCGAAGTGGCGCGCGATCTTTTCCGCCTCGTCGCGTCTGGCGATCGAGATGCCGACGAACACGTGCGCCTTGTTCGCGTCCGAGATCCGGTAGTTGAACTCGGTGACCTGGCGCGGCGCGCTGCCCGGGGGGCCGATCAGTTCGCAGAAGCGGCGGAAGCTGCCGCGTTCCTCGGGCACCGTCACCGCGTAGAGCGCCTCGCGCTGCTCGCCGAACTCGGCGCGCTCGGCGACGAAGCGCAGGCGGTCGAAGTTCATGTTGGCGCCACAGGTGATGGCGACGAAGGTCTTGCCCTTGAGCTTGTGCGTCTCGACGTATTGCTTGATCGCGGCGACGCCCAGCGCGCCCGAAGGCTCCAGGATGCTGCGCGTGTCCTGGAACACGTCCTTGATGGCCGCGCAGGCGGCGTCGGTGTCCACCGTCACGTACTCGTCGACCAGGGCGCGCGCGACGCGGAAGGTCTCGGCGCCCACCAGCTTGACCGCGGTGCCGTCGGCGAACAGGCCGACGTCGGTCAAGGTGACCCGCTTGCCCTTGCGCACCGACTGGATCATCGCGTCGGAATCGACCGCCTGCACGCCGACGACCCGGATTTCAGGTCGCAGCGCCTTGATGTAGGCGGCCACGCCCGAGATGAGGCCGCCGCCGCCGATGGCAACGAACACCGCGTCGATCGGGCCCTGGTGCTGGCGCAGCACTTCCATGGCGACGGTGCCCTGGCCGGCGATGACGTCCGGGTCGTCGAACGGATGCACGAAGGTCAGCCCCTCGTCCTGCTCGATCTGCAGCGCGTGCGCGTAGGCATCGGAGTAGCTGTCGCCGTGCAGGACGACTTCGCCGCCCAGCGCATGAACGGCGTCCACCTTGAGCCGGGGCGTGGTCACGGGCATCACGATCACGGCGCGCACGCCCAGTCGCTTCGCGCTCAGGGCGACGCCCTGCGCATGGTTGCCCGCCGAGGCGCAGATGACACCGCGCTGCAGCGCCTCGGGCGCCAGGTGGATCATCTTGTTGTAGGCGCCGCGCAGCTTGAAGCTGAAGACCGATTGCGTGTCCTCGCGCTTGAGCAGCACCTGGTTGCCGACCCGTCGCGACAGGTTCTTCGCGAGTTCCAGCGGGGTCTCGACGGCGACGTCGTAGACGCGTGCGGTCAGGATCCTGCGCAGGTAGTTCGCGGCGATCGCCTGGGCGCTCCGGGATAGCGGGGCCACCGGCGCAATTCCCGCGATGCCGGACGCGCGTCCCGTGTCGGCATCGGAAGGGGATTCACGCAAGGGGCGTGCGGCGGCCATCGGGAGCTCCAGTCGCGGGTTGGGCAGAGCCGCCGGATCATACGGCCCGCTGCAGGGGCAGGCTTCTCGATGTGACAACGAACGCCACGCTGGGTGCGAAATCGATGCGGCCAAGAAAAAGGCCCGGAGCTTTGCAGCTTCGGGCCTGAATCCACCAGTTTTGAGGAGGTGGAGGAGACAACTTGCGGTCGGTGCGGGAGGCGTCCCGGCGGTTCGAGAACCGTGCCTTGGAGGGCCTGTCGCAGCGACAATGAAGTCAGTCTATATCACTGGTTGCTGCACCGCAATATCTGTTCGCTCTCCTCTGTAGAGAGTGGGCCCAAATGTCCGCGCAAGGTGCAAAAAGCACGGTCGTGCACCAGTTTGGTCATGGATTTGCAGTATCCCGGGGCGCCGCAGGCCGGCCCCAGCGTTGCACAATCGACACGCATCTCTCAATTGCGGACTGGATCTCATGCACTGCACGATCAACTGGCTGCCCGAGAACGGCATGGCCTTCTCGGCCGAAACCGGCAGCGGCCACCTGCTGACGATGGATGGCGCGCCGGACGGCGGCGGGCGCAACCTCGCGCCGCGGCCGATGGAAACGCTGCTGGCCGGTGCCGGTGGCTGCACCGCCTACGACGTTGTGCTGATCCTCAAGCGCGGCCGCCACGACGTCACGGGCTGCCAGGTCAAGGCCACGGCGGAGCGGGCCCACGAGGACCCGAAGGTCTTCACCAAGCTGCATCTGCATTTCAGTGTCAGCGGGCGTGCGCTGCCGCCGGTCGCGGTCGAGCGTGCGATCGCGCTGTCGCACGAGAAGTACTGTTCCGCGACGGTGATGCTCGGCAAGACAGCCGAGGTCACGACCAGCTTCGAGGTGCTCGAGGCCTGAGAACCTGAGCCGGGAGGCTCAGAGGTAATGCGCGGTTCCCGTCATGACCCTGGCGGCCAGGCGCATCGCGCCGCGCACCGGCGCCGGCAGTTCGATGCCGCCGGCCAGTCGCGCGGCGGCCCCGTGCTCGGCCTCGTCGATGCGCATCTGGTCGACGATCGCGCGCGACGCGTGGTCGTCGGCGGGCAGGCGTTCGAGGTGGCTTTCTAGGTGATGTTCGACCTGGCGTTCCGTCTCGACGACGAAGCCCAGGCTCACCCGATCGCCCAGCCGGCCTGCGGCCAGGCCGATCAGGAACGCGCCGCCGTACCACAGCGGATTGAGCAGGCTCGGTCGATCGCCGAGCTCGGCCAGCCGCTGTTCCGTCCATGCGAGGTGGTCGATCTCCTCGCGGGCGGCGTGCGCCATCTGCGCTTTGAGCGCGGCATTGGGCGTGGCCATCGCCTGCGCCTGGTACAGCGCCTGCGCGCAGACCTCGCCGACATGGTTCACGCGCATCAGCGCCCCCGACAGGCGCTTGTCGCCGGCGCTCAGTTCGGTGCCGTCGGCCACGGGGGCCTGCGAGACGGGCGTCGGGCGCTCGGCGCGGCAGCCGCCCGACAGGGTGCGCAGCGCGACTTCGGCGTTGCAGATCCAGCGATCGACGAGACTTTTTTCCATCGCCAAACGATACCCGATCGCCCGCCAACACCCCTCGTTCAGGGGCGATGGCCCGGCCGAGTGTGACGTTGTGTGAGGACAACAGGCCGTGGCGATTTCGGTCGCGATTCTTTGCCAGCAGAAGGCCCGTCTGGTGCAATACGTGCAGCTTCCGATGAGGTTGCGGTCCTTGCGGTGAACACGCCCAGCCGCGCCGCGACCGGAATCTCTTGTTAACCCTAGGAGATATTCGCAATGAAAAAGTCGCTGCTCGCTCTCGCAGTGCTCAC
>JBJMWF010000306.1:0-5876 GCA_045810265.1 Vitreoscilla sp. | reverse complement strand
GGCCCCACCACAGCTGGCGCGAGATGCACCAGTCCTGCAGGTCGTTCATCCAGTGGTTGTAGGTGTTGACCCACTGCTCCGGATAGAACTTGACCTCGCCGGTGGCGACCGCCTTGATCGCCTTGTCGGCGATGGACGTGCCATCGGCGCCCGGCTTGGTCATCGCCACGTACCACTGGTTGGTGAGCATGGGCTCGATCACCTGGCCGGTGCGCTCGCAGCGCGGCACCATCAGCTTGTGCTTGCGCGTCTCGACGAGGAAGCCCTGCGCGTCGAGGTCGGCCACGATCTTCTTGCGCGCGACGAAGCGGTCGAGGCCGCGGTACTGCTCGGGGGCGTTGTCGTTGACGGTGGCATCGAGCGCGAGCACGCCGATGATGGGCAGGTCGTGGCGCAGGCCCACCGCGTAGTCGTTGGCGTCGTGCGCGGGCGTGACCTTGACCACGCCGGTGCCGAACTCGCGGTCGACGTAGTCGTCGGCGATCACCGGGATCTTCTTGCCGACCAGGGGCAGGATCACTTCCTTGCCGACCAGCGCCGTGTAGCGCTCGTCCTGCGGATTGACCATCAGCGCGACGTCGCCCAGCATGGTCTCCGGACGCGTCGTGGCCACCGTGAGGTCGCCCGAACCGTCGGCCAGCGGGTAGCGCACCAGCCACAGGAAGCCGTCTTCCTCGGCGCTGGCCACTTCGAGGTCGGACACCGCCGACTTGAGCACCGGATCCCAGTGCACCAGCCGGCGGCCGCGGTAGATCAGGCCCTCGTCGAACAGGCGCACGAAGGTCTCGGTGACTGTCCTGGACAGCCCCTCGTCCATCGTGAAGTACTCGTGCTTCCAGCTCACCGAATCGCCCATGCGGCGCATCTGGCGCGTGATGGTGGAGCCGGACTCCTGCTTCCAGTCCCACACGCGCGCGACGAAGTTCTTGCGGCCGAGTTCCTGGCGCGACGTGCCCTTGTCCTGCAGCTGGCGTTCGACGACGATCTGGGTGGCGATGCCGGCGTGGTCGGTGCCCGGCACCCACAGCGTGTTGAAGCCGCGCATGCGGTGGTAGCGCGTCAACGAGTCCATGATGGTCTGGTTGAACGCATGGCCCATGTGCAGCGTGCCGGTGACGTTGGGCGGCGGCAGCTGGATCGAGAACGAGGGCCGGGCCGGGTCCAGCGTCGGCTCGTAGACGCCGCTCCGTTCCCACAGCGGCGCCCAGCGGGCCTCGATGGCAGCGGGTTCAAACGACTTGGCGAGTTCGGACATGGAGGGCTCAGCAGTGATTTCTGAGCCCAATTGTAGGCGGCGTCCGGGTTTGCGCTTAGAGCGGTGGCCGCTCGAAACCGGCCCATCGGCGCACGGCGGGATGCGCCCACTGCCGGTTCGCGTAGTCGACGAGGCGCGCGGGCACGGCGTCGCCATTGAGCACAAGGCGGTTGAGCATCAGCGCGAGGTCGACGTCGGCGATGCACCAGTCTCCGAACAGATGGTCGTTGCCCGCAGGCAGCAGTGACTCGGCCGCTGCAAACAGCTTGGCCGCCGCGGCCTCGCCCGCTGCCGACAATGCGGGGCGCCTGTCGCCGTAGAACACCACTTCGGTCGGACGTTCGATCCGGATCGGCATGAGGTCGCTGCGCAGCCAGGCCTGCACCTGGCGCGCCCGGGCCTTCTGCTTCGGAACACGCGGATACAGCGGCGCGCCGGGGTAGGCGTCCTCGATGTACTCGTCGATGGCCGACGATTCGGACAGCGCGAAATCGCCGTGCACGAGCGTAGGCACCCGGCGTGTCACCGAGAGGCCGGCGTACTCCGGCGCGTGGTTCGCACCGGCCGACAAGTCGACGGTGCGCAGCTCGAATCGAACCTGCTTGGCGGTCAGCGCGACGTAGGCAGAGAGTGCATACGGGCTGGCGTATTGGGCGTCGACGAAGAGGATCAGGGAGTCGGACATCGTTTCAGAGCAGGCGAGCGCGTTTGACCGCATGATATCGATTGACCAGCGTGGCCGCGAGCATCGAAGGCTCGACATCGACCAGCAGCAGGTTCTTGCCGGACAAGCGCCGGAAGGCCTCGGCGCGCGCGTTCTGGAACCAGTGCGCGGCGGCCACGTCGACCACGGCGCGCGGGCTGTCCATCGGTTGCCCGGCGATCTCGGCGACCACGCCTTCCTTCAGGCTTGCCAGCAGCACGAGGTGGCGCGTGCGCATCAGCCTGAGCGCGTCCTCGAGTTCCTCGCAATCCTCGTCGCGGAAGTTGGTCAGGACGACGACCAGGGAGCGGCGGCGGACCCGCAGCATCAGGTCGCGCGCGGCAGCCAGGTAGTCGGAATGCGACGCGCTCGGCTCGATGTCGTGCAGGCGCGCCACCAGCGAGTTCAGCGCGGCCATGCCCTTGGCGGGCGCGAAATGGCGTTGCTGCGACGGATCGTGGCCGAAGGTCATGGCGCCGACGGCGTCGCCATCTTTCAGCGCGACGTAGGCCAGCAGCATGGCGGCGTTCAGGGCCTGGTCGAAATGGCTGCCGTCGTGGCCCGAGCGTTCGTCGGCTCGCATGCGGCGGCCGCAATCGAGCAGGAACATCACCGACTGGTCGCGATCGTCCTGGAACTCGCGCACCACCGCGCGGCGATGGCGCAAGGACGCGTTCCAGTCGATGTGGCGCGTCGGCATGCCCGGCACGTACTCGCCCAGCTGCTTGAAATCGGTGCCCGCGCCGCGCGCGGCGTAACTCTTGATGCCGATCTCGGCCAGGCGGCGGTCGCCGGCGAGCCAGGCGTAGCGCGTCAAGGCGGCGAAGTTCGGATAGACCTGCACGGCCTGCGCGGCGCCGACGCGCAGTTGCAGGTCGGCCAACCCGAGCCGCGAGCGCACGCGGATCGCGGCCGGCTCGAACTGCACCTTGCCGCGCTGCGTCGGCGTGACCTCGTAGCGCACGTCCAGCTTGCTGGCCGCGGGCAGCACCACCGAGGCGGGCAGCAGCCGCTGCGTCATCGTGGGCGGCACGTGGTCGAACAGCTCGATCGCCCATGGCCGGGTGCCCTCGTGCGACAGCGTCACGACCAGGCCGTGCGGCTGGCCGAGCGCGAAGGCGCTGGGCATCTGGCGCTCGAACGAGATCGGGCGGCGGCGCAACTGCCACGCGGTGAACGCGGCATCGACCAGGAACAGCACGGCGAGCGCGCCGGCCAGGCCGCCGGCCACCGGCGCCAGCGGCCCGTCGCCCAGGTTGAGCGCCTTGGCCACCAGCAGCGCGATGGCCGCCCCGGTGGCGATCGCGGCCAGCGCGATCACGGTGCGCCGCGTGGGCATCAGCAGGCGAGGCACGCGCGTGCTTTCTTACAGGCGCGGCGCGTCGACGCGGGTGGCGATCTCGCGCAGCACGTCGTCGACGGCGCGGCCCTCCAGCTGGGCATCGGGCGACAGCGCCACGCGATGGCGCAGCGCCGGCAGCACCTGGCGCTTGACGTCGTCCGGCGTCGCGTAGTCGCGCCCCTGGATCAGCGCCGCCGCGCGCGCCGCGCGCACCAGCGCGATCGCGCCGCGCGAGCCTGCGCCGTTGCCCAGGCCCACCGCACCGCGCGTGGCACGCGTCAGGCGCACCGCGTAGTCGACCACGCGGTCGTCGATCAGCACCGAGCTCACGCATTGCTGCAACCGAGCGACGTCGGCTTCGGTCAGGCAGCGCTGCACCTTGTCCAGCGGCAGCGCGTCGCCCACCTGATGGCCGGTGGCGGCCTTGACCACGTCGACCTCCTCGGCCTGCGTCGGAAATCCGATGTCGATCTTGAACAGGAAGCGGTCGCGCTGGGCCTCGGGCAGCGGATAGGTGCCTTCGGAATCGATCGGATTCTGCGTGGCCAGCACCATGAACGGGCGCGGCAGCGAGACGGTCTGGCCCTCGAGCGTCACCTGGCGCTCCTGCATCACTTCGAGCAGCGCGCTCTGTGTCTTGGCCGGCGCGCGGTTGATCTCGTCGCCCAGCAGCAGGTTGGTGAAGACCGGCCCCTTGCGCAGGCGCAGCCGGCCGATGCCGCCGTCGCTGCCCGGCTCCAGCACGGCGTGGCCGGTGAGGTCGGACGGCATCAGGTCGGGCGTGAACTGCACGCGCGAGAACTGCAGCGACATCGCCTGCGCCAGCGCCCGTGCCAGCAGCGTCTTGCCCAGCCCGGGCAGGCCTTCGTAGAGGATATGGCCGGAGGCGACGAACGCGACCAGCGTCTGGTCGATCACCTCCTGCTGGCCGACGACGGCGCGGCCGACTTCCGTGCGCAGCTTCGCGAGCGCCGCGACGATGAATTCGAGTTCCTGCGATTCGATGGCCATGGTGGTGTCGTGATGTCCAGTGAAGTGATCAGTTGACGGGCGGCGTCGCGGCCGCGCGCAGCAGCGCGCGCCGCGCCTGCTCGAGGACGGCGATGGCCGCCAGGATCTGCGGCGGCGTCGCGCCGGCGCCGATGTTCATCGAGGCCTGCAGCGTGGCGCGATCGGGCGCGTGCGGCGGCTGCAGCAGGGGGCCCAGTTCGGCGATGCGGTCGGCGTCGTCGAGCTCGGCCCAGCGCTCGATGCGCCGCCGCGCCACGGCCTCGAAGGCCTGGCGCGTGGCGGCGTGCAGCGCCCGGGGATCGGAGCCGGCGATGAAGTGCCCGGTGCCGCGCACCTGCTCGCCCATCGAGCGGCGGGCCTGCGGTGGCACGGCCTCGCGCGGGCCGAACCGCATCATCAGCCGCCACAGCGCCAGCGCGATCGCGGCCAGGGTCAGCAACGATGGCGTGCGCGCCTCGTGCCAGAGCCAGGCCAGCAGCGGCTCGCGCGCTTCGTCGCGGACGATCCAGATGGCTTGTCCGGATCTGGCCTGCAGGACGGCGGCGACGATCAGAGCGTTGTCGCCCTCGAGCAGGCCGCGGTTGTACGAGGCGATGAAGGGCGTCATGGTGGTGACGCTGCCGCGGCCGACCGGCACGCGCATGGCCAGCATCCGGCTGTCTGGCGTGAAAGGGCCGCGCGATCGCATCGACAGCGTCCATGTCGGGCTGACATGCCTCAGCGCGTGAACGACGTAGGGTCCGGCGCAACCGCGAAAGATGCGGCCCCGTTCGAATGCCGGCGTCGTTGTTGCCTCCGGTTCCGCGTAGTTCCAGCAAGTGGATGGGGGGGGATTCGAGCCGAACGGCCCGGGCAACCGGCGTCCGGCATCGCGGCCCTCCTCGGCGCGTTCGCTGGAGGCCTGGTCTTCAGGCGGTGGCGCGCCGGCGGCTGAACGGTGCGTCGCCGCGGTGGACATCGGCACCCAGGCGAGATCATGGCCCCCGTGCAGCAGGTTCACGCCCTTGCCCAGCACCAGTTGACCGCCGTTCTCGACCCAGCCCCTGAGGCGGGCGTCGCGCTCGGGAAAGATGTTCCAGAACTCCGATTCGAGCACCAGCGTCGCACCTGGCGGGGGCATCGGCTCGAGCGAAGTCCGCACTTCGAGCGTCGCGCCGACGCTGGACAGGATCTTGCGCAGCGCGTAATCGTCGTCGCTCGCCGCGGCCCCGCGCGCCGCATCGTCGACCTCCACCTCTTCCCAGCGCGTGTGGTGGATGACCCAGCCGGACAGCGCCAGCACGAGCACACCCACGAGCGTGCGAACCAGCGCGGCACTCTTCATGACCCGCTCTCCGCGGCGACCGGCGCGCTGGCGTCCAGGCGCTCGCCAAAGCCCGTGCACAGCGCCTCGCCCATCGCGAGCGACAGCCCGCGGCCACCGTAGATGCTGGCCTGCCAGGCGCGCACGAGCTGCGTGGCGTAGCGCAGCGCACCCGGCTCCATCCGGCCGCGTGCCAACGCCAGGCACTCGCCCTCGGTGGCGGAAGCGGTGATGGGCACCTGGAATCGATGGATCATGCGCG
>JBJMWF010000305.1:0-38661 GCA_045810265.1 Vitreoscilla sp. | reverse complement strand
AGGTAGGCCATGTAGCCGACCGAGGGGTGGTGAGCCACGTCCCACGAGGGGGCTGCCGTACCGGTCGCATGGGCCGGCACGTCGTTGACCGACGATGCGTTGGTGGACGTGGTCGCATATTGCGAGAAGCGCAGCGGCTTGTTGGTCGTCTCGTCGCGGTAGTGGATCGCGTAGCGGCCGGCGCTGTAGCCGTCGCGCTGAAGCGCCGGGCCCACGGACATCGAGTTCGCGACCAGGTACAGCATGTCGTGCTGCGGCAGCAGGCCGATCGGCGCGGCGTAGCCTCCGCTGCCCATCGCATCGCCGCTGTAGGTGAAGTCGCCCTGCTGCAGCGGCGTGTACGTCGCGGCCAGCCCGGTCACGAGCGTGCTGCTGGCGGCCACCGTGGCGCGGTACGGCGGCACCAGCTCCGTGCTGGTCAGGTAGTCGACGTCGTGCCGCGCGACGACGGCCGGATCGGTGCCCAGCCAGTGCGACAGCTTCGCGCCGTCGACCAGCGGCGTGCGCGCGCGTGCCGGCAGGTCGATGCTGCCGCTGAAGCGCGGCGTGCCGCCCAGCGTGAATTGATAGACCGCCGACTTGTTGACGGGAACGGCCACGCGGATGAAGCCGTTCTCGATCCACGGCAGCACCTCGACGGAACCGTCGGCGAACAGGCGCACTTCGAGCCAGGCAACGAGATGCGGATCCGAGCCCACCGCCTTGCGGTAGATCCACGAGGACATTTCGGGGCCGGTCGCCCAGACCCTGAACGGGGAATCCCAGTCGGTCGTCGCCCAGGCGGCGCTGCCGAAGCTGCCGCAACTGACGGACGCCGTGACGCCGGTGGCCTTCAGGTTGCTCAAGGCCAGATTGGTGCCACTCGAGGCGGTGCCGGAATTGAGCGTGACCGTGAGGTTGGTGTTGGCCACCAGCGCCGCCCTGCCCGCCACGAGCGCGAACTTGAGCGAGCCGTCCGGCCAGCGATTCAGGGGGGTGACCTGCAGATGCGACAGGCTGCCCGTGACGCCTTGTCCGCTCGGGACATCACCGCTCTTGAAGGCGAAGCCAATGCAGAACGGCGCCGCCGAGGCGGCCGTTGCGCTGTTCAGCGTGAAAGCCATCGAACCGGACGGCGCCGGTGCTGGCACCGGTGCGGGTGCGGGCGGCGGCGGTGCCGGCACGGGGCCCGGCGCGGGGACGGGAGTGGAGGTCACCGGCGTGGGAGCCGGTGCCGGGGGCACGGGTGTCGACGGATCGGAAGGATCGGACGTGCTGCCGCAGGCAGCCAGCGGAATGGCGCTGAACGCCACGCCGAAGCGCAGGAATTGACGCCGCTTGATCTCTTCCATCGTGGAAACGCCTGTGGTGGAATGTCTGGTTGGGTGAAAGTGAGCGAGGAGTTTCGCATCCTTGCCCTGAAGCACTCGTTGGAAAAGCGTGCGGAAATGTTCGTTTAATTCAGCCGAGACGCTTGGTCACAAAAAAGACCTCTTGCAATATCTCATTGGCCCGACATACTTTTGCCCTACCGCTTCATCGGCAATCCTGCGTGCAAATCAAGGCGCTCCATTCGATTGGGAAAACCGTCGTCAATCATGTATTTGGAAAAGCTAGCGCAGGCACGAACTTCCTGTTTCCAAGTCGCGCCGCGGCAATTGCAGGTGATTTCCGATGAATGAGCCGCAGGTTTCCCTGGCGGTCGGCGCGCCGGTATTTCGCGATACCACTCTTGCGCAATGCGCACGTGACAACGGCGTGCTGGCGGCCTGGCAGGCCGCCCTGGCGCAGGATGCCGCCGCTGCCGCGGCAAAGGTCGACGGCGAATTCGCCGTGGCCTTGCGCGAGCCGTCCGGACGCGTCTTCCTGGCGGTCGACCGATTCGCGATCCGTACCTTGTGCTATCGCGTCGTCGGCGACCAATTGCTTTTCGCGCTGCGCGCCGACGCGCTGGTCGACGCGGCCGAGTCAGCGCCGCTCGACCGGCAGGCCATCTTCGATTACATCTATTTTCACGTCATCCCGTCACCGCGCACGATCTTCAAGGACGTCTTTCGCCTGCCGCCCGGCCACTTTGCGCTGTTCGAAAACGGCAAACTGACCGTCGCGCCTTATTGGGTGCCGACCTTCGACGACGCCGCGACATTTCAGCCGGGCGCGGAAAAGGAGACTTTCAAGGAGTTGCTGCGCCTGGCCGTGGCCGACCAGCTCGATGGCAGCAAACCGGCCTGCTTCCTGAGCGGCGGCACGGACAGTTCAACGGTCGCCGGCATGATCGGCCTGGCCGCGGGCCGTCCCGCCGCGACCTACTCGATCGGCTTCGAGGCCGAGGGCTACGACGAGATGGAGTACGCCCGGATCACGGCGCGCCATTTCGGCACCGAGCATCACGAGTACTATGTCACGCCCGCCGACCTGCTCTCGGGCATCCCCGCCGTCGCGGCGCACTACGACCAGCCCTTCGGCAACTCCTCCGCCGTGCCGGCCTACTTCTGCGCCCGCGTGGCGCACGACGACGGCGTCACCCGCCTGCTCGCCGGCGACGGCGGCGACGAGCTGTTCGGCGGCAACAGCCGCTATGCGAAACAGAAGATCTTCGGCGCCTGGGATGCCGTCCCCCGCGCCATGCGCAGCGGCCTGCTGGAGCCGATCTTCGGCCTGCCGGCGGTCGCCAAGGCGCCGCTGCTGCGCAAGGGCGCGAGCTACATCGAGCAGGCACGCGTGCCGATGCCCGATCGCATGCACCGCTGGAACCTGCTGAACTCGCTGGGCATCGCCAACATCTTCACGCCGGACTTTCTCGAAGGCATCGACACCGCGGCGCCGGCACGGCAGCAACGCGAGATCTGGAGCCACGCCGTCACGGGCGACCTGGTCAATCGCATGCTCGCCTTCGACTGGCACTACACGCTGGCCGAAACCGACCTGCCCAAGGTCTGCGGCACGACCGAGCTGGCCCAGGTCTCGGTCGGCTTTCCAATGCTGGATCCGCGCCTGCTCGCCTATGCGCTGCGCATGCCGCCGCGCTTCAAGGTCAAGGGCCTGCAGTTGCGCTGGTTCTTCAAGCAAGCCTTGCGCGGCTTCCTGCCCGACGCCACGATCACGAAGAAGAAGCAGGGCTTCGGCCTGCCGTTCGGCGTCTGGGCCACGCGCCACGACGGCTTGCGGCGGCTGGCGGCCGATTCGCTGGGCAGCCTGTCGACGCGCGGCATCATCCGGCCGGAGTTCATCAAGGAGCTGCTCGACGAACGGCTCGAGTCTCACCCCGGGTACTACGGCGAGATGATCTGGATCCTCATGATGCTGGAGCAGTGGATCCAGTCGCATCAGCCCAGGCTCGGACGCCTGACCTGAGCAGCCCCGTGCGACACGACAACCGCAAGGCGCCCCGATGCACGTCCTGACCAAGGCAGACGCCCTCGGATACGTCGCGGCCCGCGCCGCCCTGCTGGACGCGCCCTCGAATCCGGTGAACCCCTTCGCGTCCAGCGACTGGGTGCATCACTTCATCGACCAGGTGGTCGACGACGATGCGCGCATCCTGGCGCTGAGCGGCGGCAGGGACGGCGAACGGCTGATGCTGCTCGGCCAGGACCCGGCGACGCCGTCGCGCTGCGCCGCCCTGAACAACTACTACGCCTCGCTCTACTCGCCGCTGGCCTGCCTGCCGGGCGACCGCGTGGCGGCCATGGGCGACATCGTCCGGGAGCTGTCGTCCGCGCGCCCGCGCATCGCGACCGTCCAGTTCTCGCCCCTGGCCGGGGAGTCGGACGACACCAGCGCGCTGCTCGAGGCGCTGCGCTCGCAGGGCTGGTACGCCAGGCACTATTTCGCGTTCGGCAACTGGACGCTTCCTTGCGAGGGCCTGGCCTACGACGCCTTCATCGCCGGGCGCGATTCCAAGGTGCGCAACACGCTGGCGCGCAAGGCCAAGAAGCTGCGCGCGTCGGGCAGCATCGAGGTGATCACGGCTCCTGCCGATGTCGAACGCGGCATGGACGCCTGGGACGCGATCTACAACCGCAGCTGGAAGCAGGCCGAGCCCTACCCCGGCTTCGTGCGCGGCTGGGCCCGCCTGTGCGCGCAACGCGGCTGGCTGCGCCTGGGGCTGGCCAGCGTCGAAGGCAAGCCGATCGCGGCGCAGTTCTGGTTCACCATCGCCCGACGGGCCTACATCTTCAAGCTGGCCTACGACGAGGACTATGCGAAGTGGTCCGCCGGCACGGTCCTGTCGGCACACATGTTCGAGCAGGCCCTGGAACAGGACAAGGTGGTGGAGATCGACTACCTGACCGGCGACGACGCCTACAAGAGCGCCTGGATGAGCCATCGGCGCGAGCGCATCGGCGTGCTCGCCTGCAACCTCCGATCGGCGCGGGGCGTCCTTGCGGCGGCGCGCGAAAAAGCCGCCAGCCTGAGCGCACCCTGGCGCCGGCGCCTGCGCTGAACGCAGCTTCGTTCTCGGGTGCTCAGGCCGCCGGGCGGCGCGGACGCCGGCGCAGCTCGCTGGTCATCGGCCGTGCGGCGCCGAAGGCACCCACCTCCTCCGTCACACGTTCCTTGTCCTGCAACCAGCGCAGGCCCACGACCAGGATCACCATCACGTTGTAGGGCAGGTCGAAGTAGGCCAGGCTGAGGAACGAGCCCCCCACCGCGTAGCCGATCATCGAGACCTGCATCATGCCGGCCAGGTGGTAGAGCCACTGCGCGTCCTCGCGCTTGCGCGCCTCCTTGCGGATCTTCATGGCCGTCGCGTAGGTGAAGGCGCCGACCATCAGGAACAGCACCAGCCCCACGTAGCCGTGCTCGCCCAGGATCTGGAAGTAGATGCTGTGCGCGGCGTGGACGTCGTCGGGCACCGGCGCGTACTTGCCGAAGACCTCCGGCGTGTAGATGAAGAAGCCCCCGCCCAGCGGTCGATCGTTGGCCAGGTGGAAGGTCATCTGCCAGGCGTTGATGCGGCCCATGACGGAAGCATCCTGGTTCGTCGCCCCGATGGTCTGCATCCGCTCCTCCCATGAGGCCGGCATGAAGGCGGTCAGGGCCAGGCCGGTCATCCCGATGACGATCGCCGCCAGCGCCTTTTCCTTCGAGCGCCACCACAGCACCAGGCCCATCGCCGAGATGGCGAGGAAGGCGCCGCGCGATTGCGTGCCCAGCACCGCGAAGGCCGTGAACAGCATCAGCGCCGCCAGGGACAGCCGCACCCAGCGGCGCGTGCTGACCACGCGCAGGTAATTCATCATCGGGATGACCATCACCAGCGCGAGGCCCACCTCGTTGTTGCCTTCGATGAAGCCGCCCGGCGGCCCCCACACCCGCTGCGCGCCGCCGGTCAGGACGGTGAACAGGCCGCCCTTGAACCCGTAGAAGCCCAGCGACAGTGCGTTGACCCAGATGAACAGCTCGATGTGGCGCCGCTCGCGCAAGGCCGCGATGGCCATCAGCGTCATGGCCTGGATCTTGAACGTGCGCTTGAGGTCGGCCCAGGATTCATCGGGGTAGATCGCGAACATCGTGGTCACCACCATCCACAAGGTCAGCAGGATGAGCGCGATCACCGCCGGATTGGCGACCAGGCGCACCTTGTCCTTGGTGATCAACAGCGAGATCACCGTGGCGCCTGCGGCCATCGCCGCGAACGGCATGTTCATCGCGAAGCCCCAGGCCAGCCGGTGCGGATTCATGATGCTGATCCAGGTCCACAGCAGGATGCCGACCCAGGTGTGGCGGCAGGCGAAAGGCAGCGCCGCCAGCACCATCCCCAGCAGGATGAGGTCACGCATGGCGGGCTCCCTGCGCGATCGTCCGGAACAGGCTCAGCTGGGCCTGGCTGGTCGCCTGCCAGCTGAACTGGCTGGCGCAGTCCCGCACGCGGTCACGGCTGGGCCGGGCCTGCAGCACGTCCTTGATCGCGGCGGCGATGTGCTCGGCGTCGCGCCGCTCCACCAGCCGGCCTGCCACCGCATCGGTGACGACCTCGCGCGTGCCGCCGACCCGGGTCGCGACCACCGGCGCGCCGCACGCCATCGACTCCAGCAGCACGTTGGGCAGGCCCTCGCGGCTGGACGACAGGATCGACAGGTCCGCCGCACTGAACCAGTCCGGCAGCTCGGCGTTCTCGACGCTGCCGGCGAACACCACCCTGCCCTGCAGGCCCAGCGCGCGCACCTGCGCCTCCAGGCGTTCGCGCTCCGCGCCGGCGCCCACCAGCGCGAGTTGCGCCTCGGGATACTCGGGCAGGACGCGCGCGAAGGCGGCGATCGTCAGGTCGTGGCCCTTCAATGGCACCAGGTTGCCGACCGACACCAGCAGCGGGCGGCCTTGCAGGCCCAGGCGGGCGCGCGCCTCGTCTTGCGGCAGCGGCCGGAAACGTTCGAGGTCGACCCCGTTGCGCATGACGTGCAGTTTCTCCCGTCCGATGTCCCACTCGGCCATGGCGTCGGCCAGCGCCTTGCTGACGCCGATCGATGCGGCGGCCCGGCGCGCGGCCCACTGCATCATCCGGCGCGGCCATCGATATTGCGCGATCAGGTTGATGTCGGAACCGCGGGCCGTCACGACCAGCGGCTTGCCGAACCATCGCGACAACAGGGCCGCCGCCACGCCGTCGGGGTAATAGTAGTGCGCGTCGATGAGGTCGAAGTCGAAGCCCTCGGCGAGAAGCTCGCGAATCGCCGGCACCGCGCCAAGCGCAAGCATCAACGGCGCCACCGTCATGCCGACCTTGGGCGGCAGCGCGTAGCGCGGATGGCGCACGTCGACGCCCATCAGCGTCTCGCGGCGCGGCGTGCGGGCGTGCAAGGCATAGTCGCCGAAGCGCGGATGGGACGAGAAGAACCACGGCACCGGTGCCACCACGCGCACATCGACGGCACCGGTGGCCAGCAGCTCGCGCAGCCGGGTCTGCACGAAGATGCCGTGGCCCGGCCGGACGCTGCTTGGAAACAGCGTGGAGAACAGCAGCGTACGCAGCCGGCCGCCCGACGTGGCCATCGTCATCCCGCCTGCCCCTGCGCCGCGGCCAGCCTGCCGGCGCCGAAGCCGGCAATGCAGCGCTCGATCATGCGGTCCAGGCGCTGCATGGACTGCGCCCAGGAATGGTGGCTCAGCACGCGTTCGCGGCCCGCCAGGGACAGGCGCATGCGCTCGTCGGGCTGCTCGATGACGCGCAGGACGGCGGCACACAGCTCGTCGGGACTGTCGGCGACCAGCAGGTGCGCCGGCGCCTGGGCATCGACGCCACCCGCGGCGACGCTGCTGGTGACCACGGGCACGCCCATCGCCATGGCCTCGAGGATCTTGTTCTGGGTGCCGCGCGCGATCTTCAGCGGCGCCACCATCAGGGCAGAACGGCGCACGAACGGCCGCACGTCCGGCACCGAGCCGGTGACCGTGACCCCCGGCAGCTCGCCCAGCCGCCGCACCTCGAGCGACGGGTCGGCGCCGACGATCAGCAGCTTCAACGCGGGCCGGCGCGCCTTGAGCAGCGGCCAGGCCTGGCTGCAGAAGCGGGCCATGCACTCCTCGTTCGGGTAGTAGTCCATGCGGCCGATGAAGCTGATGGTGTCGGCGTCGTAGTCCTCGTCCGCGGGGCAGAAGTAGTCGGCATCGACGCCCATCGGGAACCAGTCGGTGGCGGCGCCGGTGCCGAAGGCCTCGAGCGTCTGCCATTCGGCGCGCGTCGTCACGGTGGACAGGTCAAAGCGCCGCGCCAGGCGCCGTTCGGCCGCCGCCATCTTGCGGCCTTCCAGGCGGTAGCCCAGCGACAGCGGAAACGGCTTGTAGTTGGCGTACTCGAGCCACTTCTGCGAATCCATGTCGCAGAAATCGAGGATCTTGGGCACGTCGCGCACGTGCTCCACGTAGTGCGCCACGGAGGAGCAGTGGACGACGATCAGATCCCAGCGTTGCTGCGCCAGCAGTTCGCGCACGCGGCGCTGGAGCCGGTTCGAATGGAAGAAGCCCATCGACGACGGCGTCGGCAGCGGCAGGCGCGCGAGCATGCGCAGCGCCTGCACGGAATCTCGCACCGGCGCCATCTCATAGGATGTGCAGAACGGCGCGATCGCGGCGCCCTCTCGTGCCTCTGCCGCGGAGCGCACCGGCGAGCACACGGTCACGCGGTGTCCTTGCGCGGACAGGTGGCGGATCATGTTGAACGAGCGGATCTTGCCGCCGTTCTGCGGCGGATACGGGAATCGGTGGCAAAGGTACAGGATGTCCATCGGCGCGCTCTTTGGGTTCCGATCGCCTCAGCCGGCCGCGGCGACAGAGCGGCCGAATCGCTTCAGCGCACTGTCGTACACGTCGTCGTAGCGCGCCACGCTGGCCGTCCAGGTTCGCTCGGACTCGACGAAGCGGCGCGCCTGGTCGCGGATCTGCGGCCAGAGCTCGCGCCGCGCCAGCATCGCCTCGAGCGCCGCTTCGAGCGCCGCGGCATCACCGGCGGGAAACAGGAAACCGGTGACGCCGTCGCGCACCAGCTCGCGGTGGCCACCGACATCCGAGGCCACGAACATGCGGCCCTGCGCCATCGCCTCCAGGGGCTTCAGGGGTGTCACGAGCTCGGTCAGCCGCATCGACAGCCGCGGATAGGCGAGCACGTCGATCAAGTCGTAGTAGCGCTGCACCTCGGCCTGAGGCACGCGTCCGATGAAGATCACCTGCTCGGACAGCCCCAGCCGCGCCACCTGTGCCCTCAGGTTGTCTTCCTGCGGCCCGCCGCCCACCAGCAGCACGCGCAGGTTGGGATGCCGCGGCAGCATGCGTTGGGCCGCGTCTATCAGCAGCGAGATGCCTTCGTAGGCATAGAACGAGCCGCAGAAGCCCAGCACCACCGCGCCCTCGAGGCCCAGCGAACGGCGCAGCTCGGGATCGGGCAGCGCACCGAAGTTGAAGGCGGAGACGTCGACCGCGTTCGGGATGACCTGGATGCGTCGTGCCGGAATGCCGCGTGCCGCGATGTCGTTGCGCAGCCCCTCGCAGATCGTGGTGACGTGGTCGGCGCGCCGCAGAGCGAATGATTCCAGCGCGCGCGAGGTACGGTAGCGCAGGCTGCCTTCCGTCGTGCTGCCATGGTCGACGGACGCGTCCTCCCAGAAGGCGCGCACCTCGTAGACGACCGGCACGCGGGCGCGCCGCCCCACCCACAGGCTGGGCAAGGCATTGAGCACCGGCGAATGGGCGTGGATCACGTCGGGCCGGGTCGCCTGCACGATCTGCTGCAGCCGCGAAGCGGTCAGCTTCATCTGGGCCAGCGGGCCTTCGTTGCCCTCGCTGGGCGTGCGATGGAAGTGCCAATCGCCCACCTCTTCCCCGTCCACCGTCGAACGGCCCTGCTTGGGCGTCGTCACGTGGAGCGTGTTCCATCCACGGGCGCGCTGCGCGCGCAGGATCGCGAGCGAGCGGAAGGTGTAGCCGCTGTGCAGCGGCAAGGAATGGTCGAACACGTGCAGGATGCGCAGGCTCACCGGGCGGCCTCCGCCCTGCCGCCTGTGCCTTCGGGCGCGGCCACGCGGACGCTCATGGCTGCACCACCGCTTCGCGTTGCGGCGCCGGCGTGGCCAAGGGCAGGTCGTCCAGCACGTTGCGCAGGAAGGCCTCGAACATCATCAGCGTCCACAACGGCGCGCTGTAGTCGCGCGAGCCCGACTGGTGGGCGTCGATCAGGTGCTGGAGATACTCGCGGTCGAACCAGCCGGTGTCGGCCAGCCGCGGCCCGAGGATGGCGTCGCGCACGCGCTGCTTCAACGGGCCGCGGAACCAGCGCGCCAGCGGCACCGCGAAGCCCATCTTCGGACGGTAGAGGATGCCGTCGGGCAACTGCGGTTCCATCGCCTTCTTGAGCAGGTACTTGCCCTCCTGGCCGCGAATCTTCAGCGACGAGGGCAAGGTGGCCATCCACTCGACCAGCTCGTGATCCATCAGCGGCTCGCGCACTTCGAGCGAGTTGGCCATGCTGGCGCGGTCGACCTTGGTGTTGATGTCGCCCACCAGGTAGGTCTTCATGTCCAGGTACTGGATCAGGGCCAGCGGGTCGTCCGTCGGCGCGTTCGCGGCGTGGCGCTCGAACACCTGTTCGGCGCTGTAGCCTGCCAGTTCGCTCTTGAAGCGGCCGCTGAACAGGCGCTCGCGCATCGGGGTGGAAAGCAGCGACATCGAATGGAAGTACGCCTCGACGGAAGTGCGCGCCATGCCCTGGAAGGTGGTCTTGGCGCGGAAGACGCGCGGCGCCCAGTCCGCCTTCGGGTAGGCCCGGCCCAGCGTGTTGAAGATCGGCCGGCGCATGGCCAGCGGCAGCGCCGAGCGGAAGCGTTCCTCGAACAGGTGCATGCGGTAGCGCCGGTAGCCGCCGAAGGTCTCGTCGCCGCCATCCCCGGACAAGGCCACGGTGACATGCTTGCGTGCGAGCTGGCACACCCGGTAGGTGGGGATGGCCGAGCTGTCCGCGAAGGGCTCGTCGTACTGGCGCGCCAGCATGTCGATGAGGTCGAAATCGTCGCTGCGCACCGTCTCCACATGGTGGTTGGTGCGGTAGCGATCGGCGACGGTCTGCGCGAACTCGGCCTCGTCGAAGGCCGGGTCGTCGAACGCGACCGAGCAGGTGTTGACCTTGCCGTCCGTCAGGCCCGCCATGGTGGCCACCACCGCGCTGGAATCGACGCCGCCGGACAGGAAGGCGCCCAGCGGCACCTCGGAGATCATGCGCAGGCGCACCGACTCCTCCAGGCGATGGCGCAGTTCGGCGCAGGCATCGCCGAGGCCGATCCGGTTGTCCAGTTCGAAGGAGACGTCCCAGTAGGACTGCGGCTCAGCGGCGCGATCGCCGCGCCGCACCAGCAGCGTGTGGGCGGGCGACAGCTTGCGGGCCTGGCGGAAGATGGTGCGCGGCTCGGCGACGTAGCCGAGCGCGAAGTACTCCTCCACCGCGGCCGGGTCGAGGTCGCGTGCCAGCCCGCCATGGGCCAGCAGCGCCTTCAGCTCGGAGCCGAAGACGAAGCGGCCGTCGGCCAGCCAGGCGTAGTAAAGCGGCTTGACGGCCAGCCGGTCACGGGCGAGAAACAGCGTCTGCTGGTTGCGATCCCACAGCGCGAACGCGAACATGCCGCGAAAGCGCTTGACGCAGTCCGGACCCCAGGCCTCCCAGGCGTGGACGATGACCTCGGTGTCGCTGCGGGTGTGGAACACGTGGCCCAACGCCTGCAGCTCGGGAATCAGCGACTGGTAGTTGTAGATCTCGCCGTTGAACACCACCACGACGGAGCCGTCCTCGTTGAACAGCGGCTGCTGGCCGGTCGACAGGTCGATGATGGACAGGCGCCGATGTGCGAGGCCGACGCCCGGCTCCACGTGCACCGAGCCCTCGTCCGGGCCGCGATGGTGTTGCGCCTGGTTCATCCGCGCCAACGCCTCGCGATCGATCTCGCCCGATCCCTGCGCATCCAATATGCCGGCAATTCCACACATGTCGTCTTCCGATCATTCTGGACCCGGGGCGCGTCGGCGACCTGCTCCCGGGTTCTGCATTGCATTGTCCCAGCGCCATCGCCTCAGCGGCCGTGCATCAGCCGCTCGTAGGCGCCGCGATAGCCTTCCACCATGGCTTCCAGGCTGAAGCTGTCGACGGCCAGTTGACGCGACCGCTCGCCGTGTCGCCCTCGGGTGATCGGGTCGACGAGATAGCCCGCGAGCACGCGCTCCAGGGCCGCCGCGTCGCCCGCCTCGAACAGCGCGCCGTTCTCGCCGTCCCGCACCAGTTCCACATTGCCCCCGACCCGCGTCGCGACCACCGGCAGCCCCGTCGCCATGGCCTCCAGCACGGTGTTGGAGATGCCCTCGGCCAGCGATGGCAGCACGAAGACGTCCATGCATTGCAGCAGTTGCGCGACGTCGCTGCGGTCTCCCGCGAAACAGGTCAGGTGCGCGATGCCCAGCGCGTGCGCCTGCTGCTCCAGCGCCTCGCGCAGCGGGCCGTCGCCCACCACCAGCAGCCGCGCCTTGGCGGCAGCTCCGCCCGACTCGCGCACCACGTCGGCGAACGCCCCGAGAAGCGTACGCTGGTCCTTGACCGGTTGCAATCGACCGACGGTGCCGATGATGACCAGGCCGTCGTCCGACAAAGGCGCGGGCAGCACGCCTGCCGGCTTCCGATCGGCGGGCCGGAACTTGGCCGTGTCGACGCCATTGCAGATGGTGGTGATGCGCTCGGGCCGGATGCCGACGCGTTCGACAAGGTAGTCGCGCAGGCCGCGCGACACGGTCACGTAGCGCTCGACGAACGGCGCATGCAACCGGCGCAGCAAGCGTTCCTTGACGCTCAGGCCGTCCAGGTCGTGCACGTCCCAGCCGTGTTCGCCGTGCACGCAATGCGGCACGCCGGCCAGCCGCGCGGGCAGCAGCGCGTCCAGTCCCGACTTGTTGCGCGAATGCACGATGGCAGGCTTGAGCTGGCGAAACATGCGGAACAGCCGGTAGCGCAGCCGCCAGGTGCCGATGCGCGAGCGCTGCATGGCCATGACCTCGGTCTCGCGATCGGTCAGGCGGTTGCGGAAATCGGAGTAGTCCTCGATGCAGACGATCTTGTGGCGGTAGCTCGAGGGCGGCAGGTTGTTGATCAGGTTGACCAGTCCGTTCTCCATCCCGCCCGTCATCAAGTGGTGGATCACGTGCAGGATCAGGGGCCGCTTCTCGTTCATCGGGCGCGCGGTCATCGGCGCCTCCAGGTCTGTGCCAGGGCTGTGTCGAGCAGGCCGAAGTTCTCGCCGACGAATGTGTGCAAGGCCTGGTCGGCCGCTTCCGGCGTCGCGCCGCTGACGTAGACGATGAGCTCGGCGGAGTCGTCGCCGCGACCGAGCAGGCGGTCGATCGCCACGTAGGCCTTGGCCAGCGCATCGCTGCTGGTGAAGCGGCCGCCGACCCAGTAGACCTGCCAGGCCGACACGCTGCTGCCGCTGCCACCGGCCAGTTCGTCGCGGCGGTGCAGTTCGGCGGTGCGCAGGTCGACGGCCCCGGTGGCGATGGCCAGGTGCTGCCGGCCCTCGAGGACGCGCGACCAGCGCTTGTCCTCGCTCTGGGCCAGCAGTGCATTCGCGTCGCTGAGCTTGCGCATGCCGCCCTGCTGACGGTAGTAGGCCACGTAGAGCCCGACGGGCGGCAGCCCCTCTTTCCGATAGACGGTGTCGACCAGGGCGGACGGGTTGTCCAGCCTGGGCTTCCATTCGGCGCCCGGATCGCCGGCACCGGCGGACCAGCCCGGCCCCAGCGTCGCCGGCGCCACCAGCTGGGGCGTGGCCGTCGATTCGTGTTGGCCCAGTTCGTGCAGGATTCCCGGCGGCACCGCAACCAGCAGGATCAGCGCCGCGACCACGCCAAGCGTCCCCCGCTTGTCCGCGCTCGAAGGCGGATCGCCGCCGGACGCCATCAGCTCGGGCGCCGCGGTACGGGGCGGCAGCGGCTCCGACCAGCGCAGGCCCGTGGCGAACAGCAGGAAGATCACGACACCGAAGAACACCCAGCCGTAAATCAGGTGATCGACACCGGTGGCGATGCGGTTGTCCGACAGGTGGCCCAGCATCACGATCATGTAGGCGCGCACCCAGTTGGCCAGCAAGGGCATCAGCAGCGAGACCCCCATGAAGATCAGGCGGCGCCGGGTCGAGCTGTACATCAGGTAGGCGTACAAGGTGCCCACCATGAACGAGGCGATCAGGTAGCGCACGCCGCTGCACGCCTCGACCACCGACCACTGCCCCGAGGGGATGACGAACATCAGGCCTTCGCGGAACACCGGTATGCCCGTCAGGCGCAACGCGGCGACGGTGAAATCGGCGGTCATCTGCATCAGCGTGGGCAGCAGGAATTCGCCCAGCGGCACGGCGAAGAACAGGAAAGCGAGCGGGAACGCAGCCGCGCGCGCGAAACGGGTTCCCAGCACGGCGGGCACCGACAGCACCACCATCGCCGTGAAGGCCAGTTGCGTGAGGGCGTTGACGGCCGCGAGCTCGCCCAGAAGCCAAAGCATGGCGACCGCCGCCAGGGGCAGCAGGATCCAGGCGTTCGGCCGCGGCGTGATGGTCGCGAGGCGGTCACGCTCGCGCCAGAGCAGCCAGGCGGAGATGGGCGGCACCAGGAAGGCGTGCATGAAGGTGGCCGACCGGATCCAGATGCCCACCATGCCAGCCGCCGTCGACCAGTACAACAGCACCACGGCTGCCATGGCCAGCGCCAGCGCCGGCAAGGCCATGCTCCAGGCGTCGCCCGGTGCGGGCCGGCTCAGGCGGACCGTCGACGACGGAGGCAAGGCAGCGGTCATCCGAGGTTGCGCACGACGAAGGGGCCGAGCCAGTTGGCCACGCCGATCGGCAGGCGGCGCCAGGTCTCGATCATCAGCTTGTACTTCGCGTTCGACGGGTTGTTCTGCGGAATCGCCTCCCGCTTGTAGAGCTGGTATTCGTAGTGCAGCGGCGCCGGCTCGAAGCCCCAGTTCTTCTTGAACGAGTACGAGCCGGTGCCCTGCTTGCTGCGGCCATAGTCGAAGACCTTCAGGCCGCGCGCGCACGCCCGCCGCATCAGCTCCCAGTACTTGAAGTCGTTGGCGGCCAGGTCGCGCGCCAGCACGTCGTCGCCGGCGTAGTACGGCAGCACCTCATCGCGGAAGTAGAAGCTCAGGACGCTGCTGAGCGCGCGGCCATCGGGCGCCACGACGGTCAGCACCTCGCAGTCGTCACCGAACTCGTCGAGCAGCGCCTTGAAGTACTTCTTGGGCATCGCCGGCGTGCCGTGCCGGTGCACGTTGTCCGCATACAGCGCGAAGAAGCGCTCGACGCCGTCGTCGACCTCGCCGCGCAAGCCGTTCTTGGCGCCCTTGCGCACCATCGCCCGCTGCTTGCGCGGAATGGCCAGCATGTTGGCTTCCTCGTCGGGCAGGATCTCGCGGCGGAACGTGACGTACAGATCCTGCAGCGGCCAGTCGGCATGGCGTCGCGCGACATTGCGCAGCTCGAGGTGATCCACGCCGAGGTTGCGCCCCAGCCGCGCGGCTTCCTTTTCGAGCGCGACCGCAACCGCTTCGGTAGCGGCGGCCACGCCTCCATAGACGCCAAACGGCAGGCTGACCAGCGAATTGCCGAACAGCAGGCTGTCGACGTGGGCCAGCGGCAGCACGCCGGCGAGCTGGCCATCGAGCTCCGCGTACAGGAAGTAGGTGTCGTGGCGGAAGACGTCGGCCAGGATCCGCTGCCAGCCGGCGCGATGGAAGAAGGTCGCGGCCGGACATGTCGCCACGAACGCATCCCACGCCGCGACGGCCGCGCGGTCGTGCCTGTCCAGCCGCTTGAGCTGCAAGGCGGCGGCCATCAATTGAGGGCCCGCCCCGTCGCCGTCCCGGCCTTGAGGAAGATGTCGTCCATGCGGCCCCACTTGAAGTCGCCCAGCAGCCCTATCAGCCGGTTCTCCATCCGGTCGATGTTGACGTAGTGCCGGAAGCGCGTGCGTGCGTCGATGCCGGCGATGCGCGGCTGGTCGACGTCGAACTCCCAGGGATGGCAATAGAACACGGCCGCCTGCCGGTCGACCTCGTGCACGCGCTTGATCATCCAGCGCGAGACGGGATATGGCAGCAGCCGGAAGTAGCCGCCCCCGCTCGAGGGCAGGTTGCGCTGCAACACGCGCAGCGTGGTGATGGGCACCTCCAGCAGCTCGGGCTTGACGCGGTAGGCGAAGCGCGGCGCGTCCGGCATGCCGTAGTGATCGTGGCGGATCGGATAGATGCTGGAGCTGTAACGGTAGCCGGCGCGCGACAGGCAGTCGAAGGCCCACAGGTTGGCCGTGCCGATGGAGAAGCTCGGTGCCCGGTAGCCGGCGACCGCGCAGCCGCCCAGGTCCTCGAGGATGCCCTTGGCGCGGCGGATGTCCTCCAGGAACTCGGCTTCGGTGAGGTCGCTGGCGCGCTGGTGTCCGTAGCCGTGGCTGGCCAGCTCGTGGCCTTCGCGCACGATGCGCCGGATCAGCTCGGGATAGCGTTCGGCGATCCAGCCCAGCGTGAAGAAGGTCGCCTTGGTGTCGTGCGCCGCCAGGATCTCGAGCAGCCGGCCGACGTTGCGTTCGACGCGGCATTCGCGCTCGCCCCATTCGCTTCGCGGGATGTAGGGCGCGAACGCGGAGACCTGGAAGTAGTCCTCCACGTCGATGGTCATGGCATTGACGATCGTGTCCGGCGGCATGGCTGTGGGCTCAGACGTGGTGGCCGGGCTCGGCCAACCACCGGGCCAGATCGGTGGCGATGCGTTCGGCCGCGCGCCCGTCCCAGAATTCGGGCGTGCGCCCTTGCTTGCCGCGGCCTTGCAGGATCTCGTCGACGCATTGCAGGATGGCGACGCGATCGTCGCCGACCATCGTATTGGTGCCCTCTTCCACGGTGATCGGCCGCTCGGTATTGGCCCGCAAGGTCAGGCACGGGACGCCCAGCGCCGTCGTCTCCTCCTGCAGGCCGCCCGAGTCGGTCAATACCAGCGTGGCCTCGGCCATCAGGCCCAGCATCTCGAGATAGCCCTGCGGCGGCAGCAGCACCACGCGCTGTGGATCGATGCGCCCGGCCAGGCCGAAACGTTCGATGTTGCCGCGCGTGCGCGGGTGCTGCACGAAGACCAGCGGCAGGCGTTCGGCAACCTCGGCGAGAACGTCCAGCACGCGGCCAAGCACCTGCGCGTCGTCGACGTTCGACGGCCGGTGCAGGGTCACGACACCAAAGCGCCCGTGGGCGGACAGCAGGGCCGGATCGATGCCGCACGCGCGCAGCGTGTCCCGCGGGCTTTGCGCATGCTCGCGGTTGGCGAGCAGGGAGTCGATCATCACGTTGCCGACGAAGCAGATGCGCTCCGGTGCGACGCCTTCGCGCTTCAGGTTGTCGCCTGCGCTGCGCTCGGTGATGTAGAGGCGGTCGGCCACCTGGTCGGTGAGGACGCGGTTGATCTCCTCGGGCATCTTGCGGTCGTAGCTGCGCAGGCCGGCTTCGACGTGCACCACCGGCACGTTCTTCTTGACCGCCACCAGCGTGCAGGCCAGCGTCGAATTGACATCGCCCACGACGATCACGCAGCTGGGACGATGCTCGTCGAGCGCCGGCTCGAAGCGGCGCATCACGTCGGCCGTCTGCACCGCATGGGTGCCCGAACCGACATCGAGATTGATGTCGGGCCGCGGCAGCCCGAGATCGGTGAACAGCCGGTCGCTCATGTCGCGATCGTAGTGCTGGCCGGTGTGCACCAGCATCGCTCGCAGGCCGGGCGCGTGTGACGCCAGCGCGCGCAGGATCGGCGCCATCTTCATGAAGTTCGGGCGCGCGCCCACGACGCACATCACCGGCCCGAGCGCGCTCGAAGCGGATCCGGCGCTCATGACGGATTCTCGTCCTGGGCCGGCGGCGTCTTGACCGCACTGACCAGTTTCAGCAGGGTCGCCAGCGTGTTCTGGCTGAGCCGTTCGACCCGCAGCATGCTGGCCTCGACACGCTGCAGCTGGGCCTGGCCCTGCTCCGCCACGAGCGCGGTCAGGTGTCGGGTGAGTCGGCCGGCGAGCTCGGGGTCGAGTCCGATGCGAGACAGGTCGGCCATCACGTCATGGCCGTTGTGGCGCGGCGCGCTGCGCAGCGCGTTGGCTTCGCCGCGTTCGCCGCCGACGTCCAGCTCGATGTCGATGGTGGTCTCGGTCGCGAAGTCCTTGACGACCTCGGCGACGTCCTCGACGCTCAGGTGCGTGCGGCTGTTCAGGAAGCCGAGCAGCAACAGCCGATCGCAGATGGAATTGATGCGGCGTGGAATGCCGCCGCTGGCCTCGTAGATGGCCACGAAGGCCTGGTCGTCGAACGAGGGAGCGCCGGTCGATCCGGCGCACTTCAGGCGATGCTGGATGTAGCCGCGCGTCTCGTCGCCATTGAGCGGCCCGATGTGGCAGGTGGCCGCGACACGCTGGCGGAACTGCTCCATCTCCGGGCGCCGCAGGATCTCGCGGAACTCGGGCTGGCCGATCAGGAAGCTCTGCAGAAGCGCCTTGTTGCCGAACTGGAAATTCGACAGCATGCGCAGTTCCTCGACGGCGCGCATCGTCAGGTTCTGCGCCTCGTCGACGATCAGCAGGCAGTGCTGCCCCTTGCTCACCTTGCTGAGCAGGAAGGCCTCGAGCGCGATCAGCAGCTCGGACTTCGGGATGCCTTTGACGTTGAAGCCGAAGGCCGCGCCCACCATGCGCAGCGTGTCCTCGGCGTCCAGCTGCGTCGTCACCAGCTGGCCGATGATGACGTTGCTGCCATGCATGCCTTCGATCAGCGTGCGCAGGATGGTGGTCTTGCCGGCTCCGATCTCGCCGGTGACGATGACGAAGCCCTCATTGCACGAGATGCCGTACTCGAGGTAGGCCCGCGCCCGGCTGTGCTGCTTGCTGCCGAAATAGAAATTGGGGTCGGGACTCAGCAGGAAGGGCTTGCTGGTCAGCCCATAGAAGGCTTCGTACATTCGTCAGATCTGCAATGAGAGAGTGGCGAGCAGCGCCGATTCCGTGTAGCTGGAGTCGCCGAAGGAAATGGTGCGGCGCGCGCCCAGCGAGAAGTTCGTGCGCAAGCCAAGCTGGGTGATCCAGTTGACCGTGAAGGTTCGCAGGGCGACGCGGCTGCCGGTGATGCGATCGAGCGTCCGGGACTCGGTCAGACCCAGGTTGGCCGAGCTCACCGGGGTCAAGCGATGAGAGGCCGAGAGCGAGGCGGAACGCTGGCGGATCGAACTGCCGTCGGCCAGCGAATCGACCGCGGTGGACAGGGGATCCAGGCGGCTGGTGTTGCCCTGCTGGGCCGACAGCAACACGTTGGTTCGCAGGCCGATGTAGGCGACCGAGAGCGACAGGTTGCGCTGCAAGGAGACGGCATTGGTCAGGAATCCCGAGGGCACCACCACCAGCGGATTCAGGCCCAGCGCCTGCAGTTCGAGCAGCGCCTGGTTGGCCCGGGTGACCGGATCCGGGTACTTGGACGCCAGCTGCAGGTAGAGCAGCTCGAACGCCGTCATCAACTGGCCTTGAGATGCCGCGGAGCCGTTGTTGATGACCTGGCGGGTATCGCTGATGGCCCACACCGTGTGCGCGGTCCGATGCTGGAACGTCAGCGCGTAGGCGTTGCCGAAGTAGCGCTTGTCGTCCTGCAGTACCAGCGTCGTGCGTTCCGAAGGCATCCAGCGCAGGGTGCCGCCGTAGGTCGTGTCGTATTTGAGGTTGAGCGTCTGGACATCGGTGGCCTCGCGGCCGCCGCGCAGCGTGAACTGCAGCTCGCCATCCGGGCTGAAGACCAGGGAGCCGACGGCGCTCTTGGTGGTGGTGTCTCGACCGAGGCTGAAGTGGGTCTCCTCGTCCGAGATGTCCAGGCCCCAGCCGATGAGGGCCGTCGTGCGGGCCGTCCCCAGGTGGGCACTGCCGCCGGAGTTGGTCGAATTGCCGATCGCGCCGGAGGCGCTGTGCATGATCGAATAATCGGCGCCCAGCCGATAGGCGACGTTGCCGGCCAGGATGCCCTGCAGGTACGGCGTGACGGCCAGGGACGACACCTGGGTCTGGTTGTCGCTGTGCAGGGCGGCATCCGGCGTCTGCGTCCCGAAGGCCGTGATGTTCTGGCGCGAGATGCTGGCGTTCGCGTCCACGAACAGGTGATGATCGAGGGCCTGCGTCTCGACGGCGGTCTCGAGCGACTGCTGCACCGAATCAGACGCCGTGCTGCGCGCGTAGGTGACGCCGACCAGCGAGTAGTTGAGGAATCCCTGTGCCCAGCCCGCGGCACTGCGCATCTGCACGCCGGGAGCGACCTGCGAGATGAGATCGGGCCGCCGGTCGGTGGCGCTCAGGTTGGCGTTGTTGGTCAGCGTCTCGTTGACGGACACGTTCGGCGTGATCGAGAACGGCCGGCTGGCATCGCCGCCCCCGTCGGGCTGTGCGTTGGCGTCGACCATCGCCAGGCTCAGCAAGCCGAGGACGGTCAACCCGAAGCGATCGACCGCCGCGGGGCGCGGATGTCGACGTTCAGGCTTCGCGCGCGCCACGATGGCCATCATCAGGCGGCCGGCTGCTGATCGCCCGCGCCGCCGTATGCATACCCGTGCCCGTAGCCGTACCCGTCGCCGGCCGGCGAGCCGGCGCGCGACATGTTCAGGAGCATCATCCGCACCGGACACGCTTCGATCGTCGCCAGCGCGCGCTGCACGTCGGCGCGCAAGGTTTTCTCGGCCTGTACCACCATCACGACCTGGCCCACCTGCGTGGCCAGCACCCGCGCCTCGGTGGTGAGCAGCAAGGGCGGCGAATCGAAGATGATGATGCGGTCGGGATAGCGCTTGGCGATGTCGTCCAGCAGCAGCCGCATGGCGTCGCTGGCCAGCAGTTCGGTGGCGCGCGGATGCGGCGTGCCGCTGGGCAGCAGCGTCAGCTTTTCGATGCTGGTGCGAAGAAGGACGCTGGACATGTCCGCATTGCCCTTGAGCACATCCAGCAGGCCCGGGCTGGGCGGCAGGTTGAGCATGCGCAGAAGCGACGGCCTGGCGACGTCCGCGTCGACCAGCATGACCGTGTGATCGAGCTCGGCGGCGATGCTCATGGCCAGGTTCACGGCCGTGAAGCTCTTGCCCTCGCCCGCCAGAGCGCTGGTGACCATGATCAGGTTGCCGTGATTCAGGATCGACGCGCCCTTGCCCATCGCATTGCTGATGAGAGGCCGCTTGATCACGCGATATTGGTCCGCCGTGTGCGAACGCGGCGCATTCGGCGTGACCAGGCCCGCAGCCGCCAGTGCGTCCAGATCGAGTTCGACGCGCTTGGCCACCGTGGCCGCCTGCGCCCGGGCGGCCGGCGCCGGCAGCGGCGAATCGATTGCAGCAGCGGATGCGACAGGTACCGGCGGCGCCGGCGTGTCCTCGGGCATCATCGCACCCGCCCTGCGCAGTTGCTCGAGCCGTTCGGCGGCTTGTTCGATCAGGCTGGCCACGTCATTCCCCTCCCGCGCGGCGGGCGGCCACGACGGACATCACGACGATCGTCGCCACGAAGATCCCGACCAGGGAGCCGGAGCCTGCAAGAAACCGCATCAGATAGACCTTCTCGAGCCGACGTTCCGCGTCGCTCGTCACTCGGGAGACGATTCCCAGCACCGGCAGCTCCAGGTGGGCCCGCAGGTCGCCCGTGTTGAAGAACACCGGCCGAAGCTGGCTGGCCAGGAAAGCGAAGCCGAAGCCTGCGCCCAGCGACGCCAGCAACGCTGCTCCGAGAAGCACCAGGCGATTCGGCGACACCGGCTTGTTCGACACCCGGGGCGGATCGATCAGGCGGAAATCGGCCACGCCGGACGCCGACTCGAGATCGCCGGACATCACTGCCGATTCGCGACGGGCCACCAGATCCTCGTAGTTCTTCTTGTTGATCGTGTAGTCACGATTCAGCTGCGACGCTTCCGCCTCGAGCTGGGGAGCCGTCTTGATGGCGTCCTTGGCACGTTCGTAGCGCGCGGAGTAGTCCGCCACGCGCGCCTGCAGGCCGGCCACCTGCACTTCGGAAGTGGCCAGCAGGCGGTTCAGCTCCTGGTAGACGAGGTTCTCGTTGTTGTTGGACGAGCCTACGCCCGGGCCAGTCATCGCGGCCTTGCGCAGCTCGGCGACCTGCTTCTTCTTCTGCTCCTCGAGCTCCTGGATCAGGTGGCGCGTGGCGATGACATCGGGGTGCTGATCGGTATAGCGCTGCAGCAAGGTGTCCAGGTTCCTCTTTTGCACGTCGATGCGCGAATCGATCTCGGGCGTGGCGAGGTTGACGGCCGACTCCTGCAACAGGCTCTGCGTCGTCAGGTTGGCGTTGGCCGCCTTCTCGTTGTTGAGCTGTGTCCTGGCGGCGTCGCGCGCGTGCTCCGCCTCGTGCAACAGCACGCGGGCGGCATCCAGCTGGTCGGCGAGCGTGGCCAGCTGCGCCGCGGAATCCTTGCCTTCGGAGAACTGGAGATTGATGTTCTTGAGCTTGAACTGCTTGAGCTTCGCTTCGGCCTCCTGCAGCTTCTCCTCGTAGCTCTTGATCTGGTCATTGATGAACAGCTTGGCCGTGGCGGTGTCGCTGCGCGAGTTGCCGAGGCTGGACTCCACGAAGATGGACACCAGCGCCTGGATCACCCGCTGTGCCTTGGCAGGCTCGGAATCGCGGTAGGACAGCGTGTACAGGTTGTCGCGACCGACGCTCTTGATCTCGAGGCCGCTCATGAGCTTGCCCACGAGTTCTTCCTGGCGCGCCTTCGAATCGACCTTCAAGTCGAGATCGGCCATGCGCACCAGCTTCTCCACGTTGGGGCGGCTGATCAGCGTGCGGCTCAGCATCACCACCTGCTGGTCCACGTTGGGCTGCACCGCCAGACCCGACATCAACGGCCGCAGGATGGACTGCGTGTCCACGTAGATGCGGGCCGTCGCCTCATACTCATCAGGAATGCGGAAGACCACGACGACAGCGACGATGCCGATGACCCAAGCCACCAGCAGCGACTGCCAACGAAACCTCCACATGCCCTTGGCGACGGCAAGTGCCTGGTCTATCAACTCTTCCATGGAATACGTGCTATCGCGTCAATGAACCGCACGCCAACACGGATGGGCCGGCGGTTGCTCGAGAGCGGCCAGAACCCTGGCCGCGGAAGGAATCAGAAGAAGCTCTGGGGGATGATCAGCACATCGCCCGGCTTCATTTCGACGTTGGCGGAGATGTCGCCGCGCTTGATCAGATCCTTCAGGCGCACGGCATATTGCGCGTGCTCGGACGTGCGAAGGATGGTGGCGTCGTTGCCGGCGGCGAAGTCGGTCAGGCCGCCAACGGCGATCATCACGTCCAGCAAGGTCATCTGCTGCTTGTAGGGCAGGAACTGCGGCCGCGCCGCCTCGCCGATCACGCGGATCTGCTGGCTGTAGGGACCGATGAAGCTGGTGACGACCACCGACACGTTCGGGTCGATCACGTACTTGCCCAGACCCTTCTGGATGTCGGCCTGGATCTGCGCCGGCGTCTTGCCCTGCACGACGAGATCGTTGATCAGCGGCGTGGAGATCTTGCCGTCCGGGCGGACGGTGACGGTCATGTTCAGTTCGGGATTGCGCCAGACCGTGATGTTGAGCGAATCGCCCGAACCGACGATGTAGCTGTAGTCCTGGGTCGCGGCCGATTGCGGTGCCGGCGGCAAGCCGGAGGAGACGCCAGCGCATCCGGCAAGCAGCCAGGCCAGCGAACAAAGCAGCACGCCCAATGCAGCGCGCGCGGTCGAACCGATAGATCTTCTCATGGTGTCCTCCACAAACAGACGTGACCGACGCGGTGCTCCGGAAGGAGCTCCCGCCCCATCACCACACGCATCAAGCCGTCCGCTGCCCTCCAGCAATCCTCGTGAGGATCATTGCACATTCAAGCGGGCCGCGGCAAGGTTCAGACGTGGGGAACGACCCTTGGTTGCGTCGACACCAACAGCGCAAGAAGGCATTTGTGCACGCTGCGAGGGCTTCGTCGCGCGCACGTCACGAACGGGTCGGCCTCAGCCGCGCAAACGCGGCCGGATCAACATCAGCAGCAACTGCTGCAGTGGATTGGCGTTGCCGCCCGGACGCCAGGTCAAGCGCAGCTTCTCCCGATAGGCATCGAAGTGCATACCCCAGGGGGCGTAGCGGAAGGAGCCCCGGCCCAGCAGCACCTTCAGGACCGAGGTGCCCATGACGCCGGCGCACAGGTCGCAGGCCATGCCGGTGGAAGGCCCGCGTTGTTCGACGAAGTTGACCGCCTCCGGCGCGACGAGGTAGTTGCGCTGCAGCATCGCCGGCGACAAGCCTGCGATGAAGCGCGCGAACTGTTCCTGGTGGTCGTGCCCCTCGACCTTGAAATATTGCTCGAAGCTCATGGCAGGCGGGGCGAAGCCCAGCATGGCCACGCCCATCCCCAGCGGGGCCGCGGTCAGTGCGGGGATCCCGCGGTCGTAGCAGGACTTGAACAGCATCCGACGCGCCGGCATCGCGAAGAAGTCGATGCCGTCGACGAAGACATCGACATCGCGCAGGAACGCGTCGAGGTTGTCCGGCGTAACCCCGTCCGGGAACTTGCGGATATCGGTCTCGGGGTTGATGTCGCTGGCGATGGCGGCCATGACGTCGACCTTGGGCTGGCCAAGGGTGGACATGAAGGCGCCTGCCTGCCGATTCATGTTGTGGATCTCGAAGCGATCGAAGTCGGCAATGCTGAAATTGCCGATGCCCAGGCGCGCCAGCGTCCTCAGATGCGCACCGCCCACCCCGCCCATGCCGGCGATCGCGACACGCTTGTGCCGCAGGGTCTCCTGCTCGGCTGCGGTCACCCAACCGAGATTGCGCGAAAACGCACGCTGGTAGTCGAAGCTGGGGGAGGACACGGGCAATCACCTCGTCGAGTCAACTGGACAGCGACGCCCCGCGTCGCCACCGCCTCACGATACCCCGAACCAGCATCTTCATCCTGCGGCGCCCGAAGACGCGAATGGCGCCCTGAGGCGCCATTCCGGAGTCGAGCCGCGAGGCTCGATGCAGCGATTACAGCGTGCGGCGACGGGTGACCGCCATGCCCAGGCCGAGCAGCGCGATGCCGACCAGCGCGACGCCGGTGGGTTCCGGCACGGCGAAGACGGCGTTGAGCGAACCGCTGGAGGTCACCGTGGTGCCGGCTGCGACCGGGAAGCCTTCGAACTGGCCGGACTGCAGCGTGATGCCATAGAACGGCACCGGGGAGACAAAGAAGCTCGATCCCGCAGCCGTCAGCGCGAAGGTGCTGGCCTGGCCGAACGAACCGCACAGGTTCGGCGCCGAGCAGTTCTCGCTGCCCAGCCCGGACGTGGCGTTGCCGCCGCCCAGCAGGGTGAGCGCGTCGCCATTGGCGTTGATCGTGTAGCCGGTGCCCGGGCCCGCCGGTGCGTTGAAGAACGCGTTGGCGCCCTTGTCATAGGTCAGGCTCAGCGCGCCACCCGGGTTCAGCGAGAAGGTGGTGACGCCACCGCTCGTCGAATAGGTGCCCGTGCCGTCGAACAATGCCAGCAGGCTGTAGTTGAAGCCGAGGCCGGTCTGGGCCGCGGAATAGCTCTTCGTCGCAGCCGGGTTCGTGTCGTCGTAGTTGAAGCCCTGGGCGGTGAAGTTCAGGGCCACCGTGAACGTCGTCGCGCTGGTGAACGTCAGCGTCTCGTGATACTGGCCGCTGATGTCGTTGGCCACGAACGGCACGAGCGAGCCGCCGCCGCCGAGAGCGGTGGTGTCGACCGTGAAATCCGGATAGACCGGCGTCGCGGAGGCCGCGCCTGCGGCCATCACGGCAACGGCAGCAGCAATGGATTGCAGTACGATTCTTGCCTTCATGTTGGTCTCTCCTGTATGGATTTGACGATCTGCTTTGCGGACTGGGGCCGGGTTGCCGCATCATCACGAACCGGCCAGAACATCGTCCCTGGGTTCTTTAAAGCACGCACTGTGCCAACCAGCAAGATCGACCCCCATGTCGTTATGAATCAAGCACTTGCGGCGACTCCCAGGAAATATGTCCCGGTCGACTGTAAATTCCTTCGACAGTCCTGAGGGCCCCGGCGGCCCCTGCCCCGACCGCGCCCGGCCCCTCGGACCAGAATAGAACCAACACCAGGAGACTCTCGTGGAACCAGCAGGCGGCAGCGGCAAGTCGGCGGACGAGATCGCGGAGGCGTACCGCTCGGAACCGTGGTGGTACGACCTGCGCGGATTCTTCATCCTGACCTTCGCCTACAACAGCACGCTGCCCCACCAGTTGCGGTTCTTCGGACCCAACTTCGGCGCCGACCACCTCGAGGTGGCGGTCGGCAGCGGCACGATGCTGGAGCTGGTGCTGCGCTGGCGCCGCTGGAAGAAGCTGCCGCTGGTGCGCGTGGTGGGCGTCGACTACGCCGAGTCGATGCTGGCAGGCGCGCGCCACCGCTTCGCGGGCAAGCCCGGGCTGCGTTTCCTGCTGGCGGACGCCGCCGCGATGCCGCTGCCTTCGGATCACTTCGACACCGTCAACGTCGCCAACGCCGTGCATTGCTTTCCGGACGTGGACGGCGCCTTCCGCGAGATCCGGCGGGTGCTCAAGCCCGACGGGGTGCTGGCGGCCAACGTGCTGCTCTATCCGCGCGGCGGCTGGCCCTGGCGCGGCATCGCCGAGCGCATCAACCATTGGGGCATGAACAAAGGCATCCTGTTCAAGCCCTATCAGCAGGAAGACGTCCGCCAGCGCCTGACGCAGGCCGGCCTGGTCATCGTCTCCGAGCGGGTCAGCGGCAATTGCTATGACGTGGTGGCGCGCAAGCCGGGGCAGCCGTGAGGCGGTTGACGCAACACCGGGCCATGGATCCTGGGGAAGCGGCCGCGAAGCGCCGCCGGGTTCCGTGATGGAGGTCTTTCGAGTCCTGTTCGTGTGCAGCGGCAACCTGTGCCGCTCGCCGATTGCTCAAACCGTCGGACGGAACCTGGCCCCTCGGGCCGGACTGGCTCTGCGCCTCGAATTCGACTCGGCCGGCACCAGCTCCCTGCAGGGGCGGGCCTCCACCGATCCGCGCGCCCTCGCCGTGCTCAAGCAGGCCGGCTATGCCGGCGGCCCCCACCGCGCGCGGCGCATGGTGCCCCAGGATTTCGCCGCCAACGACCTGGTGCTGGCGATGGACGCCGGACACCTGGAGACACTGCGCGACGTCTGCGCGCCGGAACACGCGCACAAGCTGCGCCTGTTCCTGGACTTCGCACCGGGATTCGAAGGCCAGGACGTGCCGGACCCCTATTTCGGCGATCGCAGCGGATTCGAGCGCGTGCTGCAGCTTTGCGAAGCCGGCGTGCGCGGGCTGCTGGCCGCCGCCCCCGGTCTACCGGGCAGCGTCGGGCGCCGCGGGATCACAGACTCTTGCGCAGGCTGACCACCTCGGCCTGACCCGGGAACTTCTTGCCCAACGCGGCCAGCTCGTCCAGCTCGGCGCGCGCATCGGTCTTGTTGCCCGCCTTCACGTACAGCCTGGCCAGATCGAGCTTGAAGCCGTTGTTGGCCGGCACCATCGCCACGACCTTCTTCTGCAGCACCAGCGCCTTGTCGACCTGGCCCGTCGCACCTAGGATGCTGGCCAGCGTGTCCATGAAGGCCGGCTGGTTGGGCGCTAGCTCGTTGGCCTTTTCGGCATAAGCCAGCGCGCTCGGCTTGTTCTGCAGGCTGGCGACCCAGGCCAGGTTGTTGTAGGCCGCCGCATTCGCGGGCTGGACCTTGAGCACCGCGGCATAGGCCGATTCGGCTGAGGCGTAGTCCTTGCGCGCCAGCGCGGCGTCGCCGACATGGAACACGAAGATCGAATCGTCGGGATGGTCCTTGCGCCAGCCGGTCTCGAAAGCCTGCGCCTGCGCGTCGGCGCCCGATGCCAGCAGCACCGAATGCAGCTTGACGGCCAATTCGGCGGAGGGCTGTTGCCTGATTCCGGTGCGATACGCACTGGCCGCCTTGTCCCAGTCGCGCCGGCTCGCGTCGAGATCGCCTTCCAGCGTGTAGCCCACCGCCTCGCTCGGCCGCTGGCGCTGCATGGTGTGGGCGATGTCGAAGGCGTCCGGGAAATTGCCGATGGAGGCGTCGATCACGGCAAGCCTGCGTTGCGCCTCGACCAGATCGGGCTTGATCACCAGCACCTTGCGCAGCGTCTCGCTGGCGGAGTCCTTGTTGCCCGCCTGCAGCTGCGCTTCGGCCAGCCGCACCAGGGGCTGGGGCTGGCCCGGCGTCAGCTCCACCACCTTGGCAAACGTCGTCACGGCCTGGTTGAGCCCGCCGGACTGCAGTTGCACCTGTCCCAGCGCATCAAGGATCTCGGGCTGGCTGGGCAGCACCGCGGCCGCGTCCTGTGCCGCCGTTCCGGCCAGCCGCAGGTTCTTGTCGGTCAGGTACAGCCGGATGAGGAGCAGGCGCGGGTCGGCCAGGGTGGGACTGGCCGCGATGGCCTTCTTCAGGTATTCCGCAGAGGCTTCGCTCGACGTCCCGGGAACGAGCGCGAGCGCGATCAGGGGCGCGCTGCTCTTGGGATTGCTCGCGGAGAACGCTTCGAGCCGCTTGCGAGCATCCACCAGCTTGTCCTCCTTCGCGTCCAGCGCCGCCAGGCTCGCCACCGCGGGGTAGTACGTCGGGGCGATGATCAGCGCCTTCTCGAAACTGCGCCGTGCCCCCGCGGTGTCCTTCATCGACAGCTGGATGCGGCCGCGCAGGTCGGTCGCCAGCGGCCGCCCGGGTTGCTTGTGCTCCAGGGCGTCGACCGCCCGCAGCGCGCTGTCATGGTCGCCGCGTTTCATGTACGCGCTGATCAACGCCAGGTCGGCCGAGGTGCCCTTGTCGCTGGCCGCGATGCCTTGCAGCTCCTCGAACGCCAATGGCGCCTGGCCGCCGACCATGTGCGCCAGCGCCAGCGACGTGCGGGCGCCAGCATCGGTCGGATCCTGCTTGGCCGCCTTCTCGAAGTACTCCTCGGCCGTCCTGACATCCCCGTTCTGCAGGTAGACCTCCGCCGCGGTCGAATAGAGCTCCGGGGGCACCGGCCCCTTCGTCTGCCCCGGCAGCAAGGCCGCCAGCGCGCGCTCCGGCTGGTTGGAGCGCAGATAGGCCGTGATCAGCATCCGTCGCGCGGTGAGCGCGTCGGGCGCCAGCTTCGCGGCGTGTTCGAGGTAGGTTTCAGCCTGCAGAAGCGAGCCGGACTGCAATTCCACGCCGCCGGCCAGCAGCAGGATGGACGGACTGTCCGGCGCCAGCTTGAGCAGTTGCGCGGTCAGTTGGTGCGCCTTCTCGGTGTTCTTGCGGGCGTAGGCGATCAGCGCCTCGATATAGATCGCCTGCGCCGTGTTGCCGGTCACCTTGCGCATCTCGGCCAGCTGCTTCTCCGCCTCGTCCGCCTTGTGCTGGGACATCAGGATCGACAGGATGGCCAGGTGCGCCGGCGTCGACTTGGGGTCGACCGCCAGCGCCTTGCGGTAGTCGGCGAGCGCCAGGTCGGGCTGGGACTTCAGGTACATGTGGATGTCGCCCTGCAGCCGCAAGGCTTCCACGCTGCGCGGATTGTGTTGCAGCACCTTGCCGGCAAGCGCAAGCGCGCCGTCCGGATCGCCCGCGCGAGCGACGAAGCGCGCCTGCGCGACCAGCGCCGGCTCGAAGTCCGGCGCCGCGGCCAGCGCCGACTTCAGCGTCGCATCGGAAGACTCGATCTGGCCCTGCATCGCATAGGCGTACGCGAGCGAGGTCTCGAGGTCGGCGTTCGCCGCGTTCGTCCCGAGCCGGGTCTTCGAATACTCGTCCGTCAACTTCTTGTACTGCGATTGGGCAAGCAACACCGCGGCCAGCTTCGGGGTCAGCAGGTCGGGCGAGTAGTGCAGCGCCTTGGCCTTCTGCAACTCGAGATCCGCCGCCACGAAGTCACCCTGGTCGAGCAGGACGGAGCCAAGCAGGAAGCGCGCCTCGCCGGAGTTCGGATCGGCCTGCAACGCGTTCTTGACCTGCACCAGGGCCGTCTTGTCGTCGTTCTTGGCCATGCTGGACTTGGCCGCCGCGATCAGCGCTTGCGGCGAATCGTTGCCGCAGCCGACGAGGCCGGAGGAGACCAGCAGGGCGAAAGTCGCTGCTGCAGCTGTGTTCTTCATGGTTTCGGAGCCTCTTGCAAAGACCGTATCGACCGCGCGCCAGCGTTTCACTTGAGCCCCAACCGATTCATCAGGTCGTAGAGCGTCGGGCGGCTCACCCCCAGCAGGTCCGCCGCCTTGACGATGTTGCCGTTGACGCGACCCAGCGCCGCCAGGATCGTCTTGCGTTCGGCCGCTTCGCGCACCAGGCGCAGGTCGAACGAGGAAGTGTCCGCGTCGTCGGCCGCCGGGCCGCCCTTCAGCCCCAGATCGCGTGCCGCGATCTGGTTGCCATCGGCCATGATGACGGCGCGCCGGATGCAGCTGGCGAGTTCGCGCACGTTGCCGGGCCACGAGTGCGCCTCGATGGCCTTGGCGGCGTCCTCGCCCAGCTGCATCGAGCCGCGGTTCTGCTCCTGCGCGAACCGGCGGACGAAGGCATGCGCCAGCAGCGGGGCGTCGCCCGGCCGTGCGCGCAGCGGCGGGATCTCGATCACGATCTCCGCCAGGCGGTAGTACAGATCCTCGCGGAATCGTCCTTCCTTGCTCAAGGCGGTCAGGTCCTGGTGCGTGGCGCAAACGATGCGCACGTCGACCGGAATCTCCTGGCGGCCACCCACCCGCTCGATCGTGCGCTCCTGCAGGAAGCGCAGCAGCTTGGACTGCAGCGGGAACGGCAGGTCGCCGATCTCGTCGAGCATCAGCGTGCCGCCGTTGGCCGCCTCGATGCGGCCCGGCGTCGTCTTGGCCGCGCCCGTGAACGCGCCCTTCTCGTAGCCGAACAGCTCGCTTTCCAGCAGGTTCTCGGGAATGGCGGCGCAGTTGATCGCGACGAACTTGCCGGCGCGCCGAGGCGAGGCCTGGTGCAGGCCGTTGGCCAGCACCTCCTTGCCGGTGCCGCTCTCGCCCAGCAACATCACCGTCGCATTGCTGGCCGCCACCTTCTCGATCATGCGGCAGACCCGCAGCATCTCGGGATCGCGCGTGATGAGGCCGGAGAGCGCGTCGGGCTGGTGCAATGCCTGGAGCCGGCGGTTTTCCTTCTGCAGCTCGAACACCTTGAACGCCCGTTCGACGGTGAGATTCAGCAGGTCCGGCTCGAACGGCTTGGCGAAGAAATCGTAGGCGCCCAGCGAGACGGCGCGCAGCGCATTGGCATGGTCGTTCTGGCCCGTCAGCACGATGACCTTGGTATCGCCGTCCAGGGCCAGGATGCGCTCGAGCAACAGGAAGCCCTCGGAGACGGAGTCGGCGTCCGGCGGCAAGCCCAGATCCATCGTGACGACGGCCGGATTGAAGCGGCGCATCTGCACCAGGGCCGACTCGCGATCATTGGCAGTGACCGATTCGAACCGGTCGAGCGACCACTTGATCTGCTTCTGCAGCGCGAGGTCGTCCTCGACGATCAGCAGGGTGCGTCCGGAGTCGGCTGTCATGATGCCTTCAACATGTCGATGTCAGATTCATTCTGCGCCTCGAGCAGCGGCAACAGGATGACGACGCGCGTCCCCTGCCCCGGCTCGCTCTGGACCTGGATGGTGCCGCCCAGCTCCTGGACATACTGCAGGCTCTCGTAGGCGCCGATGCCCATGCCGGCCGCCTTGGTCGTCTGGAAGGGCTTGAAGAGGCGGTCGCTGATGAACTCGCGCGACATGCCGTGGCCGGTATCGGCGACCTCGATGCGGGCCTGGCTGCCGATCCGATCGAGCTTGACCGACACCGCACCGGCGCTCTCGGTGGCGTCGAGCGCATTCTGCACGATGTGGCCGATCACCCGTTCCAGGCGCTGCGTGTCGCCACGGGTGGTGATCCGTTCGGGCGCGTTGATCTCCAGGCGCCGGCCCTTGACCAGCGCGGGCGACTCGATGCGGCGCAGGGCGGCGGCCAGATCGACGTCCGCCGCCGTTCCGGCGCCGGCAGCGCCTTCGCGCAGTTGCAGCATCATCTGGCGCATCCGATCCAGCGAGTTCTCCACGGTCGCCAGCATGTCCTGCTGGAACTCGGGATTGGCCTGCAGGCGCTTGGCGTTCTTCATCATCAGCGACAGCTGCGTGACGATGTTCTTCAGGTCGTGCACCACGAACGCGGACATCCGGTTGAAGGCGTCGAACTTGCGTGCCTCCAGCAGGGCCTCGGTGGCCTGCATCTGCGCCAGGAAGCCGGCAGCCTGCCGGCCGGCGGTCTTGAGCAGGTCGTTGACTTCCCAGTTGATGTCCACCGGGGCGCGCGGGCTGGCGAGCACGACGAACCCGATCAGCTCGTCGGCCACGCGCAGCGGAACGACCAGCCAGGCCTGCGGCGTGGCCATCAGCCAGTGGGGCACGACCAGGTCGTGGTACTTCTGGGGCGACTGGCGGTATTGCTGGAGATCGATCACCCAGCCGCTGCGCATCAGGAACTGGCAGAAGGGCGAAGCGGCGTCCTGCGGATCGGCCTGCGCCGCCATGTTCCAGCGCGCCGTGTTCCTGAAGGCCTCGCTGCCGGCCGTGCGCGTCCACAGCAGGCCGGCGGGACTTTCCAGCATGTCGGCCAGGCCGGTGATCACCTGCCGTCCCATGTCCTGCGGCGAGTTCTCCCCGAACAGCGTGTGCGTGAATCGCAGCCACTCCTCGCGATAGTCGTAGCGATACTGGAAGAAGTGCTTGCCCAGCTGCACCTTGAGCTTGGCCCGCACCGAGCCCGAGAAGACGACCACGCTGAGCGCGACCAGCGCAGCGAACACCACGGCAAGCTGCAGCGCCTGACCCCACTGGCCGCCGAAGTAGCGCACGTAGTAGCCGACCGCCGAGACCAGCAGCAGATAGAGGCCGGCGATCAGCAGGGTGGCTGAATGGAATGCCGCCCGGCGCGAGAGGCGCAGCTTGGAGATCCAGTCGCGCCGCCGCCGGATGGAGACGAACAGCAGCGGCACCATCAGCGCGTGCACCACGCCGCGCACCTGCAGCGCCTCCTCGTCGACGTGGCCGACCAGCAAGGCGCGCGAATACAGGTACAGGTCGAAGACGAAGGTGCCCGCCAGCCCCAGACACAGCGGCTTGGCGTTCCAGCGCGAATCCTCATGCACGTTGCGGTACAGCTGTTCGACCAGCAGGAGCGAGAACACCGGCAGCGACAAGGCGCTCAGGAGGACGAGCGGCGCCTCGGGGGCGAAACCCCTCTGCAGTGCGGCAGGCCACTGCGTCACGAGCGCTGCCGCGATGAGGACGCCGGCCATCGTCGCGAGCCAACGTCCGCCCAGGCGGGTCTCCCGGGCGGGCCGCAGGAAGCTCAGGAGGAACACGTTCCAGCAGGCATAGCGGGCGATGTCCGCCACGGTCGCCACGCCGCGGTACACCACGTCGGTGCCGTAGAAGTCGGCGACCGCGAACACGGCCCATACCGCCGAACATGAGGCGGCCGCCACCAGCGAGGCCGAGGTGGCGCTGCGCGGGGCGCGCGCATAGCCCTGCGCCCACAGCCGGATGGCGAAGGCCGAAAAGATCAGGCCCGCGAGTCCGTAGCTCCATGCAGCGAGCTCGGAAGAAGCGCTCGTCAAATGATTTCCCCCTCCCCGGTTGATGCGTTTCGGCGAGACGTCGCGGCGCACTTACCGACGCCCCACGTCTCCAGCCACGCATGCCCTGCCCCGTACGTCATGCGTCACGCAGGCGACTCGAAGCTAGTGTAGAAACAAATCCACGTTGCCGCAGCTTCTAATTCGCGGGATGGCTGCCACGTTTGCAGGGGAGTCAGATAGCTGGGACCGGTTCGTGCGCAGCGTGACGAACTCGGGGTTCTCCATCTCCCCAATTAAGGGGGTGGCGCCAAGCAGGCCTGGACTTTAAGATAAACAAAAGGTTACACCAGCGTCGCGATTCCGTTTCGTGCGCGCAGGGGCATCGAGATGGATGGAGGGCGACGAATGAAACTCATCACGGATACGATTGCACCCCGCGCTGGCGCTGCGGTTGCCGTCGATGCCATCCTGTGCTTCAGTGCGCTTGTGCTGGCGGCGTCCACCCTGGCCGCCAAATCGGCGCACGTCACGGAGATCTTTCCCCAGCTGCCCCTGACGCTGGCGAGCGCGGCGATCTTCGCGCTGGTCATGGCCACCATGTATGCGCTGGTCGGCCTGTACAGGCCGGGCACCATCTCGTGGGGAGCGACGCTCGGACGCGTCACGCTCGCGATGGGCGCCGGCGGCTATCTGACTCACCTGGCGATGGACGCGGTCGGCGTCCAGGGGTCGCTGGCCACGCTGATCCTCACACTGGTCTATCTGTGCATCGGCCTGCTGCTGGTGCGCACCGGCGGCAACGTCATGCGCCGCGTGTCGCCCCTGGCGCGCGTGCTGATCGTGGGCACCGGCCCCGAGGCCTATGCGATCGCGCGCGAGCTGGCCTCGCGCGGCGAGATGTCGCGCGATGTCGTCGGCCTGTACCCGTCCGCGGGCCTGGCCGCGCCAGAGTTGGGCGCCTCCGGGCTGCACGTGTTTCCGGCCAATGCCTCCATTCCCGATCTGGTCTCCCTGCACGGCATCCAGGAAGTGATCGTCGCCGTTCGCGAGCAGCGCGGCGGCGGCGTTCCGATGGACCAATTGCTGGCCTGCCGCATCAAGGGCGTGCCGGTGCTCGACTTCGCCGGCTTCTGCGAGAAGACCAAACGCCAGGTGCCGATCGACAGCCTCAAGGGAAGCTGGCTCGTCTACGGCCACGGCTTCGTGCAGGGCGACGTGCGCCGGTTCGTCAAGCGCCTGTTCGACATCATCAGCTCCTTCGTCCTGCTGGTGCTGCTGTCGCCCATCATGATCGCGACGATGATCGCGGTGCCGCTGGACAGCCGCGGCCCGATCTTCTATCGCCAGCGCCGGGCCGGCCTGGGCGGCGTCGAGTTCACCTGCCTGAAGTTCCGCAGCATGTTCGTGGATTCGGAAAAGGACGGCGTCGCGCGCTGGGCAGTGCGCAACGATCCCCGCACGACTCGCGTCGGTGCCTTCATCCGCAAGACACGGATCGACGAGTTGCCGCAGCTTTTCAGCGTCCTCAAGGGCGAGATGAGCCTGGTGGGGCCGCGCCCCGAGCGTCCCAGCTTCGTCGCCCAGCTGAAGGACCAGATCCCCTTCTACGACATTCGTCACAGCGTCAAGCCCGGAGTCACCGGCTGGGCGCAGGTGCGGTATCACTACGGTGCGACATTCGAGGATGCACGCCGCAAGCACCAGTTCGACCTTTATTATGTGAAGAACAACTCGTTGCTGCTGGACATCCTGATCCTCATCGAGACGGTGAGCGTCGTCATGTTCCGCGAGGGACAGTGAGGCGGTGAGAAACCGAATGGCCCTGCATGTTTGAGATCGGATTGATCCATGACTGAACCTGACGACATCCAATCGAGCCAATCGCCTGCTGCCGCGGCGCAGGGCATCGAAGCCGGCCTGGCCGCCCACGGCCTGAAGCGGCGGCGCCTGCTCAAGGTGGGTGCCACCGGGGCCTCCGTCGCTCTCACGCTGACCAGCCGGCCGGCGCGCGCATGGCATTGCAATTCCACGTCCGCGTGGGGATCGGCCCAGCTTGCACCGACGACGAGCACCACGGCGCGCACCACCTCGCACGAGATTTCCGACGAGTGCTGGTCGATCAGCGAATGGGTGAACAACACCAGCCATGGCAGCCTGGGCCAGCCCTGGCCGCACCTGGGTTGCACCACCACCACGCAGATCAACAAGTACACGGTCGGCACGCTGTACCAGCCCTATGGCGGCATTCCCGTGGGGTTGACGGGCACCAACTCGCTGATGGACAAGCTCAAGAACGGCACGCAGTTCCAGAAATACATGCTGGTGGCGCGCCTGAACGCGAAGTTCGTCACCAACGTGCAGACCTGCCTGCGCAACAACCTGACGGACCAACTGCCGCTGATGGCCAGCGGCAGCTACTCGCCGCCCAATCTCAAGGGCGTGGTGTGGAACCAGACCGAGATCATCCAGTACCTGGACAGCAACTGGATGGTCAAGCCCTGAGGCCCACGCTGTTGCGCCCATGAACACCTGGTCCAGCGCCGGCCCCGAGCGCTTTCTCGTGCGCTCGTGGAGCGGCGAGGAAGGCGTCGTGTACGACACGCTCAGCGGCGACACCCATCTGCTGGAACCGCTGGCCCTGGAGCTGCTGCAGCGGCTGCAGTCCGGCGTGTCGCGCAGCGCACGCGCGCTGCTGGACGATCTCGCCGACGTCGTCGTGGACGACGGCTCCCAGCCTGCGTTGGTCGCCGTCGAACGAAGCCTCGAATCGATGCACCGCGCCGGGCTGATCATCGCGTCTCCGGCTTGAAGGTCGCGGGACTCTCGCAGGCCGAACTGGCCCGCCTGCTGCGACGCGGCGAGCTGCTGCTCGAACTGCCGCCCTTCGTCGCGCGCCTGCGTTCCGACGTCCCCGGCCTCGCGCAGGACATCACCGCCATGTACGGCGAGTTCGCGTTCAGTTCGCCGGATGCCTTCGCGGACTTCTCGGTGGAGGTGTCGATGGAACCCGGGCTGCGCCGCTGGTACAAGCCCCAGGCCCGCTTCTTCTACGACGGCCAGCCCTCCTTCGCGCCCCTGCCCGCCGACCAGGCTTTCCCGATGATCGAGTGGGGCCTGAACTGGTGCGTGGCCGCCCATGCCCACCAATACCTGACCATCCATGCGGCGGTGATCGAACGCGGTGGCCGCGCGGCCGTGCTGCCCGCGCCACCGGGCTCGGGCAAGAGCACGCTGTGCGCCGGGCTGATCCAGCGGGGTTGGCGCCTGTTGTCCGACGAGCTCGCGCTGCTCGACATGGACAGCGGGATGATCCACGGCATGGCGCGGCCGGTCAGCCTGAAGAACGCCTCGATCGACGTCATTCGCGCCTTCGCGCCGGAGGCCGTCATGACCGCGCCCGTGCCGGACACCGTCAAGGGCACCGTGTCCTTGTTGCAGCCCCCGCCCGCCAGCGTGGCGCGCGTCCGCGAGCCCGCGCGCGCGGCCTGGATCGTGCTGCCGTCGTATGAGCCGGACGCCCTGCCCGTGTTCTCGCCGCACGGCAAGGAGCGCGCCTTCATGACGCTGGCCGAGCAGTCGTTCAACTACGACATGCACGGCGCCCCTGGCTTCGAAGCCATGGGCCGCCTCGTCGACCAGTGCGAGTGCCTGCGGTTCAACTATGGCAGGCTGGAGGATGCGGCGGCCGCATTCGAGCGCCTGGCCGCCTCCAGCCCGCCATGACCGCGCCCACGCTGATCCAGGCCGCACTGACCGATCCGCAGAGCATCGCGGGCTGCACTCCCGCGCAGTGGGACCTGCTCGTGCGACAGGCGCGGCGAGCCAACCTGCTCGGTCACCTGAGCAGCACGCTGCGGCGCGCCGGGCTGATGGAGGCCGTTCCCGCGGCCCCACGCCAGCACCTGCTCGCCGCCGACGTGATCGCGCGCCGCCAGTCCGTCTCGGTGCGGTGGGAGGTGCAGTGCATCCGCCAGACGCTGGCCAGCTGCGGCGCGCCGGTGGTGCTGCTCAAGGGCGCGGCCTACGAGATGGCCGGCATGCCGGCCGCGCGAGGCCGCCTGTTCTCCGACATCGACATCCTTGTGCCGCGGGCTTTGCTGCCCCAGGTCGAATCCGCGCTGATGCTCGATGGCTGGCAGGCCTCGGACCACGACGACTACGACCAGCACTTCTACCGCGCCTGGATGCACGAGATCCCACCGCTGCGCCACGTGCGGCGCGACACCACGATCGACGTGCACCACAACATCCTGCCGGGCACGTCGCCCGTGCGGATCGACGCGCAAGCCCTGCTCGATGCCGCGGTGCCCGTGTCGGGGCACCAAGGGCTGCATGTGCTGCAGCCCGTCGACATGCTGCTGCACAGCGCCACGCACCTGTTCCACGAAGGCGAGTTCGCCAACGGCCTGCGCGACCTGTTCGACCTGGACGCCCTGCTGCGGGATTTCGGAGCCGACGCGCGGTTCTGGGACGCGCTGGTGCCACGCGCCAACGCGCTCGGCTTGGGCCGTTCCCTCTATCACGCCTTGAGCACCAGCACCGAGATGCTGAGAACGCCCGTGCCCCCTCGCGTGCTGGCGGCCGTCCGGCCGCATCGGCCTGCTCGCCCGGTGGCCGCATTGATGGCCTGGTGCTACCGCCACGCGCTGCAACCGGCGCACCCCAGCGCCGAAACGCGCAGCGTCAAGCTCGCGCGCACGCTGCTCTTTCTGCGCTCGCACTGGCTGCGGCTGCCGGTCCATCGGATGGTCTACCACCTGGCGCGCAAGGCCCTGCTGCGCCTGCGCAAGGCCGACGACGCGGCACCGCCGCCCCAGCGCGCGGGCGAGCGCGCGCCATGAAAAAAGGCCCACCCGTTGCTCAAGACGGATGGGCCCCATCGTCGCATCGACCGCAAGCCCGCGAAGGCGAACGGCCGACCCGACGTCACGCTCAGGCGTGCTTCTTGTCGAAGAACTGCTCGTCCTCGGTCGAGCCCTTCAGCGCGCCGGTCGAGGCATCGCGCTCGATCGTCGTCGTGACCGCGTCGAAGTAACCGGTGCCCACTTCGCGCTGGTGCTTGACGGCGGTGAAGCCCTTCTCGGCGGCGGCGAATTCCGATTCCTGCAGCTCGACGAACGCGCTCATGTTGTTGCGCGCATAGCCGTAGGCCAGGTTGAACATCGAGTAGTTCAGCGCGTGGAAGCCGGCCAGCGTGATGAACTGGAACTTGTAGCCCATCGCGCCCAGTTCGCGCTGGAATTTGGCGATGGTCGCGTCGTCGAGGTTCTTCTTCCAGTTGAACGACGGCGAGCAGTTGTAGGCCAGCAGCTTGCCCGGGAACTTGGCGTGGATCGCGTCGGCGAACGCCTTGGCGAAGGCAAGGTCGGGCTTGCCGGTCTCGCACCAGATCATGTCGGCGTACGGCGCGTAGGCCAGGCCGCGGCTGATGGCCTGCTCCAGGCCGTTGCGGGTGCGGAAGAAGCCTTCGACGGTGCGCTCACCGGTGCAGAACGGCTT
>JBJMWF010000304.1:0-22966 GCA_045810265.1 Vitreoscilla sp. | reverse complement strand
GGTCGCGCTGCTGGCCTTCGGCCCGCTGCTGTATCCGGCGCTGCAGGCGGCCGAGAAGCTCGACGCCAGCGTCGTCAACATGCGCTTCGTCAAGCCGCTCGACGTGGAGCTGGTGCTCGAGATGGCACGCACCCACGAGGCGCTGGTCACGCTCGAAGAGGGCAGCATCATGGGCGGCGCGGGCAGTGCCGTGCTGGAGGCGCTGGCCGCCGCCGGCGTGCAGGTGCCGGTGCTGCAGCTGGGCCTGCCCGACCGCTTCGTCGAACACGGCGACCCGGTGCGCCTGATGCACGAATGCGGGCTCGACGCCGAGGGCATCGAGCAGTCGGTGCGCCGCCGCTTCGGCCCGTCGCTGGCCGTGGTGCGTTCTACCGCCGTCAACGGCTGAAGGCTCGCGCGCGCGCACGCGCCCGAAGCCGGTCCCGACGCAGGGCTTCGGCGCTGATCCCGCGGCAGCGCCGGCGGGCCTCCGCTAAAGTGGGTCATCGCCCTGCGGAGACCTTCATGCAACGACGTTCCGTTGTCCTTCTCGGCGCCGCCGTCCTGGCCGCGCCTGCGCTGGCCGTCGCCAAAGCCATCGAGAAGCCGAGGCTGACGATCGCGGTCGGCGGCAAGAACCTGCTGTACTACCTGCCGCTGACCATCGCCGAGAGCCTGGGCTACTTCAAGGCCGAAGGACTGGACGTCACCATCGTCGACTTCGCCGGTGGCTCAAAGGCCTTGCAGGCCGTCGTGGGCGGCAGCGCCGACGTGGTCTCGGGCGCGTTCGAGCACACGCTGATCATGCAGCCCAAGGGCATCCGGCTGCGTGCGTTCGCGCTGCAGGGTCGGGCGCCGCAGGTCGTTCTGGGCATCAATCCGAAGACGATGCCGGGCTACAAGTCCGTGGCCGACCTCAAGGGCAGGAAGATCGGCGTGACGGCGCCGGGATCGTCCACCAACGTGCTGGCCAACTTCGTGCTCGCCAAGGCCGGGCTCAAGCCGAGCGACGTGGCCATCATCGGCGTGGGCGCCGGCAGCGGCGCGGTGGCGGCGATGCGTTCCGGTCAGATCGACGCGATCAGCAATCTCGATCCAGTCATCACGCTGCTGCAGCGCAGCGGCGACCTGAAGATCATCTCCGATACCCGCATCGTCGCCGAGGCCGACAAGGCGTTCGGCGGCCCGATGCCCGCCGGCTGCATGTATGCGCCGCAGGCCTTCATCGACGGCAACCCCGCCACGGTGCAGGCGATCGCCAACGCCATCGTGCGCGCCGACAAGTGGATCCAGGCCGCGGGCCCGGCCGACATCGTCAAGGCGGTGCCCGAGAGCTACCTGCTGGGCGACCGCGCCGTCTACATCGACGCGTTCCTCGCCAGCAAGGGTGCGCTGTCGGTCGACGGCATGTTCCCGGCCGAAGGCGCGGCGACGGCGCTGCGCGCGCTGCAGAGCGTCGACGAATCGCTCAAGGGGGCGCACATCGATCTGTCGTCAGCCTGGACGAACGATTTCGTCAAGGTCGCCAACGCCAATCCGAAGACCAGGCCATGAGCGTCGCGGCGCTGAGCCTGGACGGCGTCAGCTGCACCTTCGTCGCGCGCGACGGCGATGCCTCGGGCTACACCGCCGTGCGCGACGTGTCGCTGCAGGTGGCACCCGGCGAGTTCGTCTCCGTGGTCGGGCCGACGGGCTGTGGCAAGAGCACCCTGCTGAACATGGCCGCCGGCCTGCTGGCGCCCAGCACGGGCCAGGTCCGGGTGTTCGGCCAGCCGCTCGCCGGCCTGAACCGGCGCGCGGGCTACATGTTCCAGGCCGAGAGCCTGATGCCCTGGCGCACGGCGCTGGGCAACGTGATGGCCGGGTTGTCGTTCCGCGGCGCGCCTGACGCCGACGCCCGCGTCCTCGCCACCGAATGGCTGCAGCGCGTGGGCCTGGCCGCGTTCGCGGACCGCTATCCGCACCAGCTGTCCGGTGGCATGCGCAAGCGCGTCAGCCTGGCGCAGACGCTGGTGCTCGACCCGGACATCATCCTGATGGACGAACCGTTCTCCGCGCTGGACATCCAGACGCGCCAGCTGATGGAGAACGAGGTGCTCGCGCTGTGGCAAGGCCTGCCCTTGCCTGCGAAGCAGGGCATCGAGGCGCCCGCTCCGGACCGGGCCGGCCAGAGCCCCACGCGAGCGGTGAGCGGAGCGAGCCAGGCCGTCAGGAAGGCGGTCCTGTTCATCACGCACGATCTCGATGAGGCCATCGCGATGAGCGACCGCGTGGTGATCCTGTCGGCCGGGCCGGGCTCGCGCGTCGTCGGCGAATTCCGGATCGACCTCGAGCGTCCGCGCGACGTCGCCGAGGTGCGCACCGCGCCGCGCTTCGTCGAGCTGCACAAGGCGATCTGGGACGTGCTGCGCCAAGAGGTGCTGACCGGCTACCAGCAGCAACTGGCCGGGGCGGCCTGACGATGTGGCGCCACCTCAAGCCCAGCCGGCGCACGCTGCGCGCGTGGCAGCTCGTCGTGCTGCTGGCGCTGTTCGCGCTGTGGCACGTGCTGACGGTACCGGGCCTGCTGCCGCATTTTCTGTTCAGCGACGACAACCAGGCGGCGTTCTTCTTCGGCGAGCCGCTCAAGATCCTCGACCGCATCCGCCACTGGTTCTTCGTCGACGCCGACATCTACCGCCACCTGGGCGTCACCCTGCTGGAGACGGTGCTCGCGTTCGCGATCGGCACCGCGCTGGGCCTGGCCACCGGCCTGTGGCTCGCGCTGAGCCCGCTGGCCGCGGCGATCTTCGACCCGTACATCAAGGCGATGAACGCGATGCCGCGCGTGATCCTGGCGCCGATCTTCGCGGTCTGGTTCGGGCTGGGCGTGGCGAGCAAGGTGGCGCTGGGCGTCACGCTGGTCTTCTTCATCGTGTTCTTCAACGTCTACCAGGGCGTCAAGGAAGTGAGCCCGGTGATCCTGGCGAACGCGCGCATGCTGGGCGCGGGCCGGCGCCAGCTGCTGCGCCACGTCTACCTGCCCAGCGCCACCAGCTGGGTCTTCAGCTCGCTGCATACGTCGGTCGGCCTGGCCTTCGTGGGCGCCGTGGTGGGCGAGTACCTGGGCTCGTCGCAAGGCGTCGGCTACCTTATCCTGCAGGCCGAGGGCAGCTTCGACATCAACACCGTGATGTCCGGCATCCTGGTGCTGACCGCCTTCGCGCTGGTGCTCGACGCGATGGTCGGGCGCGTCGAGAAGGTGCTGATGAAATGGCAGCCGCAGGCCGGCGAGAGCGAGCGCCTGTAGCGGCGTCGAGGCCTCAGCCGCGCGCGCCCTTCGTCGTCGCCGCGGGCAGCGCCTTCATCACGATCAGCGCGCAGGCGAGGCTGGCGACGCCGATCGCGTAGAGCGCCGGCGTGGTGGAGCCGGTGGCGTCCTTGATGCGCCCCACCATGACGGGGCTGACGATGCCGCCCAGCTGGCCCAGCGTGTTGATCAGCGCGATCCCGCCGGCCGCACCGGCGCCGGTCAGCAGGCGCGGCGGCAGCGCCCAGAACGCCGGGATCGAGGCGACCACGCCGCCGCCCATCACGGCCAGGGCGATCACCAGCAGGCCGGTCTGCCGGTCGAACAGGCCGGCAGCGAAGAAGCCCAGCGCCGCAGCCACGAGCAAGCCCGCGACATACTTGCGGCGCTCGCCGCTCGCGTCCGACACGCGGCCGACGACGACCATCGCGATGGCGCCGAAGACATAGGGCACGGCGGTCAGCAGGCCGATGGTCGTCGGGTTGGCGATGCCCGAGCTGCGGATCAGGTGCGGCGCCCAGAAGTTCAGGCCGTACGAGCCCACCTGGATCAGGAAATAGACCAGTCCCAGCACCAGGAAGCCCGGCGTCCTGATCGCGCCCCACAGCGAGTCGCCCTTGGCATGCGTGCCCGGCTCCTTGATCTGCGCGGCCAGATGACTGCGTTCGTCGGCGCTGAGCCAGTGCGCGTCCTGCACCCGATCCTGGAAGCGTCGCAGCACCAGCCAGCCCAGCGGCAGGCAGGGCAGGCCGCCGATCAGGAACAGCCAGTGCCAGCCCGGTTGTCCGAGCACGCCGTTCATCTGTCCGAGGATCAGTCCGGACAGCGGCGCGCCGACCAGGCCGGACATCGCCGAGGCCAGGAACAGCAGGGCCGTGGCGCGGCCGCGGAAGCTCTCGGGAAACCACAAGGTCAGGTAGTACAGCACGCCCGGCGCGAAGCCGGCCTCCATCGCCCCGACGATGAAGCGCAGCGCGTAGAACTGCCACTCCGTCGTGACGAAGACCATCGCCGACGTCGCCAGCCCCCACGAGATCATGATGCGCGCGATCCAGCGCCGCGCGCCCACGCGGTACAGCAGCAGGTTGCTGGGCACTTCGAAGATCACATAGCCGATCACGAACAGGCTGGCGCCCAGGCCGTAGGCGGTATCGCTCAGGCCGAGCGCGCCTTGCAGCTGGAACTTCGCGAAACTGATGTTGATGCGGTCGAAGAACGCGAACAGGTAGCAGACCATGATCAACGGCATCAGGCGCCACGCGACCTTGCGGATCAGCGAGTCGTGCTCGACGTGGTCGACCGAAGCTTCGTGGGATGCGGCCACCGCGGCCGGTGTGGAAATCGCAGGCATGAGTGTCTCCTGCCGGCCGTCTCTGACGGCGGCCGGTCTGGTGGTTGCGAAGGGCTGAAGGTGGGCTAGCCGCGCGTCATGACGCGGGCAGCGGGTGCAGCTGGTCGCGCGTGCCGGCCATCAGCAGCGCGTTGGCGAGCGGGCGCTCGATCAGCGCGGGAACGCGCGCGGCCACGCGCAGCAGCCGCGCCAGGTCGACGCCGGTGGGGTGGCCCATGCACTCGAACATGTGCACCAGCGTCTCGGTGTTGACGTTGCCCGATGCGCCCGGCGCGTACGGACAGCCGCCCAGCCCCGCGCACGACGCATCGAAGCGCGTGGCGCCGGCGTCCAGTGCCGCCAGTGCGTTGGCCAGTGCCATTCCGCGCGTGTCGTGCAGGTGGATCGTGGTGGATGCGATCGGCAGCACGCCGCGCATGCGTTCGAGCAGGCGGCGCACGCCGAGCGGGTCGGCCATGCCGGTGGTGTCGCACAGCGTGATGCCCGCGGCGCCGCCGGCGATCAGGGCCAGCGCGATGCGCGCGACTTCGTCGGTCGCCACCTCGCCCTCGAACGGGCAGCCGAACGCGCACGACAGCGACACATTGCACAGCACGCCGCCATGCCCGGCCTCGCGCACGATCTCGAGCAACTGCGCGAGCGATCGGGAACGGCTCATCCGCAGGTTGGCGACGTTGTGCGATTCGCTGCACGACATCACCAGGTTCAACTCGTCGACGCGGCTCTCGATCGCCCGCTCCATGCCACGCAGGTTGGGCACCAGCGCCGTGTAGACCACGCCCGGCACGCGGCGGATCTCGCGCATCACGATCTCGGCGTCGGCCAGCGCGGGGATGGCGCGCGGCGACGTGAACGACGTCACCTCGATGCGGGCGAAGCCGCAATCGGACAAGGCGTCGACGAACCCGATCTTCTCGTGCGTGGGCACGAAGCGCCGCTCCATCTGCAGGCCGTCGCGCGGCGCGACTTCGTTGATCGTCAGACGCGTCATTCGATCACCCCGTCCTTGCGCAAGGCGGCGAGGCGCTCGGCCGAGAGCCCGGCTTGCGCGAGCACGTCGTCCGTGTGTTGCCCCAGCCTCGGCGCCGCGTGGCGCACCTGGCCCGGCGTGCCCGACAGCTTGGGCACGATGCCCGGCGCCGCGATGGTGCCGCCGGCCATCGCGGGAATGCGCTCGATGTTGCCGCGGCTCGCATAGTGCGGGTCGGCCGCGATCTCGGCGATGGTGTAGACGCGGCTCGCGGGCACGCCTGCGTCACGCATGCGCGAGAGGACGTCCTCGAGCGGATGCTGCACCGTCCAGGCGCCGATCGCGGCATCGAGCTCGGCGGCGCGCAGCGAGCGGCCGTCGTTGGCGGCCAGCGTCGCGTCGTCGGCCAGATCCTTGCGTCCGATCAGCAGCATCAGGCGCTTGAAGATGCTGTCGCCGTTGCCGGCGACCAGCACCGCCTGGCCACAGGCGCAGGCATAGGCATTGGATGGCGTGATGCCCGGCAAGGCGCCGCCGGCGGGGCGGCGAACCTCGCCGAAGACGTCGTACTCTGGCAGCAGGCTCTCGGACAGGTTGAACATCGCTTCGTACAGCGCCAGGTCGATGCGCTGGCCCTGGCCGCCGCGCGCGTCACGCGCGTACAGGGCCAGCATCACGCCCAGTGCACCATGCACGCCGGCGACCGTGTCGCCCAGCGAGACGCCGCTGCGCACGGGCGTGCGTCCCGGTTCGGCGTTCAGGTAGCGCAGCCCGCTGAACGCCTCCGCCACGGCCGCGAAGCCGGGTTCCGACGCCCGCGGGCCGGTCTGGCCGAAGCCCGACAGGCTCAGCATGATCAGCCGGGGGTTGGCCGCATGCAGCGTCTCCCAGCCCAGGCCCCAGGCCTCCATCGAGCCGGGACGGAAGTTCTCGATCAGGACGTCCGCATCGCGCAGCAGCTCGCGCACCAGCGCCTGCCCTTCGGGCACGCGCAGGTCGATGCAGACCGATTCCTTGTTGCGCGACTGTGCATCCCACCACACGGAGGTGCCGTCGCGTAGCTTGCGCCACTTGCGCAGCGCGTCGCCGGTCTTCGGCGGCTCCACCTTGATGACCCGCGCACCGAAGTCCGCCAGCGTCTTCGCGGCGAACGGGCCGGCGATGAGCTGGCCGAGTTCGACGACCTTGATTCCTTCGAGCACTTGCATGGACGCTTGTCTCCAACTCTTTGCCGCGATTGTGGAGACCGGCCAGCGCCGGCGGAAGGCATTCCTTGCCAAGCGAGCTTTCGCGATCGGTGAAAGCGGGCAAGGGTAATTACCGCGATGGACGCGCTCTGGCGAACGCGCCCGCAACGCGGACCGGGCCTGCCGGCTCAGCGTCGCTTCAAGACGATGATCGTGATGTCGTCCGCCCGGCTCGCATGGTCGCGCAGGAGCCAGCCCGCAATGACCGCCGGGTCGCAGTTCAGCAATCCCGCCAGCGGCCCGAGCTGCCATTGGTCGGAAAGCCCGTCGGAATGCAGCACCACGACGGAACGATCGGGCCAGCCGCGATGGGTCTCGACCAGCTCCCCGACCTCGCGTCCGAGCACGCCCGGCTGCGAATTCAGCACGATCTCCTGGCTGGCCGACACGATCCTGCAGGCGACGTTGCCGGCACCGGCAAAGGCGATGGTTCCGGCGCGCGCATCCAGGTCGGCGATGGCCACCGCGGCGCCGGCGGTGCTGCCCAGCAGTTCATGCGCTCTGCGGAGATGTTCGCGGGGCGTGGCCCGGATCTCGTGAAAGGAATCCGTGACCACGGCGGAAGCGTCCGCGGCAGCGACGCCTTCGCCGGCGCCGTCCGAAACGACGACACAAGCCTTGCAGTCGCCGAAGCGGATGCCCCAGGCGTCGCCGCTGACCGGCTGTCCGGGCGCGGCCAGGCAGATGCCGGCGTGCGAGAAGCGGGCGGAAGGCGACTTCGAATGGGGCGCGTGCGCCGCTGGCGCCCACGCGCGCGCCACCGCCACGGTGCCTCGGCCCATCACCGAGAAGATCGAGAAGTCAGTCGACAGGCGCCGCACGCCGGCCAGGCCGCCACCGGGCGCGGCGGCGTCGCGCGAATCGCGCATGTTGCGGTTGACGTCCCGCATGCCGGGCCCCGAGTCGATGGCGATCACCTCGATCTGGGCGCCGTCGTCGACCGCGTGGCAACCGATGAGCAGGCGGCCGTCCTTGGCATGGCGCAGCAGGTTGGTCGCGAATTCGGTCGCCACCAACGCGACTCGGCCCTTGGTCATCTCGTCGATGCCGTGCAGCGCGGCCACCCGAGCCACCGCGGATCGCGCCTCGTTGATGTCAGCTTCCCGCCCGATCGGTACATTGACGTGAGGAATCATGGTGGCCTAGCGTTGTGCTCCCGACGCGATCGACCCGAGGTTGCACCGCTGCCTGCGGCTCCAGCCTTCGCCGCGCGCGAGCAGCACGCCGAGCAAACCCAGTCCGAACAAGGCCGCGATGCCTGGTTCGGGCACCGGCAGGAACTGGATCTCGTCGACGACCAGGGTCGAATCGTCCGGCGGTACCTGCAGGTCGGTGATCTTCAGCTCGACCACCTGGCCGGCAAAGGAGGACACGTCGCCGGTCCACTCGCCCCAGTAGGTCGTCACATCCTCGTCGTAGGTCGGGCTCGTCGGATCCAGGCCCTCCGGCCGCATGTCGATCGCCTTGCCGTTCAGCGTGAGCACGAACAGATAGTTGCTTGCCAGCAAGTTCACCGAGGTCACAGCCGGCCCCAGGCTGCCGGTCTGCGAGATGAAGGCCTGGACGAAATCGCCGTGCGGTTCCTCCTCATGGAAGGTTCCGCTGCGCATGCCCAGGCCGTACAGGCCGGATGCGGCGCCGAAGGGCGCCTGTACCAGCGAAAAGGTCTGGCTGTACCCGGCGTGGCCAAAGGGATACGTGACGACATCGGTGCTGTCGCCGAGGCTGTGTCCCCATCCGGGAGCGCCCTGGTCCCAGGGCAGGGCGGCGAAGCCCGCCGGGTCGGGCACGTGCGCTTCATCGAAATCGAGGTCCACGAAGCTCTGGGCCGAGGCACTCATCGCGGCGCTCGCCAGGACGGCGGCCATGCAGGCGGCAACGCTCATGTCTGGACTCCTGGCAGCTGTCGATCGATGGTCATCCCGGCGCCCGGCGCTGTCAACGATCAGCATTGCCGCTGGTGTGGAAGATCAGGCCCGCTCTGCGGAGCAAAGGTGGTCGATCAGCAGGCGCACCGGCCGCGGCACCGCGGTGACGTCGCGCACGCCGATCAGCAACTGCCGGTGCACCCACTCGTCGTCGAGCACGATGCGCTTGAGGTGCATCGAGTGCAGGTGCGGCCGGATCGCCGCCTCGGGCAGCACGGCCACGCCCATGCCGTTGGCCACCATCAGGCACATCGCGTCGAAGCTGCGCACCTGGATGCGCACGCGCAGGCGCCGTCCGAGGAGCTCGGTCTCCTCGTGCAGACGGCGCGAGAGCGACGTGGCGCTGGACAGGCAGACGAAGTCGTTGTCGACGACCTGCGCGAACGCCACCGACTTGCGGCGCTGCAGCGGATGGCCGTTCGGCACCACCAGCACCAGGCGATCGCGCCGGTAGTTCAGCAGCTCCAGGCCGTGCGCCGCGGTGCGGTCGGCGAAGATGCCCAGGTCGGCGCGGCCGTCCAGCACGGCCATCACCACGTCGCCGCTGTTCTGCTCCTCGAGCTCGATGCGGATGCCAGGGTTGCCGGCCTGGAAGGCGGCGAGCTCGCCAGGCAGGAATTGCGTGAGTGCCGAGGTGTTGGTCCAAAGGCGCACGACGCCGACGACGCCGGACGCGTAGTCCGACAGCTCCGCCGACAGGTGCTCCACTTCCTGCAACACCGCGCGGGCCCGGGTGAACAGCACCTGGCCGGCTGCGGTGGTGCGCACACCGCGCGAATGCCGTTCCAGCAGCGTGACGCCGACGGCAGCCTCGAGATCGGTGATGCGCTTGCTGGCCGCACCGATCGCCAGGTGGGCGAGGGCGGCGCCCTGGCTGATGCTGCCGGTTCGAACGACGAGCGTGAACAGCGACAGCGAGGTCAGGTCGAGGCGTTGAAGATTCACGGCCCATTCTCGCGCGCGAGACCGGCCGACCGCGCCGGGATCAACCCGGCGCGCAGGATCAGGCGGCGACCGTCTCGCGCATGATCATCGCGGACTGCACCTTCACGACCATCGTCTCGCCGGCCTCGGTCAGGCGCAGCGAACCGCCGCTCCATTGCAGCCAGCGCAGGGCCACGAGCTGGTCGATGGTCTGCTCGGGGATGTCGCAGGCGCGGCGCCGCATCAGCGCATCGACGGTGGTGAGCAGCGATTCCTGCAGCGACGGCGTGATCTTGGCGGCGATCTGGGCGGGGGTCATGTTCGTTCCTTCTGGGTTGACGGAACAATATCGATGCGACTCGTCGAGCACAGTCGGCGCCGGCACCGTTCACATGTAGGACAGCGCCGACTCGACCATTCGTTCATTCATCGCGCTCGCCTTCGCTGGCGCGCGCCGCCCGCATCGCCGCCTCCCAGGTTCGCTTGGGCAGGTGCCCGCGCAGGCGCTCGACCAGCGTTTCGACGATGCCGGAATCGATCGTGTGACCGACGTGCGGGATGACGTCGGCGGTGACGTCGGCGCCGATGCGCACCAGGTGCTGCGCGGCCTCCACCGTGAAGCCATAGGGGATCACCGGGTCGGCCTTGCCGTGGAACATGTGCAGCGTGGTCGCGGCGTTGGCCGTCTCGGGCAGCCTGGCGAAGCGGCCGGCGATCGAGACGACTCGGCCGGCGATGGCCGGCCGGTCGCGCGTCGATTCCAGCGCCATGATGCCGCCTTGCGAGAAGCCGATCAGCGCCACCGCGTCGATGCCGACGCCGGCCTGCGCCTGCCAGTGAGCGACGGTGTCGACGAAGGCCGGCATGGCGGCGTCCACGCGCGCCGGGCGGCTGTCCTCGTCGATGTCGTGCACCGGGAACCACTGGCGTCCAGCGCTCGCGTCCGACGGGAATGGCGCCGCGACGCTGACGATGAAGGCGGCCGGGAATTCCGCGGCCAGCAGGCGGCCCAGCGGCACCAGGTCCTGCGCATTGGCACCCACGCCGTGGAACAGCAGCATCAGCTGCAGGGCCTGGCCCTCGGGGCGGGCGACGATGATGGAGTCGGACATGCGCTGGCGATGCTGGAGGCAGAGCCTGCGATTGGATCACGGCGCCGTGCGCAACCCACGCTGCGTGGTCTTCGCCGGGCGCATGGCCGCGGCAGGGACGGCCCAGGCAGCCGAACCTGTCGGGGACGGACGCTTCAGACGCCCGTGGCCGCGAACTGGGCGTGCACGTCCTCGCACCATACCTCGAGGTCCGCCTCGGTCATGCCCAGCGCGGCCAGCGCGATCGGGCCGCCCTTGCTCCATTCGATGTGGCGGTTCTTGCCCTGGTAGCGCTGGATGATGGTCTCGCAGACCAGGCCGAGCGCGACGAGCTCGCGCACCTGCGGCGGCATCGGGCCCATCCAGGAGCTGTATTCGTGGTGCAGGCGGGTCGCCAGCACGGCGGTCTGCGAGACGCCCCAGGTGCGCGCCGTCAGCGCGCCCACCAGCGCGTGGTCGACGCCGTGGATGGATTGCTCCAGCGCCGTGATGCTGCCTTCGTGAACATTGCACCTCTCCAGCGTGGCGACGTAGCCGCTCGGGCCCGGGAAGCGCTGCAACAGGATGGCGATGCCCAGCTCGACGAACAGGCCGTAGGTGTGCGCCAGCGCGGGCGGCACGACGCGGCGCGTGCGGGCCAGGTAGGTCATGGCGCGGGCGCGCTTGCCCGAGACGTCCCAGAAACGCACGAAGCCCGGACCGTTGGCCGGCAGCAGCTTGCGCAGCACGATCTCGGTGAAGATCGCCTGGCACTGGGCAAAGCCCAGCAGCTGGAAGGCCTGGTCGACGGTGTCGGCACGGCGGCTCAGGCCCATCAGCGGCGAGTTGGCGTACTTCAGCAGGGCCGCGGACAGCGCCACGTCGGAGCCGGCGATGTCGGCCACGCGCTTGAGCGAGGGGTCGTCGCGCTCCAGCTCCTGTTGCAGGTCGACCAGCAACTGCGGGCGCGCCGGGATGCCGATGTCGCGCACCAGCGCCTGCAGCGCCTTTCCGTCGAGGTCCGCCAGGGCGAGCAACTGATCGCCACCGAGTTCGGGCAGGGAGGTGAGGGCGGAGGCATCCATGCGTGAAGGTTCCGTGTTGACTGATCCGTCTCGGGTCTATCGGCCAATCGCCGCAAAAGTTGAGCAGGAATGGCGGCCTGAAGTGTTTCAGGCCGCTTCGACGGCTCCGCGAATGTGCGCCAGGGCGGCCGGGTCGTCCAGCGTCGTGAGGTCGCCCGGGTCGCGCCCTTCGCAGATGGCCTGGATGGTGCGCCGCAGCAGCTTGCCCGAGCGCGTCTTGGGCAGCCCGCTGACGAAGCGCACCCGGGCCGGTCGGGCGACGGCGCCCAGCGTCTCGTCCACCCGCTTCATCACCTCCGCCTCCAGGGTGCGCGCCAGTTCCGGCGTGGCGACGCGCGCGGCATCTCGCGCCACGACGAAGGCCATCGCCACCTGGCCCTTGAGGGCGTCGGCCACGCCCACCACGGCCACCTCGGCGACCGCGGGGTGCCCGGAGATGCTTTCCTCGATCTCTCGCGTGCCCAACCGGTGGCCGGCCACGTTGATCACGTCATCCGTGCGGCCCAGGATGAAGAAGTAGCCGTCCTCGTCGCGCACCGCCCAGTCGAAGGTCGAATACACCTGCCGGCCCGGGATGCTGCGCCAGTAGGTCTGCACGAAGCGCTCATCGTCGCCCCACACCGTCTGCATGCAGCCGGGGGGCAGCGGGTAACCCAGCGCCAGCACGCCTTTTTCGTTGGCGCCGGCCAGTTCTTCGCCGGTGTGCTCGTCGAGCAGCACGGCCCGGTAGCCGAACACCGCCTTGCCGGGCGAGCCCAGCCGCGTCTTCGCCGGCTCGACGCCATCGAGCAAGGTCAGGATCGGCCAGCCGCTTTCGGTCTGCCAGTAGTTGTCGATCACCGGCTTGCCGATGCCCTGGGTGATCCAGTCGGCGGTCGGCGCATCCAGCGGTTCGCCGGCCAGGAACAACGCGCGCAGCGACGACAGGTCGTGGCGCTTGAGCAGCGCTGGATCCTGCTTCTTGAGCACGCGGATCGCGGTGGGTGACGAGAACATCACCGACACCTTGTACTTCTCGACCAGCCGCCACCAGATGCCGCCGTCGGGCTGCTTGCCGAAGCCCTGCGTCGGCAGGCCCTCGTACATCAGCGTCGTCATGCCCGCGATCAGCGGCCCGTAGACGATGTAGCTGTGGCCGACGACCCAGCCGATGTCGCTGGTGCAGAAATACGTCTGGCCCGGATGGCCGTCGAAGATCAGCGGGATCGAGGCCGCGAGGGCGACGGCGTAGCCGCCGGTGTCGCGCTGCACGCCCTTGGGCCGGCCCGTGGTGCCCGATGTGTAGAGCGTGTAGCTCGGATGCGTGGCGTCCACCCAGGCACACGGCAGGCGTGCGCCCGCGTGACGCGCGCGCAGGCCTGCCCAGGCGACGTCGCGGCCCTCGACCAGCGCCGCCGGCGCCAGCCCGCGGTCCACCAGCACGACGTGCGCGGGCTGGTGCGACGCCAGCGCGATGGCCTCGTCCAGCAGCGGCTTGTAGGCGATCACCTTGCCGCCGCGCGAGCCGGCGTCGGCGCTGACGATGACGGTCGGCCGCGCGTCGTCGATGCGCGCGGCCAGGCTGGCGCTCGCGAAGCCGCCGAACACCACCGAGTGGATGGCGCCGAGCCGCGCGCAGGCGAGCATCGCGAACGCAGCCTCGGGAATCATCGGCATGTACAGCAGCACGCGGTCGCCCTGGCGCACGCCGAGCTCGTGCAGGGCGGCGGCCATGGTCATGACCTCCTGCAGCAGCTGCGACGTCGTCCACGTGAGCTCCTGGTCGACCTCGGTCGAGACCCACACCAGCGCCGCGCGGTCGGGGTTGGCGGCCGCGTGGCGATCGACCGCGTTGTGGCACAGGTTGGTCAGGCCGCCGGGGAACCACTGCACGAACGGCGGGTTCGAGGTGTCGCAGACGCGGTCGAACGGGCGCTGCCAGTCGATGCGGCGCGCCTGTTCGGCCCAGAAGGTGTCCGGCTCGTCCAGCGACTGTTGGATGAGCTCCGCGGCGGTGGTGGCCATGCTGTCTCCGGCTGTTCTTGCTGCAGCCGGATGGTGCCACGAGAGCGGCCGGGCCTCAGCCGAGAAGGTCGACGACGTCGGCGACGCGGCCGGTCGCGTCCAGGAAGCCGATCACTTCGACGACCCGGCCGGCCTCGTCCAGCCGCGCGACGTCGGTGCCGCCGGCCACGGGCGCGCCGCCGGCCGGGCCCAGCGACCACGAGAAGCGCGCGAACTCGCCGTGGCCATCGGGTTCGCCGCGTGGCGTGAACACGAGGCCGGGGAACTGGGCGCGCGCGGCCTCGATCATGCGGGTGATGCCGTCGTGGCCCTGGCCCGACATCAGCGGATCGGCATAGCGGCCTTGCGGGCTCCAGAGCGCGGCGATCAAGGCCGCGCGGCGCGCCGCGTCGGGCTCGTTCCAGGCGGCGAGGTAGCGTTCGGCAATGGTGTGCGAGGTCGGCATGGTGTGAACTCCTGTTGGCATCGCGACGCTGCGATGGACGCATGTTGGCGAGCGTCGCGAGGCCAGTCCATTACCTCGCAGGTCATGGACGCGCGCTGCGCCGGTGCTATCTTTTGCGCATGAATTCCATCGCCTTCCCATCGCAGGCCGGCGTCGGCGACCTGCTGCGCCAGTGGCGCCAGCGGCGCCGTCTCAGCCAGCTCGAACTCGCCGGCGAGGCCGAGATCTCCACGCGCCACCTGAGCTTCGTCGAGAACGGCCGCTCCGTGCCCAGCCGCGGCATGCTGCTGCGCCTGGCCGACCGCCTGGACATGCCGCTGCGCGCGCGCAACGAGATGCTGCACGCCGCCGGCTTCGCGGCGCTGTACTCGGAGCGCGCGCTGGACGCCCCGGAGATGTCCGTGGCGCGCCGCACCGTCGACGCGGTGCTGGACGCGCACGCCCCTTTCCCCGCGCTGGCGGTCGATCGACACTGGACGCTGGTGGCCAGCAACGCGGCCGTCGCGCCGTTGCTGGCGGGCGTCTCGCCGGAGCTGCTGCAAGGCCCGGTCAACGTGCTGCGCCTGAGCCTGCATCCGCAAGGCCTGGCGCCGCGCATCGACAACCTGGCCGAATGGCGGGCCCACCTGCTGTCGCGCCTGCAGCAGCAGATCGATCGCTCGGGCGACGCGCAACTCGTCGCGCTGCACGCGGAGCTCGCCGCCTATCCGACGCCGGTGGCGGACGCCCCCGCGCACGACTTCGGCGCGATCGCGGTGCCGCTGCGCCTGCGCCTGGCCGGACGCGCCGAGCCGCTGTCGTTCATCAGCACGACGACGGTCTTCGGCACGCCGGTGGACGTGACCTTGTCCGAGCTGGCGCTCGAATGCTTCTACCCGGCCGACCAGCGCACGCGCGACGTGCTGCAGGGCGCGGCCCAAGGACAAGCGGGGCGGGCTGTGACAATGCGGGGCTGATGACCGCCAACCTGTCCACGCTCGCCCACCTGCGCGCCGGCCGCCTCGCCGGCGCGACCCAACTTGATCTGCGCCACTGCGATCTCGACGAATTCCCGAGCGAGATCTTCGCGCTGGCCGACACGCTGACGATGCTGGACCTGTCCGGCAATCGCCTGCGCACGCTGCCTGACGACCTGCCGCGGCTGCGCGTGCTGCGCACGCTGTTCTGCTCGAACAACCGGTTCGAGACGCTGCCGGCGGCGCTCGGCGCCTGTCCGCAGCTCGACCTGGTCGGCTTCAAGGCCAACGCGATCGAGCACGTGCCGCCGCAGGCGCTTTCGCCCGCGCTGCGCTGGCTGATCCTGACGGACAACCGGATCGAGGCGATGCCGGAGACGCTCGGTGCGTGCCGCCGCCTGCGCAAGCTCGCGCTGGCCGGCAACCGCTTGACGGCCTTGCCGGCGGCCATCGGGGGCTGCGAGAGCCTGGAGCTGATCCGCCTGTCGGCCAATTCGTTCTCCCGGCTGGAAGACGCCTTGCCCGACGGCCTGCTCGCATTGCCGCGCCTGACCTGGCTCGCGTATGCGGGCAACCCCTTCAACGCCGACCAGGAGGCACGCGCGCTGGCCGCCACGCCAATCGCGCAGATTGCCTGGAACGAGCTGTCGCTCGGCGAGCTGCTGGGCGAGGGCGCGTCCGGTCACATCTGGTCGGCGCGATGGTGCCCCGCGCAGGACGGCGAGCGGGCCGTCGCGGTCAAGCTGTTCAAGGGCAGCATGACCAGCGACGGCCTGCCGGGCAGCGAGATGGCAGCCTGTATCGCGGCCGACGTCCACGCCCACGTGATCGCCGTCGAGGGTCGCATCGCCGGCCATCCGCAAGGCACGCAAGGTCTCGTCATGGGCCTGATCCCGCCGCACTACCGCAATCTCGCCGGACCGCCCAGCCTGGCCAGCTGCACGCGCGACATGTATGCGCCCGAGCTGCGCTTCGCGGCGTCTGGCGCGCTTGCCATCGCGCGCGGCGCGCGAGACGCGGTCGCGCACCTGCACGCGCAAGGGCTGATGCACGGCGATTTCTACGCCCACAACCTGCTGGTCGACGACGATGCGCATGCCTTGCTGGGCGACTTCGGCGCCGCGTCGTTCCTGCCCGAGGACGATGCGCGGCGTGCCGAGCTCCTGCAGCGCATCGACCGCCGCGCGCTCGGCGTGCTGATCGACGAGCTGGCGCAGCGCTGCGACACGCCGGAGGCGCTCGACAGTCTGCGACCCTAGAATCGCCTGCGCGCACCGTGTCGAGTGCGTCAAAGGGAGACCGGATGCCGCGCTTGCGCTCGTGGGGACGCCTGATCCTCTGGACCGTGCTGGCGATCCTCGCGCTGGCCGTGCTGCTGGTGGCCGTCGCCTTGTGGCAGGTGCATCGCAGCGTGCCGACGCTCGATGGGCAGGTCAGGCTGGCGGGTCTGCACTCGGCGGTGACGATAGCGCGCGACGAGCGCGGCACCGCGGTGGTCCGGGGCAAGGATCGGCTCGACGTCGCGCGCGGGCTCGGCTTCGTGCATGCGCAGGAGCGCTTCTTCGAGATGGATCTCACGCGCCGCTCGGCGGCGGGCGAGTTGTCGGCGCTGTTCGGCCCGATGGCGCTCGAGCGCGACAAGGTGCGGCGCGCGCATCGCCTGCGCGCGATGCTGACCACGCGCCTGCGGTCGATGGATGCGGACGAACACGACTTGCTCAACGCCTACGCCGACGGTGTCAACGCCGGGCTCGCGCAACTCGGGGCCAAGCCCTGGCAATACCTGCTGCTGCGCGCGGTGCCGCAGCCGTGGCGGCCCGTGGACTCGTTGCTGGTGGTTGGCGAGATGTTCTGGATGCTGCAGGGCAACAGCGTCGCCGAGGGCCTCGAGTTGGCGCAGTGGCGCGAGTGCGTCGGCGACGAGGTCTTCGACTGGCTGGAGCCGCGCGGCGGCCGCTGGGATGCCGCGCTCGACGGTTCGGTGCTGACGCCGGGCGCGATGCCCGGGCCGGATCGCCTGGACTTGCGCAAGGCCACGGCTGCGGTGCCCGCCTCGGCCGTGGCCTCGGTCGTCGCAAGCGCCGACCTCCCGCTGTTTCTTGACGACAGTGCGGCACCCGATCGGCACGAGCCCCTGGTGGGCAGCAACAACTGGGCGGTCAGCGGCGCGCGCAGCCTCACCGGCGACGCGATGGTCGCCAACGACATGCACCTGGGCCTGGGCGTGCCGTCGATCTGGTTTCGCGCGCAGCTGGAGATCGGCGGCGACTCGCCGATCCGCGCCGAAGGCGTGACCTTGCCCGGCGTGCCGGCGATCGTGGCCGGTTCGAACGGCCACGTGGCCTGGGGCTTTACCAATTCGTACGGCCAGTGGTTCGACTGGATCAAGGTGCCGGCGCAGCCCGATCCGTCGCAGCTCACGCATCTGACCGAGACCATCGCCGTCAAGGGTGGCGCCGACGTGAAGCTCGATGTCACGCAGCTCGGTGGCTTGCCCGTGGTCGAGAACAGCGGCGGGCAGGCGTACGCGCTGGCCTGGGTCGCCGACAACGGGGCGGCCTACGGCCTGGGGCTGGACAGGATGCTGCAGGCCACCGACGTCGCGCAGGCGCTGGACGTCGCCGCGCACTCCGGCATTCCGCAGCAGAACCTCGTCGCCGCCGACAGCCATGGGGCGATCGGCTGGACGATCGCCGGCGCGCTGCTGTCTCCGCGCCCTCCTGCGGCCACGGCTTTCGGCCGTTTCTTCCCCGCCGCGGATCTGGCCTCCCTGCCGCGTCCAGCGCTGCACGAGTCGTCGGCGGCGTCCATGTTGGTCATCGACAACCCCGTCGACGGCCAGCTCTGGACGGCCAACGCCCGCACCTATGAATGGCCGAACACCCAGCCGTCCGCCGGGCGGTCGGCCCGTGAAGGCGTGTTCGAGGTGGGCATCGGCGACGGCGGCTACGACCTCGGTGCCCGTGCGCAGCAGATCCGCGACCGCCTCAAGGCCACGCCCCGGTTCGACGAGAAGACGCTGGGCGCGATCCAGTTCGACGACGAGGCGCTGTTCCTGCGCTCGTGGGCCGGCCGCATCGCCGCGGTCGCCGCCAGCCCGAGCTCGCGGCCCGAGATCACCCGGCTGCTCGGCGACTGGAACGGCCGCGCCGATGCCAACCAGGCCGGCTACCGCCTGGTCAGCGAGGTGCGCAAGCGCGTGCTGGAGGCCTTGTGGACGGCCTGGAGCCAGCCGCTGATCAAGGCGGGCCGGTGTCCAGCCCGCCATTTCGACTGGCATGCGCGCTTCGAGTACGCCGCCGCCGACGCGCTCGACAAGCAGCCGGCCCACCTGCTGCCGCCCGGCTTCGCGAGCTGGGACGCGTTCCTGCTGGCCCACGTCGACGCCACCGTGGCCGACATGACGCACAACGGCGCCCGTCCGCTCGCGCAGGCGACCTGGGGCGAGATCAACCGAAGCCACGTCGGCCACGTGCTGTCGCGTGCGCTGCCCGTGCTGGCGCGGGTGCTGGACATGCCGTCGGCGCCGCAGTCGGGCGACCGCAACATGCCGCGCGTGGCGGCGCCGTCGTTCGGGCAATCGGAGCGGCTGGTCGTGGCGCCGGGGCACGAGGAGCGCGCGACGCTGACGATGCCCGGCGGACAGAGCGGCCATCCGATGTCGCCCTACTACGGAGCCGGACATGACGACTGGGTGGCGGGCCGTTCGACGCCGCTGCTGGCCGGTGCGCCGCAGCACCTGTTGACCTTGTCGCCATAGGGCTGGTTCAAGTTCGCCCGGGCCGGGCCGATATCTGCGAGAGTCCCGCCAGGCGGGTGACCTTCTCGAGAACACCCGTGCCGTCTTCCAAACCCGCAGCGACCAGCCAGGTGACCAGCCCTTTGCCGCAAGCCGAGTGGGCGACGTTTGGCCGCCTGGTGCAGGTCTACCGCGGCCTGGACACCGAGTCCGCCGAGATCCGCGCGCGGCTGGTGCAGTGGGTGACCTTCGTGTCGCCCTGGCTGATGGCGTTCAATATCCTGGGCGCGGTGTCGCTCGCGCTGACGCTGCCGACGCTGGTGCCGGCCTGGCTGCGCTGGTCGTGGTGCGGCCTGATCTGCGCGATGTGCGCGCTGGTCCTGGCCGGCTGGCTGCGCCATCGCCACAAGACGCCGACGCGGGTGAGTCCCGGCGTGGTGCTCAAGTCCGCCTTGCACGCCGGCGCATTGGCCGCGCTGTGGGCCACGCTGCCTTGGACGGTCTTTCCCGACGGCTCGCCGCTGGCCCAGTTGCTGATCGTGGGCGTGATGCTGGGCATGGTGGCCGGTGGCGGCTTCGTGCTGTCGCCGCTCGCCCCCGCGGCCGTGGTCTACACGGTCATCATCGGCGTCTCCACCTGCGCCGCGGTCGCACGCCTGCACGACCCCAAGGCAATGCTGCTGACCGCCCTGATGGCGGGCTACACCATCGTGACGGTCGCCGCGGTCTTCCTGGGCGCGCGCCGCTCGGCCGGCGCCCTGCGCGCCGAGCGCGAGGCGGAGCGGCAGGGCCAGCTCGTTGCGCTGCTGCTCAAGGACTTCGAATCGCAATCGGCCGACGTGATGTGGGAGACCGACGCGTCTGGCCGTCTCGTGCGCATCACGCCCAAGCTGACCGCGCTGATGCGCCTGGACGAGACCGCGAGCAGGCGCTCACTGCTGGGTTGGTTCGAGCGCCAGGCTGGCGACGCCGAGGCGAAGTCCGCCGTCAGCCAGCTGCGCCAGGCCTTCACCGCCGGCCAGGCCTTCCGCCAGCGCGGGATTCCCGTCGTGGTCGGCGGCTCGGCCCGGCGCTGGTCGATCACCGCCCGGCCGCTGGTCGACGAGGCCGGCCTGGACCAGGGCTGGCGCGGTGTCATCACCGACATCACGCTGGAGCACGACGCCCAGTCGCGCATGCAGCAGCTGGCGCTGGTCGATTCGCTCACGGGCCTGGCCAACCGCACGCAGCTGCGCGACAAGCTGCAGCTCAAGCTCGGGTCGGCTGCCACCAGGCCGGCGGCGCTGCTGTGCCTGAACATGGATCACTTCAAGCGCGTCAACGACATGTTCGGCCACGCGGCCGGAGACGTCGTGCTGCGCGAGACGGCGCGCCGCCTGCGCAAGCTGGTGCGCGCTTCCGACGTCGTCGCGCGCGCCGGCGGCGACGAGTTCGCGCTGCTGCTGGACGACGTCGCCAGCGAAGAGGACGCCTTGCGCTTCGGCCAGCGCGTCGTCGCCGAACTGAACCGCGGCTTCACGAGCGACTCGGGCATCATCAACAGCGGCGCCAGCGTCGGCGTGGTGGCGATCCCCGCACATGGCACGAGCGTCGACGAGCTGCTGGCCAACGCCGACCTCGCGCTGAGCGCCGCCAAGGCCGGCGGCCGTGCGCGGGCCGAGATCTTCCGCACCGACATGGGCGAGCGGCTGCGCCTGCGCATGACGATGGAGCGCGACCTGCGCGTGGCGGTGGCACGCAAGGAGCTTCGCCTGCACTGGCAGCCGCAGGTCGACACCGCCCGCTGGCGCGTCAGCGGCTGCGAGGCGCTGCTGCGCTGGCAACACGGCGAACTCGGCCTGGTGCCGCCGATGAACTTCATTCCGCTGGCCGAGGAGACCGGCCTGATCGTCGAACTCGGCGCCTGGGTGCTGGGTGAAGCCTGCCGTGTCGGCGCGCAGAAGCTGCCTGGCCTGATGGTTGCCGTCAACGTCTCGCCCATCCAGGTGGTGCGCGACGACTTCGTCAACGTCGTGCGCAAGGCGCTGGCCGCCAGCGGGCTGCCGGCGCAGCGGCTCGAGATCGAGATCACCGAGTCGCTGTTCATCGACGCCTCGCCCAAGGCGCTGCGCAACCTGGAGGCGCTGCGCCAGATGGGCGTGCGCGTCGCGCTGGACGATTTCGGCACCGGCTACTCGTCGCTCGCCTACCTGCGCCAGTTCCCGTTCGACACGCTCAAGATCGACCGCGCGTTCGTGCGCGAACTGGTCACCCAGCACGACGCCCGCGCCATCGTGCGCAGCATCGTCGACCTGGCCAGCGCGCTGGGCATGGGCACGGTGGCCGAGGGCGTCGAGGAGCCCGCGCAGTACGAGCTGCTGCGGCGCGCCGGTTGTGTCGGTGTCCAGGGCTTCCTGATCGCGCGCCCGATGCCGATCGACCAGGTGACCGAGATGATCGAGAGCTGGGCGATGCAGCGCGCGCCGAAGTCGGACTCCGTCCCGGATTCGATCTTCGCGCCGCTGGACGACGCGGCGCCGGACGAGCCGCGGGCGCTGAGCGACGGCTCGGTGCATTGAACCGTCGGTTGCCCTGCAGAGGATTCGCGCTCGCCGATGACTTCGACTTAGGGGCTGAGCGTTCGCTTTGCCCGCTTTTGGGGATCCCTGCAGCGATCCATGCGCTGCATGCTCCGGCGACAACTGATCATCACCGGAGGCTTCCATGAAATTCGGATACGCGCTCGCCGCTGCGGCCCTGGCCGTCTCGGGGCTGGCCAACGCCGCCACGATCGACTGGAATACCTGGGCCAGCAATGGCGCCGGCTCCATCTCCACCACGTCCGGCCCCATCTCGGTGATCTATGCCGGCGAGATGAGCGGCTACTACACGGACTATCCGAGCTGGGGCCCGTCGGCCACGTTCGCGGACGGCACGGTGGTGGCCAACGCGCCGGTGGCCGCCAACGGCATCGTGCGCCTGATCGGTGGCGGCGGTGGCAGTGCGGTCGTCGACACGATCACGTTCTCGCACGCGGTCGTCAACCCGGTGTTCTCGATCTGGAGCCTCGGCCAGGGCGGCGACACCGCCTCGTTCAGCTTCATCGGCGCGACGCCGGTGTTCGTCTCGGGTGGGCCGGGCGCCGAATACGGCGGCAGCTCGATCACGGTCTCGGGCAACGACGTGATCGGCACCGAAGGCGACGGCACGGTGCAGTTCATCGGCACCTTCACGAGCATCTCGTGGACCAACCCGGTCGCCGAGAACTGGTACGGCTTCAACGTCGGCGTGGCCGGCGTCGCGGGCGTGGTGCCGGAACCCGGCTCGATCGGCATGTTGCTGGCCGGCCTGACGCTGACCGGCCTGGCGCTTCGCCGCCGCAACCTGGGCTGAGCAGCGACCGTCTGCAGCCAAAAAAATGGCCGCTCATCGAGCGGCCATTTTCATTGAAAGCGTCGCCAGGACGCTGCGGATCAACGCTCGCCGATGGGCTTGACCATGCGCGGAGCGGCGCCCGAGAACAGCTGGCGCGGACGGCCGATCTTGTACTCGGGGTCGGCGATCATCTCGTTGAGCTGGGCGATCCAGCCGACCGTGCGCGCGAGCGCGAAGATGGCCGTGAACAGACTGACCGGGATGCCGATCGCGCGTTGCACGATGCCCGAGTAGAAGTCGACGTTCGGGTAGAGCTTGCGGGCGACGAAGTAGTCGTCTTCCAGCGCGATCTTCTCGAGTGCCATCGCCAGCTTGAACAGCGGGTCGTTGTGCAGGCCCAGCTCGTTGAGCACCTCGTGGCAGGTCTCGCGCATCAGCTTGGCGCGCGGGTCGTAGTTCTTGTAGACGCGGTGCCCGAAGCCCATCAGCTTGATGCCGGAGTTCTTGTCCTTGACCTGCGTGATGAACTCGCCGATCTTTTCGACGCCGCCGGCCTTCTGGATGTCGTAGAGCATGTTGAGTGCCGCTTCATTCGCGCCACCATGTGCCGGGCCCCAAAGGCAGG
>JBJMWF010000303.1:0-13565 GCA_045810265.1 Vitreoscilla sp. | reverse complement strand
TGCTCAACCGGCCATCGGCGCCGTACCAGACATACGAGATCTGGTCCTGGCCGTCACCGCGGCCGAACTGGTAGGTGTTGGTGCCGTAGCCGCCATCGAGCCAGTCGTTGCCTTGGCCGCCATCCAGCGTGTCGTTGCCGTCCTCGCCGTAGAGCGTGTCGTTGCCGCGGCCGCCGCTGACCGAATCGTCGCCCGCGACGCCGTCGAGAGTGTCGTTGCCGGCGCCGCCTGCCAGCGTCTCGGCCAGCACCGTGCCGCGCAGCGAGTCGTCCGCGGCGCTGCCTTGTTCATAGGCCGCCAGGATCGCCGCCAGGTCCCAGCTGGTGCCATTCGCGAAGGTGACGCGCTGGACCGGGTTGAACGGATTGTTCGGATCGTCGCTGCCGAAGAAGTGGTTGACCGTCAGCGAGTCGTTCGTGCCGACGATGGACAGCTGCAGCGAGATGCTGCCGCTGCCCTGCGAGTCGTCGACACGATGAAGCACGATGTCGCTTGGCGAGACGCCCGGCTTGAAGGCGATGGTGCTCTGGCGCGCGCCGTCGCCGTACCAGACATAGGAGATCGTGTCCTGGCCGTCGCCGCGGCCGAACTGGTAGGTGTTGTTGCCATAGCCGCCGTCCAGCCAGTCGTTGCCCGTCCCGCCGTCCAGCGTGTCGTCGCCGTCGCCGCCGGACAACCCGTCGTTGCCGGCGCCGCCGGACAGGCTGTCGTTGCCTTGCAGGCCGTTGAGGCTGTCGCTACCGGCAGCGCCGACGAGCGTGTCGTCCCCGGTCGTCGCGGTGAGGCCGTCGCCCGCGGCCATCGCCTGGTCGTAGCGCGCCACCAGCGCTGCAAGGTCCCACGTGGTGCCGTCCGCGAAGGTCACGCGCTGGACGGGGTTGAACGGACCAGCCGGATCGTTGCTGTTGAAGAAATGGTTGATCGTCAGCGAGTCGTTCGTGCCGACGATGGACAGCTGCAGCGAGATGCCACCGCCGCCTTGCGAGTCACCGACGCGATGCAGCGCGATGTCGCTGGCCGAGACGCCCGGCTTGAACACGATGGTGTTCTGGCGCGCGCCGTCGCCATACCAGACATACGAGATCGTGTCCTGGCCGTCGCCGCGGCCGAACTGGTAGGTGTTGTTGCCGTAGCCGCCGTCCAGCCAGTCGTTGCCCGCGCCGCCGTCGAGCGTGTCGTCGCCATCCCCGCCGGACAACACGTCGTTGCCGGCGCCGCCGGACAGGCTGTCGTTGCCTTGCAGGCCGCTGAGGGTGTCGCTGCCGATGCCACCGACGAGCGTGTCGTCTCCGGTCGTCGCATTGATGCCGTCGCCCGCAGGCATCGCCTGGTCGAAGCGCGCCAGCAGAGCGGCGGTATCCCACGTCGTGCCATCCGCGAAGGTGATGCGCTGGACGGGATTGAACGGACCACCCGGATCGTTGCCGTTGAAGAAGTGGTTGATCGTCAGCGAGTCGTCCGTGCCGACGATGGACAGCTGCAGCGAGATGCCACCGCCGCCCTGCGAGTCGCCCACGCGGTGCAGCACGATGTCGCTGGCCGAGACGCCCGCCTTGAACGCGATGGTGTTCTGGCGCGCGCCGTCGCCATACCAGACATAGGAGATCGTGTCCTGGCCGTCGCCGCGGCCGAACTGGTAGGTGTTGTTGCCGTAGCCGCCGTCGAGCCAGTCGTTGCCGGCGCCGCCGTCCAGCGTGTCATCGCCGTCCTCGCCGACCAGCGTGTCGTTGCCGGCTCCGCCCACGAGGCTGTCGTTGCCGGCGGCCCCGTCCAGGTCATCGTTGCTCGCGCCGCCGGTGAGCGTGTCGCCGACGTTCGTGCCGCGGATGCTGTTGGCGTCGCGCGCCGCGCCGTCGCCCAGTTGCAGGACGAGCGCCGCTAGGTTCCAGGTGGTGCCGTCCGCGAAGCGGACGGTGTGCACCGGGTTGTAGCCGTTGTTCGGATCGTCGCCGTAGAAGAAGTAGTTGACGGTGATGCGGTCGTCGCTGCCCGCGATGGACAACTCCAGGGCGTTGCCGTTGTTCTCCTGGTTGTCGAACACGCGGCGCACGCCGACGTCCGACGCAAGGATGCCGACGCCGAACTCGATGGTGCCGACCGCACCCGATTGGCCGTAGATGACGTCCTGGCCGTCGCCGCGCTCGAAGCGGTAGACGTTGTTGCCCTCGCCGCCCGAGAGCGCGTCGTTGCCCAGGCCGCCGACGAGCGTGTCGTCGCCGGAGTCGCTTTGGAGGTAGTCGTCGCCTGTGCCGCCGGTGAGCAGGTCATTGCCATCGCCACCGTACAGGCTGTCGTTGCCGCTGCCACCATCGATGGAATCGTTGCCGCCCTGCCCCTGCAGGTTGTCGGCGCCCGCGGCGCCGTTGATGACGTCGTCGCTGTTCAGGCCCAGCAGGACGTCATCGCCGTCGGTGCCCTGCAGCATCCTGGCCAGGATCTGATCGGCGCTCCAGGCGGTGCCGTCGTCGAAGACGATGCGGGTGAGGCTGTTGTAGCTTCCATGCAGCGACCCCTGGGCGGCAAAGCCGTTGAAGATGATGCTGTCGCTGGTGCCCAGGATGGACACCTTGAGCGCACTGAGGCCACCCCAGTAGTTGTCGTAGACGCGGCTCAGCAGGACATCCGTGGGTGCGATGCCCGGCTTGAGCTTCAGCGTCTCGATGTAGGAATCCGGCGTCTTCCAGCTGGCGCCGGTGACCAGGTCCTGCCCGTCGCCGCGGCCGAACAGATAGGTGTCGTTGCCGTCGTTGCGGTCCGCGCTCAGGGTGTCGTTGCCGGCCCCCCCGTCGAGCGTGTCGTCCCCTTCGTCGCCGCGCAGGTAGTCGTCGCCATCGCCGCCCAGGAGCAGGTCATTGCCGCTGCCACCGTACAACGAGTCGTTGCCGGTGCCGCCATCGAGCGAGTCGTTGCCGCTCTGGCCGGAGAGGCCGTCAGCGCCGGCGCGCCCGGTGATGACGTCATCCCGGCCCACCGCGCCTGTCAGGTCGTCGTCAACGTCGGTGCCCTGCAACACCTTGTCCAGGATCTGATCCGCGCTCCAGGTCGTGCCATCGTCGAAGACGATCTGCGTCAGGTTGTTGTAGCTCCCGTGCAGGGAGCCCTGCGCGGTGAAGCCGTTGATGGTGATGCTGTCGCCGGTGTCCGCGATGGACACCTTGAGCGCGTTCTTGCCACCCCAGTAGTTGTCGTAGACCTGGACGAGCACGAGATCGGCCGGTGCGATACCCGGCTTGAGCTTCAGCGTCTCGATGTAGGAGTCCGGCGTCTTCCAGTTGGCGCCAGTGACCAGGTCCTGCCCGTCGCCGCGGCCGAACAGATAGGTGTCGTTGCCGTCGTTGCGGTCCTCGCTCAGCGTGTCGTTGCCGGCGCCCCCGTCGAGCGTGTCGTCCCCTTCGTCGCCACGCAGATAGTCGTCGCCATCGCCGCCCAGGAGCAGGTCATTGCCGCTGCCACCGTACAACGAGTCGTTGCCGGTGCCGCCATCGAGCGAGTCGTTGCCGCTCTGGCCCGACATGCCGTCAGCGCCGGCGCGCCCGGTGATGACGTCGTCGCGCCCCACCGCGCCTGTCAGGTCGTCGTCACCGTCGGTGCCCTGCAACACCTTGTCCAGGATCTGATCCGCGCTCCAGGTCGTGCCATCGTCGAAGACGATCTGCGTCAGGTTGTTGTAGCTCCCGTGCAGGAAGCCCTGCGCGGTGAAGCCGTTGATGGTGATGCTGTCGCCGGTGTCAGCGATGGACACCTTGAGCGCGTTCTTGCCGCCCCAGTAGTTGTCGTAGACCTGGGTGAGCACGAGATCGGCGGGCGCGATGCCCGGCTTGAGCTTCAGCGTCTCGATGTAGGCATCCGGCGCCTTCCAATTGGCGCCGGTGACCAGGTCCTGCCCGTCACCGCGGCCGAACAGATAGGTGTCGTTGCCGTCGTTGCGGTCCTCGCTCACGGTGTCGTTGCCGGCCCCCCCGTCGAGCGTGTCGTCGCCTTGGTCGCCGCGCAGGTAGTCGTCGCCATCGCCGCCCAGGAGCACGTCATTGCCGCCGCCGCCGTACAGGCTGTCGTTGCCAAGCCCGCCGTAGATCGAGTCCGGGTCGCCGGTACCCACATAGCGGTCGTCGCCGCTCGTGCCGGTGAAGTACCGGCCCTGGATCTGGGCGAGCGTCCAGGTCGTGCCGTCCGCGAACTCGAACGACTTGACCTGGTTCTCGTTGCGCGTGGGATCGTCGACGACGAAGAACGCCCCGATGTCGATCCGGTCGTCCGTGCCCGCGATCGAGACACGCAAGGCAGGCCAGCCGCTGATCGGATCGGGCACCTGGGTCAGCTGGATGTCGTCGGGCGAAATGCCGTCCTTGAACTTCAGCTTGCCCGTGTTGGATGCCCACCAGTATTGGCTGGCGATGTAGTCCTGCCCATCGCCGCGTCCGAAAATGAACGTGTTGTTGCCCGTGCCGCCGTCGAGCGTGTCGTTGCCGGTGCCGCCCTCGAGCGTGTCGTCGCCATCGCCGCCGGCCAGGTTGTCGTCGTCCGCCCCGCCGCTCAGGGAATCGTTGCCCGACAGGCCTTGCAGCGTGTCATTGCCCAGGCCCCCGGTCATCGTGTCCGCGCCCACGGTGCCGACCAGGCTGTCGTCGCCGCTCGTGCCGGCATAGAACCTGGCTTCGATCTGCGCGAGAGTCCAGGTGGTGCCGTCCGCGAATTCGAAGGCCTTGACCTCGTTCTCGTTGCGGGTCGGGTCGTTGACCACGAAGAACGCGCCGATGTCGATCCGATCGTCCGTGCCTGTGATCGAGACGCGCAAGGCAGGCCAGCCGCTGATCGGATCGGGCACCTGGGTCAGCTGGATGTCGTCGGGCGAAATGCCGTCCTTGAACTTGAGCTTGCCCGTGTTGGATGCCCACCAGTATTGGCTGGCGATGTAGTCCTGCCCATCGCCGCGGCCGAACAGGAACGTGTTGGTGCCCGTGCCGCCGTCGAGCGTATCGTTGCCGGTGCCGCCATCGAGGGTGTCGTCGCCATCGCCGCCGGCCAGGTTGTCGTTGCCCGCGGCGCCGCTCAGGGAATCGTTCCCGGACAGGCCTTGCAGCGTGTCGTTGCCGTCTCCGCCGAACAGCGCGTCGTCGCCGGCGCCTCCGGTCAAGCTGTCATTGCCGTCGCCGCCGGACAGGAGGTCGCCCTTGTTGTCGGCCGCGGTCACCGTGTCGTCGTCCGAGCTGCCGCCGAAACCGGCCTTGCTCAGCATGGTGGACAGATCCCACGTGGTGCCGTCCGCGAAGCGGATCTGCTGCACCGGGTTGAAGCTGTTGCCCGGATTGCCGTTGCGCAGGAAGCAACCGATGGTCACGGCATCGCCGGTCGACACGATGGTCGCCTTCAGGCCCCAGCCGTCCGCATTGAATTCGGGGTCGGTCACCTGCGCGAGCTGGACGTCGTCCGGCACCACGCCGGATTTGAACTGCAGCGTATTGAGCTTGCCGGCCGTCGAATCGTCGTAGGAAGTGATCAGATCCTGTCCGTCACCCTTGCCGAACAGGTAGGTGTTGTTGCCCGCGCTGCCGTTGACGCGGTCGTCGCCAGCGCTGCCGTCCAGCGTGTCGTCGTAGATCGTGCCTTGCAGCTGGTCTGCACCCGCCGTCCCGCGGTTGGCCATGTCGACGAGCTGCTGCAGCGTCCACACCGTGCCGTCGGAGGCGAAGCGCACCTGCTGGATGTGATTCTGGACGTTGGTCGGGTCGTCGTTGGTGAAGAAGAAGCTGGAGACGACCCGATCCTCGCCCGAGCCGACGCTCAATCGAAGCGCGGTGTTGCTCGCGGAGACCGGATCCACGACACGGCTCACGCTCACCTCGTTCGAGCGGATGTCGCCCGCGAATTCGAGGATGCTGTAGCTGCTGGGGGATTCGTCGCCCGTCAGGTTCATCTGCCCATCGCCCCGATGGAAGACGTAGCTCGGCGTCGTGTCGGCCGGCGGTGCCGGCGGCTCCACCATCACGTGCAGCGCCGCCGGCGCCAGGTCGGCCGACATCAGCAGCCGCGGCTCCAGGGTCTCGATGTCCCAGCGCTGCGTCGTCGCCGGCGTGCCGCCGGTGCCGCCAAGGGTCTTCAGTGCATTTCGCGTCGCTTCGGCCATGGGCTGGAGCTTGTTGGTGACGGACTTGGACGAGCGGCGCAGGGCAGCGGTCGCGCGGGCGCGCGGCGACTGTTTGGACATTGGAAGTTCCTTGACTAGAGAACAATTGCCGGGCTGTTGTGCAGCCTGGCCGCTCGCAACTTGGGGCGCGAGTTGGCGAAGGCTCCGCGTCAGGGACGCGAAAGCCATGGAATTGTTAACTAGCGTGAAGCCGGTTTGAGGCGGTCATGTCACTGCCGACATGAACTCTTTCGCACTTCATGAACTAGTGCGCAGCATCACACCCTCGGCACATGAATACCCGCAGGGGTTCCCTCCGATTCGCCTGTCGATTGGCCCCTGGGATCACTCTGTCAAGTGGCCACATCCCCCCTTTTTGGGGGGTGGTTCGCCGCGGAAAGACACGCCGGCCTGTGCTAGGCCCCGCCCGGGAGACGCTGCGTGCGCGAACGCACTTCGTGCGACCGTGTGCCAGCCTCGCAGCGCAAGCAGATCGATTCGACCGCCATCGATTCGCAAACCCTCTCGAGCAGCGTTGCGTGCCGCCGCGAGTCAAGGTCAGACTTCACGGGAGCCGCCACGGCTTCCGGCGTCACGCGCCGGCTTGCATGGATCGGATGAGCGCCAAGCCGGCCGGCAGGCACTGGCGCTGCAGGTCGAATCGCTCGACCACGGTGGCTCGCGCAGCCTCCCGCATGGCCAGCCCGCCTTGCGGGTCGTTCAGGAGGTCGAGAATCACCGAGACCAGTTGCTCGCGGTCGAAGAAGTTCACGAGCCGCCCGTTGATGCGATCGGCGAGCACTTCCTTGACGGGCGCCGTGTCGCTGCCCACGACCAGGCAACCGGCCGCCATCGCCTCCAGCATCGACCACGAGAGGACGAATGGATAGCTGAGGTAGACGTGGGCCGCCGACACCTGCAGCACACGCAGGTAGTCACCATGGGTCAGCTTGCCGAGAAAATGGACGCGTTCGCGGTCGATCGGCGTGCCGTTGCGCGAAAGCTCGTCGATCAGCTGGGCCTTCCAGCCTTCTCGATCCCGGGCTGCCGTCCCGTAGCTGACCTGATCGCCACCAACAATGAGCACCTGCAAGGACGCGTGCTTCGCCAACAGGGCGGGCAGCGAACGCATGAACACATGGAAGCCGCGATAGGGCTCGAGGTTGCGAGCCACGTAGGTGACGATGGGCTCACCCGATCTGAAATGGCGCCCGCCCCACTGGAAGTTGCCATCGGGCGCCGGCCGGACCGTGTCCGTGGCGATGCCTTCGTGGACGATGGCGACCCGCGATCGATACTCGTGCGGCAGGCGCGAATGCTGCCAATGCGTCGGCGTGAAACCGGCGTCGCACGCATTGAGCGCCGAAAGATGGACGATGTTGCGCATGCGCAGACGCTCGCCATCGTCAGCCCTGGCCGGAAACTCCGGATCGAAGCCGACGTCGGCGCCGAGCGCGGAATAGAAGAATTCGAAGTAAGCCAGAAGCGGCGTCCGGGGCAGGACATCCTTGACGAACAAGGCCTCGCCCCAGCTGGGATGGGCGACGACGACGTCGAATGAGATGCCGCGGGCCTTCATGCGCCGCAGGACGTCGGCCACCGCCTGGCCTCGACGGACCTGGGAGTCGAGACTCGCCAGCCAGGGATGGGCGCCAGTTGGCCCGGCGGGCGCCGGCGGCGCCTTGTAGGTGGTGACCTTCAGCCGTGGATGCAGCGCCATCGCACGCTTGCCCGCGCCGTCTGCGCCGATGGCCCAGACGTCGTTGGCTGGATCGGCGCACAACGCGAGGATGAGATGCCTGAACTGCCCCGGGATATTCTGGTGGATGAACAGGACGCGCACGATTCGATGGGCCGCTGCTGAAGGACACGGCATTGTGCTGCACGGGGCCGCATCGGCCGGTCCGGCTGCGTGTCTGCGTCCCCGTTCGCTCAGCCAGTGACGAGACGGCGAATTGCCTGGAGCGGCACCTCGGCCCGAAGTGCCGTCCCGACACCGGGTGCGGCACGAATCTCGAACGAGCCGCCGATGGACTCCAGGCGCTCGCGCATGTTGCGCAGTCCGATGCCGCGCTTCGGATCGAGCTGCACCCGCTCCAGCTCGAACCCCTGGCCATCGTCGCGGATGTTCAGCGAAATGCCATCGGCGCCAAAGCTCAACTCCACCTGCACGTGTCGGGCCCGGGCGTGCTTCGAGACATTGGCGAGCGCCTCCTGCGTGACGCGGAACAAGGCCGTCTTGACCTCCTCGGGCAGGACGATGTCCCGGCCCAGGACGCGAACTTTGACGCGGGTCAGGCCCGCATCGTTGGCTTCGCGTTCCAGCAGTTCCAGGGCGGCGGGCAGCCCGAGCTCGTCCAGCATGGCCGGCCGCAGGCGGTGCGAGATGCGTCGAACCTCGTCCAGCGACTGCGTCAGTCCTGCCAGCGCCTTCTCGAGTGCCGGCGGCGACGATCTATCCTGCCGTTCCAGCTGATCGATGGCGGACTCCACCAGCAGCTTGGCCGACACCATGGTCTGGGTCGCACCGTCGTGGAGTTCCCGGGCCAGGTGGGCGCGCTCGTCCTCCTGGAAGCGGACGACCTTGCGCGCCAGCAGCTGGAGCTTGGCGTCGGCCACCCGGTGCTCGCTGAGATTGAGCCAGACGCCGCTCAGGCTGATGAGAGCGACGCCGACGCCGGCGATGGCGGCGATCCACAGAAGCGTCTCCCCGATGTTGGACGAGGCCTGCGCATCCAGCTGGGCGGTCGCGGCATCGATGTCGTCGCGGTACAGGCCGGTGCCCAGCATCCAGCCCCAGCGCGGGATCTGGACGACGTAGCCCAGCTTGGGCGCGACCTGGCCGGTCGAGGGCCGGCGCCACATGTATTCGACATAGCCGCCACCAGCGCGGGCACGCGCCAGCAGCGCCTGGATCGTCGCGTTGCCGCGCGCGTCGCGCAGGGCCGACAGATCGCGGCCCACCAGTTCGCGCTGGCGTGGATGCATGAGCACCGTGCCATGCATGTCGTAGACGAAGAAGTAGCCGTCATCGCCGTAGTCCAGCGACTCCAGCAGCCGCATGGCCTGGGCCTGGGCGGCCTGCGGGTCGCCGTCCGCATCGACCAGCGGCTTGATCATGCTCATGGCCAGCTGCACGGTGTTGCGCAGCTCGGCCCGGCGCGCGTTCACGTAACCGCCTTCGACCAGCGCGTGCTCGCGCCGGGCCAGCTCGCGCTGCTGCAGCAGCACCGCCGTCGCAATCAGCGCCAGCGACACCAGCAGCGGGATGGCGGCGACGAGCAGCAGCTTGGCTTTGAGGCGCATGGAACCGCATTGTGCCGAGCCGCGCGGGCGCGGGGACGCCCGCGCACTCCCGCTAGGCCTTGCTCGGCACCGCGGACGTCGCAGCCGGCGTGCGCAGCAAGGCCTGCACGGCGATCGCGACGACGAAGTTGAGCACCAGCGCCAGCAGCCCGGTGTAGACGGTGAACTTGTCGCCGCCGATGATCAGCGAGTGGACGGGCTTGATGCCGTCCGCATACGCCGTCCAGGTGCCGCACACGATGCCCGCGAACCAGCCGGCCAGCAGCGCCGGCGCGCGCAGGCGCCTGGAGAACAGTCCGAACACCAGGGACGGGAAGGTCTGCAGGATCCAGACGCCGCCCAGCAACTGCAGGTCCAGCGCGAACTTCGTGGGCATCAGCAGGATGCACAGCAGCGCGCCGACCTTGACGGCCAGCGACGCCAGCTTGGCCACCTTCTCTTCCTGGGCCGGCGTGACCTGCGAGTTCACGTACGGCTTCCAGAAATTGCGCGTGAACAGGTTGGCTGCGCCGATGGACATCACCGCTGCCGGCACCAGTGCCCCGATCGCCACCGCGGCGAACGCGAAGCCGGCGAACCACGACGGGAACAGCGCGTTGAACAGCGCCGGCACGACGTCGTTGTTGCTCTTGACGCTCAGGTGCGCGGCGTAGGCCATGTAGCCCAGCAGCGCGATCAGGCCCAGCAGGACCGTGTAGGCCGGCAGGAAGATGGCGTTCTTGCGGATCGTGCTCGCATCCTTGGCGGCGAAGATGCCTGTCAGCGTATGGGGGTACATGAACGCCGCCATGGCCGAGCCGAGCGCCAGGGTGGCGAACGGCAGCAACTGGCCCGGATGCAGCGTCAGGCCGGTGGCACCGCCCTTGAGCGCGAATGCGTCGCGCGCCGAGGCGAACACGCCGGAATAGCCGCCCACCTTCATGGGAACGATGACCACGGCGACGATGACCACGATGTAGATCATCAGATCCTTGACGAAGGCGATCAGCGCCGGCGCCCGCAGGCCCGCGGTGTAGGTGTAGAGCGCCAGGATGACGAAGGCGGCGGCCAGGGGCAGCTCGCCCGTCAGGCCGAGCGCCTTGATCACCACCTCCATGCCCACCAGCTGCAGCGCGATGTAGGGCATGGTCGCGACGATGCCGGTCAGCGCGACGGCCGTCTCGAGCGAGCGCGAACCGTAGCGTCCGTAGACGACGTCGGCCGCGGTCACGTGGCCCTCGCGCTTGGCCTCCTTCCACAGCTTGGGCATGATGGTGAACACGATGGGATAGACCAGGATCGTGTAGGGCAGCGCGAAGAAGCCGTAGGCGCCCACCGCGTACACCAGCGCCGGAACGGCGATGACGGTGTAGGCGGTGTAGAAGTCCCCGCCCACCAGGAACCAGGTGATCCAGGTGCCGAAGTTGCGGCCGCCCAGGCCCCATTCGTCCAGGTGGGCGCCCTTGTGCGCGCCGCCGCGCTGCCAGCGCGACGCCAGGAAGCCGATCACGGTGACCAGCGCGAAGAAGAAGATGAAGACCGACAGCGCGGTCCAATTGATGTTGCCGGACATGGCGTCAGTCCTCCGACTTCTGGTTGCGGTTGACCAGCCAGATCAGGATCGACGTGAGTGGCACCCACGCGAACATGTACCAGTAGAAGAAGGGAAAGCCGGCCAATTCCGGCGTCTCGCTGTTGAACAGCGGAACGATCAGCAGGCCGACGAATGGCAGCAGCAGCAACAGGCGCATGTCTTGTCTCCGGGTTCGGCGGGCAGGCGGCCCGCTCTGCCTTCAGTGTCCGAGCCCTGTCAACGCGGGGCATCCGTCAAGTCACCTGCCGCGGCGCGCGGCAACACGTACTGGATAACCCGAGCTCGGCAGGACGCGCCTGGGCACCGCCGCGGCACGCCGCGGGACCGCGTCGGGACAACTACTGCCCGGCGTGCTCCACCGCGTACTTGATCAGCTCCGCCTGCCCCGCCAGATCGAGCTTTCGCTTGATGCTCTGCCGGTGCGCTTCGACCGTGCGCACGCTGACGTTCATCTCACGGGCGATCTGCTTGCTCGAAAGCCCGCGCGCCAGGGCCGACAGGATCTCGCTCTCGCGCGACGACAGCAGTGGTCGCGGCGCCTGGTTGCGGAACAGCCGCCGCGAGACGGCCGGACTCAGGAACGTGCCGCCGCCGGCCACCGCTTCGATGGCCGCGATGATCTCGCTGGCCGGAGCGTCCTTGAGCACGTAGCCGCGCGCGCCGGCCTGCATCGCGCGCTGCACGTACTCGGGGTTGTCGTACATGCTCAGCATCAGCACGAGCAAGCCGGGCTGCCGTTCGAGCAGCGCCGTCGTCAAGTCGATGCCGTTGACGCCCTTCATGCCCACGTCCATCAGGATGAGCGACGGCTGCCAGGCCTCGAGCTGCGCGTGCGCTTCGTCCGCATTACCCGCCTCCGCGACCACCTGGAACCCGGGGACGGCCTCCAGACGCGCGCGCAGTCCGTCACGCACCAGCGGATGATCGTCGACCAGCATCAGGCGGATCGCTGGGGGCTGGGGCTTGTCCGAACTGGCGGGCGTGGAGACCATGCCGCATTAGACCGCGGTCGTCGACTCCGTGCGAGCCCTCTCCTCCGTGCGCCCGACCGGGGTTAGAGTCGCCGTTGAACGCAACTGCTGCCGGAGAATCCGCCGATGAGTGCACCGAATCCCGAACTCGACGCCTGGTTCGCAAAGGCCAGGACATGGCAAGACGAGCGCGTCAGGCTGCGCGCGATCCTCCTGGACTGCGGCCTGGCCGAAGCCTTGAAGTGGGGCAAGCCGACGTATACCCACGAGGGTACGAACATCGTGCTCATCATGCCGCTGAAGGAGACCTGCGCCCTGCTGTTCATGAAAGGCGCCTTGTTGAAGGATCCCAAGGGCCTGCTGATCCAGCCGGGCGAGAACTCGCAGTCCGCGCGGCAGATGCGGTTCACGTCGGTGGCCGAGGTCGCCAAGCTCGAGAAATCGATCCGGAACTACGTCAAGCAGGCCGTCGACGTCGAGAAGTCGGGGCTGAAGGTGGCGTTCAAGAAGAGCTCCGACCTGGTCTATCCCAAGGAGTTCCAGGACAGGCTGGACAGGAACTCGGCCCTGCGGGAGGCCTTCCTGAAGCTCACGCCGGGGCGCCAGCGCCAATATCACCTGCATTTCACCAGCGCCAAGCAGGCAGCGACGCGCGAGTCGCGCGTCGAGAAGGCGATACCGCTGATCCTGGATGGGATGGGATTGAACGATCAGTGAACTGCAGGGCAACTGGCGATGTGCAGCAGGCTCACGCCATGAGCCTGCCGTCCCCCAAACTCCGTTCCAGATCGCAGCCTGATCAAGTTGCAGATCCCAACCCTCGTGATTTCAGCCGACTGTTCACCGAGGATTCCAAGCCTGGCCCTGCGCCAGGCTTTTTTTTGGTTCTTCGCCGATGTGCGGCTGGTTCGAGGTCGTCGGTGCCTGGTCGGTGCTGGAGGTGTCTGGCATCGCATCGAGTCGCCGCGATTGGTCCCCACCATCGGACCAACGGCGACCGGCGGCTCGGTGCGGTGCCTGACGCCGGCCCCGACGAGATCGGCGCCAGGCACGTTCTCGTCCGCGATGAAGGCGCCCCGCTCGTTAACACCGCGGCGCGAGCGAGAACATGCCAGGCACCTCGGTCAGGTCTTGATCGAGGCGCCCGGCGTGACTCGACCCGACGCCGCCTTCTCGTTGTCGCTGGGCACTCCCGCAGATCAACGAAGAACCTTTTTTTTCGCCCGCCTCAGGTCGACCGCTTGGGCAACTTCCAGCCCGGCCGCGGGAAGTGGCAGGTGTAGCCGTTGGGGAACAGCTCCAGGTAGTCCTGGTGCTCGGCCTCGGCCTCCCAGAACGGACCCGCCGGCTCGACCTCGGTCACGACCTTGCCCGGCCACAGGCCCGAGGCGTCGACGTCGCGAATCGTGTCCTCGGCGACGCGCTTCTGGTCCTCGGACGTGTAGTAGATCGCCGAGCGGTAGCTGGTGCCCCGGTCGTTGCCCTGGCGGTTCTTCGTGCTCGGGTCGTGGATCTGGAAGAAGAACTCCAGCAAGTCGCGATAGCTCAGCACCGCCGGATCGAACAGGATCTCGATGCCTTCGGCATGCGT
>JBJMWF010000302.1:0-13793 GCA_045810265.1 Vitreoscilla sp. | reverse complement strand
GCCGCAGCGGCCGCTGCTGGTGCTCACGCACGGCTGGATGGACGTGGGCGCCTCGTTCCAGTTCATCGTCGACGAGCTGGCTCGCCTCGAAGGCCCGACGCGCCACATCGTCGCGCTCGACTGGCGAGGGTTCGGTGGCAGCACCAGCGGCGGCGTCGATTCGTTCTGGTTCCACGACTACCTCGGCGATCTGGAGGCCGTGCTGGATCTGCTCGCCCCGGGCGTGCCTGTCGACCTGGCCGGCCACAGCATGGGCGGCAACGTCGTGATGAGTTATGCCGGCGTACGCCCGGCGCGCATCCGGCGGCTGGTCAACCTCGAAGGCTTCGGCTTGCCGGACTCCCGCCCCGAGCAGGCGCCGGGGCGGCTGGCCAAATGGCTGGACGAACTGAAGGAGCCAGCCTCGCTGCGTCCGTACGACTCGGTCGACGAGGTGGCCGCGCGGCTGCGCAAGAACAATCCGCGCCTGTCCGCCGACAAGGCCGCCTGGCTCGCGCCGCACTGGTCGGAACAACGCGCGGACGGCCGCTGGCACATCCTGGGCGAACCGGCGCACAAGCTGGTCAACCCGGTGCTGTACCGCGCCGAGGAAGTGCTGGCCGGCTGGCGCCGCATCGCCGCGCCGGTGCTGTGGGTAGAGGGGGCCAACACCGACGTCACCAAATATTGGGGCGACCGCTATCCGCGCGCCGAGTTCGAGGCGCGCCTGGCGCAGGTGCCCCGGGTCGAGCGCCTGCTGCTGGAGGACTGCGGGCACATGCTGCACCACGACCAGCCCGCGGCCCTGGCCACGCGCTTGCAGACTTTCCTGGCCTGAGACAGGAACGCGGGTTGCCGAGTGTGGCCCGATGCGGCCCGTCCGGCCGCGCAGGAGTCCCTCATGGCCAAGACCGTTCCGCTCGACCCCGTTCCCGCGCCGCCTCGCGAGGCGGACACCGGCGCCCACCGCGATCCGCTCTCGGGCGAAGTGGGCGCGCATCCCATCGGCGTCGGCCTGGGCGCCGCCGCGGCGGGCATGGCCACGGGCGCCGCGGTGGCCTCCGTCGCCGGGCCCGTGGGCACCGTCATCGGCGCCGCGCTCGGCGCCATCGCCGGCGGTCTCGCCGGCAAGGGCGTGGCCGAGGCGATCGACCCGACCGCAGAGGACGCCTACTGGCGCGCCAACTACGCCTCACGCGCGTACGCCACCCCGCGCGACTCCTACGATGACTGGGGCCCCGCCTATGCCTACGGCGTGGCGCACTACAACCGCAACGTCGGCCGCAGCTTCGAGGATGTCGAAGGCGACATGGAGCGCGGCTGGGAAGAGGCGCGAGGGCAGTCCAGCATGGAGTGGACGCGCGCGCGGCTGGCCGCCTACGACGCCTGGGAGCGCGCGCGCACCAGCGAGGATCAGGCCGCCTGAGCCGATCAAGGCAGCCGCAGGTCGTCGACCAGCGCCATCGCCGCCGGGCTCGGCGGCGGCGTCAGCAGGCTCACCACCACCAGCACCGCGAAGCCCACCGGCACGCCGAAAAGGCCGGCGGCGATCGGCTGGATGCCGCCCCATAGCTGGATCGGGCTTGCGATGCCGAAGGTCTCGCGCACGCCGGGCTGGTTGACGATCACGTAGTAAAGCGTCAGGCCCAGGCCGCTGACCATGCCGGCCGCCGCGCCCCAGCGGTTGGCGCGCTTCCAGAACACGCCCAGCACCAGCGCCGGGAAAAACGCCGACGCCGCGATCGAGAAGGCGGCCGACACCAGAAACAGGATGTCGCCCGGCTTCTGCGCGGTGACATAGGCGGCGCCCAGTGCCACCATCAACAGCAGCACCTTGGACACCGTCACGCGCTGCGTGGGCGGCGCATCCGGATCGACGATGCGGAACCACAGGTCGTGCGACAGCGCATTGGCGATGGTCAGCAGCAGGCCGTCGGCGGTGGACAGCGCCGCGGCCAGGCCGCCCGCGGCCACAAGGCCCGAGATGACGTACGGCAGCCCCGCGATCTCGGGCGCGGCGAGCACGACGATGTCGCCGCCGATCTTCATCTCGCCCAGCTGCAGGATGCCGTCTTGGTTGACGTCGGCCACCTGCAGCAGGGAGCTGTCGACGTGGGCCCAGTTGTTGATCCATGCCGGCAACTGGTCGAAGCGCGTGCCCACCAGCGTGTCGAACACCTCCACCTTGACCAGCACCGCCAGCGCCGGCGCCGTGATGTACAGCAGCACGATGAACAGCAGCGACCAGGCGACCGAGGCGCGGGCTTCGGCGACCGACGGCGTCGTGTAGAAGCGCGTCAGCACGTGCGGCAGCGACGCCGTGCCCACCATCAGGCAGAACACGAGCGCGATGAAGTTGCGGCGCGAGTCGTCGAACAGCTTGCGAGCGGCGGCGTCGCCGTGCGGATCGCCGGCGAACTGCTGCGCGTGCGGCGGCATGCCGGCCAGCGGGCGCGCGCGTTCGAGGTCGGCGTCGCGCTCGCGCGTCCACTCCTCGCGCGCGGCGTCCGCGTCGCGCGGCACGCGCGCGAGCAGGCGCTCGGCGGCCTGGATGTCGCCCTGCGGGGCGTTGGCGGCCTTCAGCTCGGCGACACGGCCGGCCGCGGCGCTGCGTTCTGCGGCCAGCGCCGAGGGGATGTCTGCCAGGCGCGCATCGTATTGCGCCGCGCGGGCCTGGAAGATCGCGATCACCTGGCGTTCGGCCGGGTCGGCCTGCAGCCGCTTTTCCGACCCGATGACCTTCTGCAGCTGGTAGCCGTAGGTCGCCTGGGGCAGCACCGTGGCGTGCTGCTTGATCGACAGCCAGGCCACCGGCACCACGAAGGCCACCAGCAGCACGATGTACTGCGCCACCTGTGTCCAGGTGACGGCGCGCATGCCGCCCAGGAACGAGCAGACCAGGATGCCGCCCAGGCCCAGGAACACGCCCACCTCGAACGCCACGCCGGTGATGCGGCTGGCGATCAGGCCCACGCCGTAGATCTGCGCAACGACGTAGAGGAACGAGCAGCCGATCGCCGCCACCACGCCGATCACCCGCGTCAGATTGCCGTCATAGCGGGCGGCGAGAAAGTCGGGGATGGTGTACTGGCCGAACTTGCGCAGGTAGGGCGCGATCAGCAGCGCCACCAGGCAGAAGCCGCCCGTCCAGCCCAGGACGTAGGCCAGACCGCCGTAGCCGCCGAGGTAGAGCGTGCCGGCCATGCCGATGAACGAGGCCGCCGACATCCAGTCCGCCCCGGTGGCCATGCCGTTGTACAGCGCCGGCACGCGGCGGCCGGCGACGTAGTACTCGGTCGGGTCGGTGGTGCGGCTCAGGATGCCGATGCCCGCGTAGAAGACGATGGGGCCGATGAGGAACAAAAAGCCGATCCAGCGCCGCGACAGGCCCAGTTGCTCCAGCAGCGCCATCACGGCCACGAAGGCGAGGAAGGCCAGGCCGAACGCCAGGTAGATCCAGTGCAGCCGGCGGCTGAAGGCGGCGCCGCGCAAGGGCGTCAAGCGACTGCGCGCCGGAGCAAAGGTGCGGGTGCGGATCGCCATCAGCGTGCGGCGGCCGAAGCGTCGTCGTCCAGGCCGCCCTCGCGCGCGAGCCGCCGATCGTTGCGCGCCATGCCCCGCGCATAGACCACCAGCAGCACCACGAAGACGACGATGCCGCCCTGCGCGGCCACCCAGAAGCTGAACGGCCAGCCGAAGAACGGGAAGTCGAGGTCGCGGGCGAACCAGGTGACGACGAAGCCGACCCCGAACCAGGCCGCCAGCAGCCCAAGCGTGAGCCCTTGCGTGCGGCGCCAGTGGCGGGCGCGGGCTTCGCGCACGGCGTCGGCGGCGGCAGCAGGGGGCGAGGACATCGACGCGCATCATGCCTGCGGCCAGCCAGCCGCCCAAGCGGGCGAACCCGACCGGACGCCGCGTGGAAGAATCGGGCCATGAACAGCGTTCCCACTCCGCCGCCGCTGCCGCGGCATCGACTGCCCATCGCAACAGGCGTGCTGATCGCGATCAACGTCGGCGTCTGGCTGCTGCAGATCGCCGCCGGCGTCTCGCCGACCAACGCGTCCTCGCGCGCACTGATCGCCTGGGGCGGCAACGTCCCGCTCTACACCCTGACCGGCGACACCTGGCGGCTGCTGACCGCCATGTTCCTGCACGGCAGCATCGTCCACCTGGCGCTCAACATGTACGTGCTCGCGTTCACGGCGCCGCTGGTGGAATACGAGTTCGGCACCCGGCGCATGCTGGCCATCTACTGCGCCGGCGGCCTGCTGGCCAGTTGCGCCAGCGTCTTCTGGGCCGAGATGCGCGCGACGCCCGCCAACATGGTGCCGATGGTGACGGTCAGCGTGGGCGCCTCGGGCGCGGTGATGGCGCTGTTCGGCTCGCTGCTGGCCGGCCTGGTGCTGCCCACGCCCCGCTTCGCGCATCTGCCCAAGCATCGGCAACCCGGCATCAACAAGGGGTTGATCCAGGCGGTGGTGATCAACATCGGCATGGGGTTCCTGATGAAGGGGGTGGACAACTCGGCGCACGTCGGCGGCCTGCTCGGCGGTGTCGTGCTGGGACTGTTGATGGCCGTCGCGCCCGCCGCCACTGGCGCGCGCGATGCGCTGGCGCGCTACTCCGCGGCAGCCGGCCTGGTGGCCCTGTGCGTGGGCGGGGTGCTGCACAGCGCCAGCCCGTCGCTGCTGGTCTGGCGAGTCGGCTTCGACGCCGAACTGCGTTCGGGCCGATAGCGCGGCCCGCGCCGGGCCATCGCCCTTCGCGGTCCGCCCGCGTCCATGCGAAAATCGCCGTTCTGCGCGCCGCTGGCGCGCTGGACTCTCCCACCCTGCGCGCCGCTCGAGCTGGCCGCGCCACGACCAAGATCCCGATCATGGACATCGAACGCATCAACGCCATCGGCAACCACATTGCCGACCTCAGCGAGCGCACCAATGCGCTCAGGGGGTATCTTTGACTACGACCGCAAGTCGCATCGACTGACGGAAGTCAACGCCACGATGGAGAACCCGGCCATCTGGAACGATCCGAAACGGGCCCAGGAGCTCGGCCGCGAGAAGCGGTCCCTGGAGGAGGTCGTCAACACCATCGACCACCTGACGAGCAATCTCTCGGACAACACCGAGTTGTTCGAGATGACCAAGGAAGAAGGCGACATGGCCGGCCTGGCCGCCATCGAGGCCGACGCCGCCAAGCTGGGCGAGATCGTCGAGGGGCTCGAGTTCCGCCGCATGTTCTCCAACCCGGCCGACCCGCTCAACTGCTTCCTGGACATCCAGGCCGGCGCTGGCGGCACCGAGGCCTGCGACTGGGCCGCCATGCTGCTGCGCCAGTACCTCAAGTACTGCGAGCGCAAGGGCTTCAAGCCCGAGGTGATGGAAGAGTCCGAGGGCGACGTGGCCGGCATCAAGAGCGCCACCATCAAGATCGAGGGCGAGTACGCGTTCGGCCACCTGCGCACCGAGACCGGCGTGCACCGCCTGGTGCGCAAGAGCCCGTTCGACTCCTCGGGTGGACGCCACACGTCGTTCGCGTCGGTGTTCGTCTACCCGGAGGTCGACGACTCGATCGAGATCGAGATCAACCCGGCCGACGTGCGCGTGGACACCTATCGCGCCTCCGGCGCCGGCGGCCAGCACATCAACAAGACCGACTCGGCCGTGCGCCTGACGCACATCCCGACCGGCATCGTCGTGCAGTGCCAGAACGACCGCTCGCAGCACCGCAACCGCGACGAGGCCTGGCAGATGCTGCGCTCGCGCATGTACGAGCACGAGATGCGCAAGCGCATGGAACAGCAGCAGGCCCTGGAGGCCACCAAGACGGACGTGGGCTGGGGCCACCAGATCCGTTCGTACGTGCTGGACCAGAGCCGCATCAAGGATCTGCGCACCAACGTCGAGACCTCGGCCACCCAGAAGGTGCTCGATGGCGACCTCGACCAGTTCATCGCGGCCAGCCTCAAGCAGGGCCTGTGAAATGTCGGCCCCCACGCTCCCGCTGGTCGCTGCCCCCCGAGGGGGAGCTCGGTTCGGCTCGGATGTGATCCTCGCTTCCCGAGAGCTTGAAATTTCTTGCCGGCCGATTAGCGCCGGCGGCGGATCCGAAAGCGCCTTGAAGGCGCCGTGATCCGCCTCAAAACCAACAAAGAGACATCGCCATGCGTGAAGGCTCCCCTGCACTCGTCCGTCGTGAAGACTACACGGCGCCCGCCTACTGGGTGCGCACGGTCGACCTGACGTTCGACCTCGACCCCGCCAAGACCATCGTCGCCAGCAAGCTGGCGATCGAAAGGAACACCGAGCGCCCGGCCGAGCCGCTGCGTCTGGACGGTGAAGGCCTGAACCTGCTGCGCGTGCTGGTCGACGGCCAGAGCGTCTCGTTCCGCCACGAGGACGGCCAGCTGGTGATCGACGCGCCGGCGGCCGACGCGTTCACCCTCGAGATCCGCAACACGGTCTGCCCCGAGAAGAACACCGAGCTGTCGGGCCTGTACACCTCGGGCGGCGGCTTCTTCACGCAGTGCGAGGCGCAAGGCTTTCGCCGCATCACCTACTTCTTCGATCGCCCCGACGTGATGGCGATCTACACCGTCACGCTGCGCGCCGACAAGGCGAAGTTCCCGGTGCTGCTGTCCAACGGCAACCTGGCCGAACAGGGCGACCTGGACAACGGCCGCCACTTCGCGCGCTGGAACGACCCGTTCCCCAAGCCCAGCTACCTGTTCGCGCTCGTCGCCGCCGACCTGGTCGCGCGCGAGCAGCGCGTCACCAGCCGCGCCGGCAAGGAGCACCTGCTGCAGGTGTTCGTGCGCCGCGGCGACCTGGACAAGACCGAGCACGCGATGAACTCGCTGGTCGCCTCGCTGGTGTGGGACGAGGCGCGCTTCGGCCTGGCGCTGGATCTCGAACGCTTCATGATTGTGGCGGTCGAGGACTTCAACATGGGCGCGATGGAGAACAAGGGCCTGAACCTGTTCAACACCAAGTACGTGCTGGCCAGCCCCGCCACTGCCACCGACACCGACTACGCGCTGATCGAGAGCGTGGTCGGCCACGAGTACTTCCACAACTGGACCGGCAACCGCATCACCTGCCGCGACTGGTTCCAGCTCTCGCTCAAGGAAGGCCTGACGGTCTTTCGCGACCAGGAGTTCTCGCAGGACATGGCCGGCTCGACCTCGGCCCGCGGCGTCAAGCGCATCGACGACGTGCGCTTCCTGCGCCAGCAGCAGTTCCCGGAGGACGCAGGCCCGATGTCGCACCCGGTGCGCCCGGACAGCTACGTCGCGATCGACAACTTCTACACCGCCACCGTCTACGAGAAGGGCTCCGAGCTCGTCCGCATGATGCAGACGCTGGTCGGACGCGACGGCTTCGAGCGTGGCATCACCGAATACTTCCGGCGCCACGACGGCCAGGCGGTGACGTGCGACGACTTCGCGCAAGCCATCGCCGACGTCAATCCGGTGAGCCCGCTCAACGTGCAACTGCAAGCGTTCAAGCGCTGGTACTCGCAATCGGGCACGCCCAAGCTGACCGCACGGGTGCAGCCCGGCGACGGCGCCTGCACGCTCACGCTGGCGCAGGACTACAGCGCGCCGGCGAGCGTGGTGTCCGTCGTGGAGCGCCAGCCCTTCGTGATCCCGGTGCGCGTGGCGCTGTTCACGCGCGACGGCCGGCCGGTGCGGCTGCAGCTCGAAGGCGACACCGCCACGGACGCGGCCCCGTACGAGCGCGTGCTGGTGCTGTCGCAGGCCCAGGCAAGCTACCGTTTCCTCGACGTGCCGGCCGATGTCGTGCCATCGGTGCTGCGCGACTTCTCCGCGCCGGTGATCCTCGACGACGGCCTGGCCGACGCCGATCGCCTGGTGCTGCTGGCGCACGACACCGACCCGGTCAACCGCTGGGAGGCCGGCCAGCGCCTCGCGCTGTCGCAGCTGATCGCCGCGATCACCGGCGCCGGCGCGCTGACGCTCAATGACGCCTACGTCGACGCGATGCGCGCCGTGCTGCGCGACCCGGTGCTCGACCCGGCGTTCAAGGAGCTGGTGCTGACGCCGCCGTCCGAGGCCTACGTCTCGGAGCAGCTGACCGTACCGGTCGATCCGCAACGTGTGCACGCCGTCTGCCAGCAGATGCAGGACCAGCTGGCCGCGCGGCTGCACGACGACTGGGTGGCCGCGTGGGAAGGCCACCAGGTCGTCGAGGGCTACAGCCCGAGCGGCCGGCAGAGCGCGCGCCGCGCGCTCGCCAACCTGGCGTTGGCCATGCTGGTGCGCGACGCCGCCCGCAGCGGCAATCCGGTCTGGCCGGGCAAGGCCTTCCAGCGCTTCAAGGACGCCGGCAACATGACCGACCGTCTCGGCGCGCTCGGTGCGCTGGTCAACGCCCATTCCGAGCTCGCCGCGCCGGCACTGGCGCGCTTCCACGAGCTGTTCCGCCACGAGGCCCTGGTGGTCGACAAGTGGTTCGGCCTGCAGGCGCGGGCGCCAGAGAAGGATGGCCGCGTGTTCGCCAGCGTCAAGGCGCTGTTGCAGCATCCGGACTTCTCGGTGCACAACCCGAACCGCGTGCGCAGCCTGCTGTTCTCGCTGTGCAACTTCAATCCGGCCGCGTTCCACCGCGCCGATGCCAAGGGCTACGTGTTCTGGGCCGAGAAGGTGGTCGAGCTCGATGCGATCAACCCGCAGGTCGCCTCGCGCCTGGCGCGCGCGCTCGACCGCTGGCGCCTGCTCGCCGAGCCGTATCGTGGCGCCGCGCGCGAGGCGATCGTGCGCGTGGCCGCCAAGACGGACCTGAGCCCGGACGTGCGCGAGGTCGTCGACCGCGCGTTGAAGGACTGATTCTTGCAAGGCCGGGTCGCGATGCGACCCGGTTTCGCATGGTCGACCGTTGCGCCTGCGCGTGTGCGTCACGCGCGCAGGCGCAACGACCGCATCCCCCATCTCCCAGGAAATCCTCATGCCCAAGAAGATCAGCCTTACCCAGTACCTCGTGGAGCAGCAGCGCGAGCACGGACGCATCCCGTCGCAGCTGCGCCTGCTGATCGAGGTGGTGGCGCGCGCCTGCAAGCACATCGCCATCGCCGTCAACAAGGGCGCCCTCGGGGACGTCATGGGCTCGGCCGGCTCCGAGAACGTGCAGGGCGAGGTGCAGAAGAAGCTGGACATCATCTCCAACGAGGTGCTGATCGAGGCCAACGAATGGGGCGGCCACCTGGCGGCGATGGCGTCCGAGGAGATGGACACCATCCACGTGGTGCCCAACCGCTATCCCCAGGGCGAATACCTGCTGCTGTTCGACCCGCTCGACGGCTCGTCCAACATCGACGTCAACGTGTCCATCGGCACCATCTTCTCGGTGCTGCGCAAGGTGGGCCACCACCATGGCGTCGACGAAGCCGACTTCCTGCAGGCCGGCAAGAACCAGGAGGCCGCGGGCTACTGCATCTACGGCTCGCAGACCATGCTGGTGCTGACCGTGGGCGATGGCGTGGCGATGTTCACGCTCGATCGCGAGATGGGCTCGTGGGTGCTGACCGCCGAGAACGTGCAGATCCCGGCCGACACCAAGGAATTCGCGATCAACATGTCCAACCAGCGCCACTGGGCGCCGCCGGTCACGCGCTACATCGACGAGTGCCTGCAGGGCAAGGATGGCCCGCGCGGCAAGGACTTCAACATGCGCTGGGTCGCCTCCATGGTGGCCGACGTGCACCGCATCCTGAGCCGCGGCGGCGTCTTCATGTACCCGTGGGACAAGCGCGAGCCCGAGAAGGCCGGCAAGCTGCGCCTGCTCTACGAGGCCAACCCGATGGCCTTCCTGGTGGAACAGGCCGGCGGCATGGCCACCAACGGCAAGCAGCGCATCATGGACCTGCAGCCGACCAAGCTGCACGAGCGCGTGGCGGTGTTCCTGGGGTCGAAGAACGAGGTGGAGCGCGCGACGCAGTACCACCTCGAGTCCCAGTCCTGAGTCGCTGCGCCTTGCGCGCCCGCCCGCGCTTGGAGGTGCCTGGCAACGCCTTGTCCGCGCCGCGGTGCCGGCTGATGCGACGCCCTTGATCGCGGACGGGGCGGTGCCTGGCATCGATCGTGACGGGGCCGGCGTCAGGCACCTCGGATCGCGATCAGTGTGGTCGTCCTTGTCGACGGAATGGCGCGATCCGAGATGCCAGACACCTCTGCGTCCCGGACGCTCAGTCATGGACCTGCAGCCGACCAAGCTGCACGAGCGCGTGGCGGTGTTCCTGGGGTCGAAGAACGAGGTCGAGCGCGCGACGCAGTACCACCTCGAGTCCCAGGCCTGAGTCGCTGCGCCTTGCGCGCCCGCCTGCGCTTGGAGGTGCCTGGCAACGCCTTGTCCGCGCCGCGGTGCCGGCTGATGCGACGCCCTTGATCGCGGACGGGGCGGTGCCTGGCATCGATCGTGACGGGGCCGGCGTCAGGCACCTCGGATCGCGATCAGCGTGGTCGTCCTTGTCGACGGAATGGCGCGATCCGAGATGCCAGACACCTCTCCGTCCAGACGCTCAGGGCCGATCGGGCAGACCGGTCAGCAGCGCCAACAATCGCTCCTGCAATGCCGCCGACGCGACCGTCATCGGCGCCCGCAGCTCGTTCGCGCACTCGCCCCGCGCGGCCAGCAGCGCCTTTGCCGGCCCGGGGCTGGGCTCGTCGAACAGGGCGACGGTCAGCGGCCTGAGCTGGCGCCACAAGGCGCGTCCGGCCGCGAGATCGCCTCGCGCGAGCGCGGCGTCGAACGCGACGAACAGGTCGGTGCGGATATGCGCGCTGGCAGCGATGGCACCCGCGCCGCCGAGACAGCGGGTCGAGAACCATTCGTTGTCGTTGCCGCAAAGCACCTGCAGCCGGCCATCGGCGATCAGCGCCTCGGTCTGCTCGACGCGGCCGCCGCAGTCCTTCAGCGCGACGATGCGTGGATGCGCCGCGAGCTCCAACAGCGTGGCCAGCTCGATGCGCACGCCGGTGCGCGCGGGGATGTCGTAGACGACCAGCGGCGCGGGCGAGGCCTCGGCGATCGTCGTGAAGAAGGCCTGCAGCGCCTGCTGCGAGGGCCGCAGGTACGGCGGCGCGGTCACCATGAAGGCCGCCGGCGCATGGCGCGCGGCCGCGTCGATGCGGCGCAGCACCTCGTCGGCCGTCGTGCCTGAAGCGCCCATGATCAAGGGCAGCGAGGTGCTGGCCTTGACGGTACCCAGCACGGCGACGCGCTCGTCATCGGACAGCAGCGGCGCCTCGCCGGTCGTCGCGCAGACGACGAAGCCGGCCACGCCCTCGCCCGCCAGGCGCTCGACCAGCGCAGCGAGCGCGGCGTGATCGACGCGGTGATCCCGGAACGGGGTGACCAGGGGAATCCAGACCCCGGAGAAATCGACTTGGTGCACGCAGGTTTCCTTTCAGCAACGACCGGACAAGGCCGTCGTGAGAGGAGCGCGCGAAGCGGGCGTTGGTTCCAGGAAGGTTTCTTCCGGGGTGCAGGCCTGTTCCGTCGCTCATCTGAACGACGGAACCGCGGCCCCGGTCAGACGAGCAACGGCTTTTTCGCTTTGACCGGACCCGCGCACGTGCGCGTCACGCGCGAGGGCGCGTGCGACAAGAGCGTGGCAGGGATCCGGGTCATGCGGGCGATGTTAGCTCACACCGGCGGCGGGTTGCGCTCGGCGAAGTCGCGCTGATGCCAGTAGGGATAGGGCAGCGTCACGGCGCTGGCGTCGTCCAGGCGCCTGACCTGTTCGCGTGTCAGGTTCCACCCGATCGCGCCCAGGTTCTCGCGCAGCTGCTTCTCGTCGCGTGCGCCGACGATCACCGACGCCACCGTCGGCCGCTGCAGCAGCCAGTTCAACGCCACCTGAGGCACCGACTTGCCCACTTCCTCGCCGACCTCGGACAGCGCATCGACGACTTTGAACAAGTATTCGTCGTCGACGGGCGGCCCCTTGTCGGCCGTCGAATGGAGCCGGCTCTGCGCCGGGATGCCGGTGCCGCGGCGGATCTTGCCGGTGAGCCGGCCCCAGCCCAGCGGGCTCCAGACCACCGCCGACACGCCCTGGTCGATCGCCAGCGGCATCAGCTCCCATTCGTAGTCGCGGCCCACGAGCGAGTAGTAGGCCTGGTGCGCCACGTAGCGCTGCAGGTGGTGCTTCTCGGACAGGGCGAGCGACTTCATCAGGTGCCAGCCCGAGAAGTTGGACACGCCCAGGTAGCGGATCTTGCCTTCGCGCACCATCTCGTCGAGCGTGTAGAGCGTCTCCTCGATCGGCGTCATGGCGTCGAAGCCGTGCAGCTGGAACAGGTCGATGTAGTCGGTGCCCAGCCGCCTGAGCGAGCCCTCGACCGAGGCGCGCAGGTGATGGCGCGACGAGCCCACGTCGTTCGGCCCGTCGGCCATGCGAAACGTTGCCTTGGTCGACACCAGCACCTGGTCGCGGCGGCCGGCGATCGCCTTGCCGAGCACTTGCTCGGCCAGGCCGCGCGAGTAGATGTCGGCCGTATCGAACATGTTCAGGCCCGACTCCAGGCAGATGTCGATCAGCCTGCGCGCGCCGTCGGCGTCCGTCGAGCCCCAGGCGGCGAAGAACTGGTTGCCGCCGCCGAAGGTGCCGGTGCCCAGGCTGAGGGCGGGCACCTTGAAGCCGGAGGCGCCGAGGGGTCGGTGTTCCATGGGATCTCCCGTTGATCGAATGGCCGCGAGGATAGGCCTTCGCACGGGGGCGCGCTGCACGGCGCGCTCAAGCCCCCGCGCGAAAGCGGGGCGACGCGGCTCAGCGCCTGCTCGGCCGGCGCAGCAGCTTGCGCATGGCCTGCATGCTCGCTGCCCGGGCGGCGGGCGGCGCAAGCAGGCCGCGCGCGTCGAACAGCGCCTGCAGCTCGAGCGGGCTGACCGGGCGGTTGGCGGTGACGGCCCGGATGGCCAGCAGCGCGGCAGTATCCGCCGGGGAGAACAGATCGGGATCCATGCTGGTATTTTCGTCGTTCTTCGGGCCGGCCTGAGCGTGCGAGGCGGGCGCGCCGTGAGGAAGGTCACGGGCACGGCATTGATCGATGCGGGCGATAACATCGCGGCATGCTTCCCGCTCGAATTGGCCGCTACCAGGTCCGCGCCGAACTCGGTCGGGGCGCCACCAGCATCGTCTACCAGGGCGTCGACCCGGCGGACGGCCGCGTGGTCGCCATCAAGGCCTTGCAGCGCAACGGCAGCGACGCCGACGGGGATGCCGATTCGATCCGGCTGCGCTTTCGCAACGAGGCGGCCGTCATCGGGCGCCTGCGCCATCCGGGCATCGTCGCGGTCGACGAATTCGGCGAGGACGGCCTGCAAAGCTGGATCGCGATGGAATACGTCGAAGGCTGCAACCTGGACGACCTTCTCGTCCGCTGCCCCCTGCTGGGCCAGGAACGCGCCCTGGCCATCATGGACGAGCTGCTGGACGCCGTCGGCTGCGTGCACCGCGAGGGCGTCTGCCATCGCGACCTGAAGCCGGCCAACATCATGGTGACGCCCGCGGGCCGCGTGAAGCTGACCGACTTCGGCGTGGCGCGGCTGCGCGACCTCGGGCTGACCCGGGTCTCGTCCATCATCGGAACGCCCGCTTTCATGGCGCCCGAGCAGTTCACCGGCGGGACGCCCGACCACCGGGCCGACCTGTTCTCCTGCGGCGTGCTGCTGTTCCTGCTCCTGAGCGGACGCCGGCCGTTCTCCGGCGCGCCCGCTGCCGTGATGCACCAGATCCTGCACGAGCAGGCGCCCTTGCTGAGCGAGGCCAGCGGCGGCCTGGTCGGGCGCGCG
>JBJMWF010000301.1:0-7191 GCA_045810265.1 Vitreoscilla sp. | reverse complement strand
GCCTCGTGCGACCTGAGCCTGGCCGAGCGCATCACCACCGCGCTGCAGCTGGATCGCATGCTGCCGCAGTTGTTCATCGCCTACGCCTCGTGCGCCGATGCCGCGGTGTCGGTGCTGGGCATCCCGTTCGCGGTGTGGAGCTGCCTCATGTACGTGATCCTGGCGGTACTGCTGGCGTGGACGCTGCGGGCGTCGATGAAGACGCGCTGACGGTTCCAGCGACGCGCGTGAATCCAGGCACCTACTACGCTGCGAGCGCAGGTCCCGCGCCCGTGCGTCCCGCGCTGCGCGGGCACGCGGACGCGCAGGTGTGCGTGGTCGGCGGCGGCTTTGCGGGGCTGGCCATGGCCATCGGGCTGATCGAGCGGGGCATGCGCGACGTCCTGCTCGTCGAAGGCGAGACCGTCGGCCACGGCGCATCGGGCCGCAATGGCGGCTTCGTCTTCGGCGGCTTCAGTCTGGACAACGCGCAGCTGCTGGCCGACCAGGGCCCGCAAGGCGCGCGGGCGATGTATGGCCTGACGCAACAGGCGGTCGGGACGATCCGGCGCCGCATCGCCCAGTACGCGATCGATTGCGACGCGGTCGAGGGCGGCGTCGTGCTGGCCAACTGGTTTGACGACGATGCGATCCTGCGCCAGCGCCAGGCGTTCATGGCGCGCGAGTTCGACGTGCACTGGCAGCTGTTGTCGCATGACGAGCTCGGTGCCTACACAACATCGCAGCGCTACGCCGGCGGGCTGCTGGAGCCGGACGCCTTCCATTTCCATCCACTGAAGTACGCGCGCGGCCTGGCGGCGACCATCGAACGCGAAGGCGGGCGCATCCACGAGCAGTCGCGCGTGACCAGCATCGTCGCGCCGCGCTCGCCGGGCGGCAGCCACGAGGTGCGCACGGCCGAAGGCGTCGTGCACGCGGGCCACGTGGTCATCGCCGGCGGCGGCTACCTGCGCGGGGTGTCCGCGCCGCTGGAGCGCGCGATGCTGCCGATCGCCACCTACGTGATGGCCACCGAGCCGCTCGGCGACGCGCTCGCGCGCTCGATCCCGGGTCGCGCCGCCATCTACGACACGCGTTTCTCGTTCGACTACTATCGCGCGCTGCCCGACACCCGCATCCTGTGGGGCGGCCGCATCTCCATCCTCGACCGCGCCGCCGAGCCCATCGCCCGGCTGCTCAAGCGCGACATGCTCAAGGTCTACCCGGAGCTGCGCGACGTGAAGGTCGACTATGCGTGGGGCGGCCTCATGAGCTACGCGCGCCATTCGATGCCGCAGATCGGTCGACTGCCCGATGGCAGTTGGCATGCACTGGGCTTCGGCGGCCACGGCGTCGGGCCGACGACCGCGGCGGGCGAGTTGATCGCCGATGCCATCTCGGGCGGGGCGCCGATCCCCGCTGGCTTCGCCGACTACGCGCTCCCGCGGGTGTGGGGCAAGGCCGGCATGCTGGCCGCGCAGATGCAGTACAACTGGGCCGAGTTCAAGGACTGGCTGCGCGAATAGGACGACGGCCGCGGTGGCGCCGGGCCGGCTCTCACCGCACAGGCTCGAAGCGTCCGTCGCGGACCTCGGTCAGGTGAAGGGCGCGCCGCGCATCGCCGTACGCGTCCAGGGAAAAGTCGCCGTCCAGGCCGGCCCAGTCGCTCGGCACCGACAGCGTCGCGCGCAAGGCCTTGGCGCCACGTCGATTGAACGCCTGTACGCCCAGCATCACCGCTTCGTAACTCTGCACCGCGGGAGTCGCGGGCAGGTCGCCGAAGCGCGCGCGATAGCGAGCGACGAAGTCGCGCATGCCCGGCAGCGGACTGTCGAGGTCGACCGCCTGCAAGGCGACCGCTCCCTCCGCCGCATGGCCGCCGACCTGGAGGAACTGCGCATTCGCGCCCCAGGGCGACAACGCGACGACGACTCGCGGGGCCTGGCGGCGCAGGTGTTGCGTGACGATGGCGGCGTCGCCGGGACTGCCCACCAGGACGACCGCATCGCAAGGCTCGCCGACCACGCGATGGATCACCCCTGCGAAGTCGAGCGAGTTGCCGGATCGGTATTCGATCTCCGAGGCGGTGCCCCCCAGGCTGCGAATTTCCGTCGTCGCGGCGTGGCCGAAGCTCGTCGAGTACGCGCGATTGGAGGCGTCCATCAGCACGACGATGGCGCGCGCGCCTCGAGCGTGAAGGAGGCGGACCAGCACGCGCGCGCCGGCAGGCGCATCGGGGGCCACGCGAAAGAAGAAGTCGTCCCGGGCCGAGAGCTCGTCCGTCGTCGCCGTCGGTGAAATCAGCACGATGCCGCGCTGATTCGCCTCGGGCACGGCGGCGACCGCCATGTCGCTGGTCATCGGCCCGACGACGAAGGCGGCGCCGCGCGATGCGAACGACGCGATCGCCGCCCGGGCCGCACCGGCATCGTTGCGATCGTCCGCCAGCAGCAGCTCGTAGCGAACACCGTGTCGGGCGTTGAGCGTCTCGATGGCGAGCTCGGCGCCGTTGCGTCCACCGGCGCCCAGCTCCGAAATCAGGTCACCCAGGAAGCCGATGCGCACGCTGTCGGCCGACCGGCAACCGATGCCGGCCACCAGCACCAGGCCAATGAAGCCCACGGCAGCCGACCGAAGCGGAGTGCTTGAGAACATGCGTTCAATGTGCCGCATGTTCCTCCCCGGAACAATGGGGCCGCGGCTTGCATGCCGGCCGGTCAGCGACCGGCGTCGCTTTTCCGGCGACGCCGCACGCGCCTCAGAGCGCGATCACCCGCTGGCCCTTGATCGCTGCATCGATCACCTTGCCCTTGCGCGCACGCTTGCCCGCATGCGAGGCCAGCGTCGCGCCCTTGAGGTCTTCCTCCTTGGGCTTGCCGCCACGGCCGGTGCCCAGCACGCGCAGCGCGACCCCGCAGGTGGCCACCGACACGAGCGGATCCCTGGCGTCGACGTCCATCAGCGTCAGGCCCTTGCCGCCGTTGGACTGCAGCTTGAGCTCGTCGAGCGGGAACACGAGCAGGCGGCTGCTCAGGCTCAGGCAGGCGACCTGCGTGTGGCCGGCCTGCAGCGGCACCGGCGGCAGCAGGCGATCCTTGTCGTCGATGCTCAGGAAGCTCTTGCCGCCCTTCTGGCGGCTGGTCATGTCGCCCACCTTGGCGAGCAGGCCGAAGCCGCCGGTGTTGGCCAGCAGCAGCGTGGCGTCGGCCGACGCCGCGAAATAGTGCAGCGGCTGCGTGCCGGCCTCCAGCTCGATCAGCGTCGTGATCGGCGTGCCGTCTCCGCGCGCACCCGGCAGCAGGCTGACCGCCACGGTGTAGACGCGACCCGTGCCGCCCTGGTTGCTGCCGAACACGAGCAAGGTGTCGACGGTGCGGCACTCGAAGGTGCCGTAGAGCCCGTCGCCGGACTTGAACGCGAAGCCGCCCGCCTCGTGGCCGTGGCCCTTCATCGCGCGCACCCAGCCCTTGAGGCTGACGACCACCGTCACCGGCTCGTCGACGATCCTGACTTCGACGACGGCACGCTTCTCGGCCTGGATCAGCGTGCGCCTGTCGTCGCCGTGCGCCTTGGCGTCGGCCTCGATCTCCTTGATCACCGTGCGCTTCAAGGCGGCGGGGCTGGACAGGATGTCCTCCAGCTTCTTTTGCTTGTCCCGCTGTTCGGCGAGCTCCTGCTCGATCTTGATCGCCTCGAGACGAGCCAACTGGCGCAGGCGGATGTCGAGGATGTCGTCGGCCTGGCGATCGCTCAGGCCGAAGGCCTCGATCAGCGCCGGCTTGGGCTCGTCGCTCTCGCGGATGATGCGGATCACCTCGTCGATGTTCAGCAGCACCAGCTGCCGGCCTTCGAGGATGTGGATGCGTGCCAGCACGTTGGCCAGGCGGTGCTCGGTGCGCAGCTTGACGGTGTGCTGGCGGAACGTCGTCCACTCCACGAGGATCTGGCGCAGGCTCTTGAGCGTGGGCCGGCCGTCGCCGCCGATCATGGTCAGATTGATCGGCGCCGAGCTCTCGAGGCTGGTGTGGGCCAGCAGCGTGTTGACCAGCTCCTGCGGCGCGATGGTGCGGCTCTTGGGCTCGAAGACCAGCCGCACGGACGCCTCGCGATCGGACTCGTCGCGCGCGCCATCGAGCACCGCCAGGATCGTGCCCTTGAGCTGCAGTTGCTCGGCGCTCAAGGCCTTCTTGCCGGCCTTGATCTTCGGGTTGGTCAGCTCCTCGATCTCCTCGAGCACGCGCTGCGTGCTGGCGCCCGGCGGCAACTCGGTGACCACGAGTTGCCATTGGCCGCGTGCGAGATCTTCGATCTTCCAGCGCGCGCGCACCTTGAGGCTGCCGCGGCCGCTGGCGTAGGCGTCGCGGATGTCCTGTTCGCTGCTGATGATCTGGCCGCCGCCCGGAAAGTCGGGGCCCGGGATCGTGGCGTAGAGCTCGTCGTCGGAAAGCTTGTCGTTCTTCAGCAGCGCGATGGCCGCGTCGGCCACTTCGCGCAGGTTGTGGCTGGGCACTTCGGTCGCCAGGCCGACGGCGATGCCGCTGGCGCCGTTCAACAGCACGAAGGGCAGGCGCGCGGGCAGCAGCTTGGGCTCGGTCGTCGTGCCGTCGTAGTTCGGCATGAAGGCCACGGTGCCCTCGTCGATCTCGTCGAGCAGCAGGCGCGCGATCGGGTTCAGGCGCGCCTCGGTGTAGCGCATCGCCGCCGCGCCGTCGCCGTCGCGGCTGCCGAAGTTGCCCTGGCCGTCGATCAACGGATAGCGCAGGCTGAAGTCCTGCGCCATGCGCACCAGCGCGTCGTAGGCGGCGGTGTCGCCGTGCGGGTGGAAGTTGCCGAGCACGTCGCCCACCACCTTGGCGCTCTTGCGCGGCGCCGGGCCCGCGGCCGACGCGTTGGTGAACGACAGCCCCATGCGGTGCATGGTGTAGAGGATGCGGCGTTGCACCGGCTTGCAGCCGTCGGAGACGTCAGGCAGCGCGCGGCCCTTGACGACGCTCAGCGCGTATTCGAGATAGGCGCGCTCGGCGTAGTGGGCGAGGGTCAGGGCGTCGCCGCCATCGCCATCGCCGCCGCTGAACGCGAGGGGAGTCTGTTCCATGGTCAAACCGGATTTCCTTTGATCACCGGGTGCCGCGTCGCTGCGCAGGCGGCCCGCAAGCAGTCATTGTCGGTGCTGGCGGACGCGCCGCCCGCTCCGACCCCTGAACAATCTCAAGGAATTTCGCGTGCCATTGGCGCCTCGGGCCCTGTCCGGCCCGGGCGCGACGCGCTCAGCGAGCGCAGTCCGCCGGCGTGCAGGACGCCACTTCGACGCCGCGCGCGTGCTGCGGCAGCTTGCGTTGCAGCAGCGCCCAATACAGTTCAAGCACCATGTGCACGTGGGCTTCGGTCTCGGCGATCTCTGGCATGCGTCCGCCCGCCTTGCGCACCGTGCCCTCGCCGGCGTTCCAGGCCGCCAGTGCGATGTCGATGCCGCCATAGCGCCGCGTCAGGTCGGCCAGCATGCGCGCGCCGGTGAAGACGTTGGTGCGGGCGTCCAGCATGCGGCGGCCCGCGGGCGTCTGGCGCTCTTCCCGGGTGCCATAGCGGTCGGCCGTCGCCGGCGTCAGCTGCATCAGGCCGACTGCGCCGCGCGGCGACACCGCGCGCGGGTTGTAGTTGGATTCGACGGTGATGACTGCCTTCAGCAGTTCCTCGTCGACGCCGGTGCTCCGGGCCGCCTCGTCGAGCACCGGCTGCAGCGCCTTGACGTCCGGCGAGATCTCCAGCCAGGTGAGCAGGCCATCGGTGCCCTGCGTCTTGCCCAGCACGCGGTGATCGCCGTCCTCGCGCAGCACCTGGTCGTAGCGCGAATCGAGCTGGCTGGTGGCGAAGTGCGCGATGCCCGCGCCGTCGACATAGCCCCACAGCACCGGCTTGCCGGCCACCGGAACGATGGGATTGTCTGAAATCGTGGGCGCGGTCGGCGCGTCCGCGACCGCCGAAGGCGACGCCAGTCCACGCGCCGCACGCACGTCCGGCAGCGCGTCGCAGGCGGCCATCGAGCCCGAGACGAGCGCGATGACGGCGCACACGATCAGCAGCGGCCGACTCACCTTGCTCCCTCCGCGAAGGAGATCTCGAGCCCGGCTTCGACCCGGGTCTGGTACTCGCGATCGAGCATCGACATCACGACCAGGCTGTCCCAGCCCTCGCTGTCGTCCGCGCCGAGCCGCACGGTCTCGCGCAGGCGGCCTTCCTCGACGAAGCCCTCGCCCGCGTACAGCCGCAGCGCGCGCGAGTTCTGCGATGTCACGTCCAGCCAGAAGCGATGGGCGTGCAGGTCGCGGAAGGCCAGTTGCTTGAGCAGGCGCACGCAGGCGCGACCAAGGCCGCGGCCCTGCATCTGCAGCACGATGCGCTTGAGCTCGACCGAGCGGGTCGGATTGCGGCAACCCTGCAGGATCACGAAGCCGACGTGCTCCCACTCGTCGCCCGCCTCGACGATGAAGTGACGCGAGTCGGGAAAGCGGATCGCACCCTCGTGCTGCGTGCGTTCCCAGGGCGTGATGAACGGCAGGTTGCGCGCGTCCTGCTCCACCGACACGACGAAGTCGAGGTCAGACAGCATCGTCGGACGAATCCGCAGATGCGCGCTCTCGGCAATGGCAGGCGTGAACATCGGAAGATCGGCGCTCGAAGGATCGCGTGAGGAAACGGACAGTACGGAAGGCTGGCCTGCTCGACCGGAGGCCGGGCTGGGGAGCGTGGATTATGGAAAGGATCGCAGAAGCGCGTCTTGACGAATGCCCGATGAACCTGGGATTTCCGCACGTTTCAGGTCGCCGGACAGGGGCGACCCGCTCGTGCGCACTTGTCGATGCCCAACCGACTCGCTGTTATGTAAGGAATTGATTCATTGGCGTCGATTGGCTTGGGACTTCCAGGCGAGCCCGCCGAGAAGCCCAGTGAACAGCCTGTGCGGCCGCCCTGGGGCGCGTCGATGTGGACGAACTCCGATCGAAGCCGGCCCCGAAAGTTCAGCGCGACCGTATCAGCGCGGCCTAAACAACGGTCACGCCCAGGCCCGACGTGACTCGGAGAACGCCCAGCCCGATCAGATGTCGATCTCGACCGCGTCGCCGCGCAACTCCATCAAATCGCGCCGTGCATGCGCCTCGCCCTTGCCCATCAGGCGCGTGAACGAGCCTTCGGTCTGCACCAGGTCGAGCTGGC
>JBJMWF010000300.1:0-22984 GCA_045810265.1 Vitreoscilla sp. | reverse complement strand
TGGAGCCCTTGAGCTCAGAGGCGGACTGCGTCGCGCCCTTGCGCACGGTCTGCCAGAAGTCCGAATTGGCGGTCTTGACGTTGACGGCGATCTCCTTGTCGGCCGCGGCGGCCGCGGCCCCCGCGAGCGCGAGGGCGGAGGCGAGAACTGCGTGGAAGAGTCTTTTCATGGCTTGTCCTTCTTGGAAGTGGGAGAACCTTGTCTCGAGGGTCCGCGGGAGGAGACGCACCCGCCGCGCTTTCAACGTCGGTTGCGCAACTGGTCGATCCAGACGGTGACCAGGATCACGAGGCCGATGATGATCATCTGGACGAAGGCCGAGACCCCCGTCATGTTCAATCCGTTGCGCAGGATGCCGATCACGAAGGCGCCGATGACGGTGCCCGAGACCGTGCCGATGCCGCCGGTCAGCGAGGTGCCGCCGATCACCGCCGCGGCGATCGCGTCGAGCTCGTACATCAGGCCCTCGCTGGGCTGCGCGGTCACCAGGCGCGACATCAGCACGCAGCCGGTCAGCCCGGCGAGCGTGCCGGACAGCACGTAGGCGAACAGCGTGACGCGACGCACGTCGATGCCCGACAGCCGCGCCGCCTCGCTGTTGGAGCCGACCGCATAGAGATGGCGCCCGAGCCGGCTGCGCGCCAGCATCAGCCCGGCGCCCAGCGCCAGGGCGATCATCAGCAGTACGGGGTAGGGTATGCCGGGAAAGACGACATCAGGAAAGCCGTCGGCGCCGATGCGCACGATGCGCCACAGCGAGCCGTTGCCCAGCGCGGCGAACGAATCGCCCAGCCCGCCGATCGCCTTGGCGTCGGTGATCTGCAGCGCGACACCGCGCGCCACCAGCATCATGGCCAGCGTGGCGATGAAGGGCGGCAGGCGCAGCAGCGTCACGCACAGGCCATTGACCAGCCCGCAGCCGGCGCCCGTCAGCAAGCCCAGCAGCATCGCGAGCGGCACGCTGACGCCGGCGCGCACCGACAGCGCCGCGACCACCCCGGAGAGCGCGAGGATCGAGCCCACCGACAGGTCGATGCCGCCGGTGATGATCACGCAGGTCGCGCCGATGCCCAGGTAGGCGATCGAGGTCACCTGCAGGGCGACGGTCATGCCGTTGCCCAGGCTGAAGAACGCGGGGCTGGACAACGAGAAGACCGTCACGAGGACGAACAACCCGCCGAGCGCGGCGAACTTCTGGACGAGATCCTTCTGGCGTTCGTTCATGAGGCGAGCAATTCCTTTTGCGGCGCTGCGGCCGATGTAGCGGACACCGACGCGAAATGCATGATTTCTTCCTGCGAGGTGGCGTGGGTGTCGAGCACCTTGGTGATGCGGCCGCCATGGAACACGGCGACGCGGTCGGTCATGCCCAGGATCTCGGGCAGTTCGGAACTGATCATCACGACGCCGATGCCGGCGCAGGCGAGCTGGTCGAGCAGTTCATAGATCGCGACCTTGGCGCCGACGTCGATGCCGCGCGTGGGCTCGTCGAAGAACAGCACGCGCGATTCGCGGAACAGCCACTTGGCGATGACCACCTTCTGCTGGTTGCCGCCCGAGAGCAGGCGTGCGGCCTGTTCGGGCGATGGCGTGCGGATGCCCAGCTGCTCGATGTAGCGGCGCGCCACCGCGAGTTCCTCTGCGCCGCGGATCAGCCCGCGGCGGTCGGTGACGGCGGCCGTGTTCGCCAGCGTGATGTTCTGCGCGACCGACATCTTGACTGCCAGGCCGTGCGCCTTGCGGTCTTCGGACAGGTAGGCGATGCCTTCGCGGATGGCGTCGATCGGCGAGCGCACGGCCAGCGCGCGCCCGGCCAGCTCGATGCTGCCGCCGTCGACCGGATCGGCGCCGAAGACGGCGCGCGCGACCTCGGTGCGGCCGGCGCCCACCAGGCCGGCGAAGCCCAGGATCTCGCCGCGCCGCAGGTCGAAGTCCACCGGCCCGAACACGCCCTGGCGGCGCAGGCCGCGCACCTGCAGCACGGTCTCGCCCGTCGGGCAGCGGCGGCGCGGCGGGAACTTCTCGTCCAGCGTGCGGCCGACCATCAGCGCGACGATCTCGTCGACCGAGGTCTCGGCGAACGCCTTGGTCGAGATGTAGCGGCCGTCGCGCAGCACCGTGACGCGGTCGACCAGGCCCTCGAGCTCGTCGAGCCGGTGCGAGATGTAGACGATGCCCGCGCCGGCGCGCTTGAGCTCGTGGATGACGCGAAACAGCTGCGTCGTCTCGACGTCGGTGAGCGAGGAGGTCGGCTCGTCCATGATCAGGATGCGGGCCTGCATCGACAGGGCCTTGGCGATCTCCACCATCTGCTGCTGCGCCACCGACAGGCCCGAGACCAGCGTATCCGGCGAGACGGTGACGCCCAGCCTGTCCAGGCAGGACTGCGCGTCGGCGCGCAGCTTGCGCCGGTCCACCAGCCAGCCGCGCAGCGGCTCGCGCCCGAGATAGATGTTCTCGGCGACGCTCAGGTGCGGAACCAGGTTGAGCTCCTGGTGGATCATCGCGATGCCGCGCTCCTGCGCCTCGCGCGGCGAGGTGAAGCACAGCGACTCGCCGTCCAGGCTCAGCGTTCCTTCGTCGGGCACGTAGACGCCGCTCATCACCTTCATCAGTGTCGACTTGCCGGCGCCGTTCTCGCCGCAGACCGCGTGCACCTCGCCGCGCCGGACGTCGAAGCTCACGCCTTCGAGCGCGACGACGTTGAAGAAGCGCTTGGTGACGCCGCTCAGGCTGAGCAGCGGCGGCGCGGTGGTGGAGGGCGAGGTCATCAAGGACAAGGAAGAAAAAGATTGGTCAGTCCAAACTGGTCATGCCAATTTGCCACATATTGAAGTTGGCCTGACCAGTACAAACCCGGGGAACCGCATGCTCTCCCATGAGCGAGACTTCCATGGACGGACGCCCGCGCCGCCGGACCGCACTGCGACGGCAAGGTGGTCAGGCCAGATCGCCGCCGTCCGATTCCTTTCCAGCTCGGAGCGTCCATGACCGCCACGCCGAAACCGGCCGACACCCGCCGCCTCTACCAACAGGTCGCCGACCGGATCCGGGCCGTCATCCGCGAAGGCCAGTTCGAGGTCGGCTCGCGCCTGCCGCCCGAACGCGAACTGGCGTTGCAGCTGGGCGTCTCGCGGCCCTCGCTGCGCGAGGCGCTGATCGCGCTCGAGATCGACGGCCGCATCGAGATCCGCATGGGCTCCGGCGTCTACGTATGCGCCCCGCCGGTCGCTGCCGAGCGCCACACGCCCGCACTCGGCGAGAGCCCGACCGAACTGATGCAGGCGCGCGCGACGCTCGAGGGTGCGGTCGTCGCGCTCGCAGCCGCACGCGTGACGCGCGCGGGCCTCGATCGCGTGGCCGAAAGCCTGGCCGCGATGAAGCGCGAGCATGCGCGCGGCCGCATGCCCGTCGAGGCCGACCGCCGTTTCCACCTGGGCATCGCGGAGCTGGCCGGCAACACGGTGCTGGTGCGCATGGTGGGCGAGCTGTTCGACGGCCGCCACAGCCCCATCTCGTCGCGCATGAGCGGCCACGCCGAGACCGTGCAGACCTGGACGGTCGCGCTAGGCGAGCACGAACGCATCTATCGCGCCCTCGAGGCGCGTGACCCGCAGGCCGCCACGGCCGCGATGTTCACCCATCTGCGCGCCTCGGAGGAGCGCTGGGTGAGCGAGCCGGCCGGTTCCGCCGAGCTCGCGGCAAGCTTCCTCGCCATCAAGGATCGACCATGAGACTCGCCCGCAAGACCGCCTTCATCACCGCCGCCGGCAACGGCATGGGCCGCGCCGCGGCGCTCGCATTCGCCGCCGAGGGCGCGCGCGTCATCGCCACCGATGTCGATGCGGCGGCACTGGAATCGCTGGCCGGGCCGGGCATCGAGACGCATGTGCTGGACGTCTGCGACGGCGCCGCCGTGCGCCGGGTCGCCGGCGGCGCCGGACCGGTGGACGTGCTGTTCAACTGCGCCGGCATCGTCCACCACGGCACGCTGCTCGAATGCGACGACGACGCGTGGGCGCGCAGCATGGACGTCAACGTGGGCAGCATGCACCGCGTCACGCGGGCGCTGCTGCCCGGCATGCTGGCGGCCGGCCACGGCAGCATCATCAACATGGCCTCGATGGCCTCGAGCATCAAGGGCTTTCCGAACCGCTGCGTCTACGGCGCCAGCAAGGCGGCCGTGATCGGCCTGACCAAGGCCATCGCCGCGGACTACGTGCGCCAGGGGATCCGCTGCAACGCGGTGTGTCCGGGCACCGTCGACACGCCTTCGCTGCGCGGCCGCATCGCCGCTGCAGCCGATCCGGCGCAGGCCCAACGTGACTTCATCGCGCGCCAGCCCATGGGCCGGCTGGCGGTGGTCGACGACATCACGCCGTTGCTCGTGTACCTGGCGAGCGACGAATCGAGCTTCGTCACCGGACAGGCGCTGTCCGTCGACGGTGGCGTCACCATCTGAAGAAGGACTTCCATGAAACTGCTTCGCCACGGCCCCGCCGGCCGTGAACGCCCGGGCCTGCTCGATGCGCAAGGGCAGGTGCGCGACCTCGCCGGCGTCGTGCCCGACATCGCCGGTGCCACGCTGACCGAGGCCGGACTGGCCGTCTTGCGCACCCTCGATCCGCAATCGTTGCCGTTGGTGCCGCCGGGCACGCGGCTGGGGCCCTGCGTGGGCGCGGTCGGCAAGTTCGTCTGCATCGGCCTGAACTACGCGGACCACGCGGCCGAATCGGGCATGCCCATCCCGTCGGAGCCGGTCGTCTTCGGCAAGTGGACAAGCGCCATCGTCGGTCCGGACGACGACGTCCAGATCCCGCCCGGCTCGCAAAAGACCGACTGGGAGGTGGAGTTGGGCGTCGTGATCGGCGAGGGCGGCCGCTACATCGCCGAGGAGGACGCGCTGCGCCACGTCGCCGGCTATTGCGTGGTCAACGACGTGTCCGAACGCGAATACCAGCTCGAGCGCGGCGGCCAGTGGGACAAGGGCAAGGGCTGCGATACCTTCGGCCCGATCGGCCCCTGGCTGGTGACGCGCGATGAGGTGCCCGATCCGCAGCGGCTCGGGCTCTGGCTCGACCTGAACGGCCGGCGCATGCAGGACGGCAACACGCGCACGATGGTGTTCGGCGTCGCGCACATCGTGAGCTACCTGAGCCGCTTCATGAGCCTGCAGCCGGGCGATGTCATCTCCACCGGCACGCCGCCCGGCGTCGGCCTGGGCCAGAAGCCGCCGCTCTACCTGCGCGCCGGCGACGTCATGCGGTTGGGCATCGACGGCCTGGGCGAGCAGACGCAGCGGGTGGTCGACGCGGCGCACTGAGGGCGCGGCGCCGCGCCTGAGGGCATGCCGGACCCACGGGGTGCGCCCCTGTCCGATTCGATGCTGCGGTGGCAAGATGCTCATCCGACGTCGATCTCGACGGCGCAGGGAGTTCACCGATGGCGCTCGGCGCTAGTGATCACGATCCGTTGACCTCTCGCATCGGCTGGCTGGCGTCCGTCTCGAGTGTTCCGGGCGGCGGCATCGCGTTCGCGCTGCTGGTGCGCGTGCTGTTGTTCAGCACCGCGGTGACCTTGGTCCTGACGGTGTTCCAGCTGACCTTGAGCTACCGCAGCGAGAAGGCGCGCCTGGAGAGCCGCTTCGGCGAGATCGACCAGGCGATCTCGCGCAGCCTGGGCGAAAGCCTGTGGGCGCTGGACAACCGGCAGATCGAGGCGCAGCTCGAAGGCATCCTGCGCCTGCCGTCGATGCGTGCCGCGGAGGTCCGGGAGACGGCGCCGTCCAAGCACGCGCTGACCGTGGCGCGAGGAGTGCGGCAGGCGTCGCGCTCGCTCGTCAAGGAGTTTCCCCTGCTGTGCTGCGGCGACAGCCCGCATCCGATCGGCGTGCTCCGGATAGAGGCGACGCTGACCGACATCTACCGCGGCCTCATGGCCGAGGCCCTCGTCATTCTGCTGAGCAACGCCGCCAAGACCTTCCTGGTCGCGCTCTTCATCCTGTTCGTCGTGCATCGGCTGGCGACCCGGCACCTGCTCGACGTCGCAGGCGCATTGGCCAAGGTCGACCCTGAACACGACGCGACGCCGCTGCGACTGCGTCGGCCGCCCGGTGCGGGCGACGAGCTCGACCAACTGGTGGACGCGCTGAACGCGACGCGCGAGCGCCTGCGCGAACATGCGGTGGCGCTCGCCAATGCCAACTCGCGCATGGCGAGCATCCTGGACAACATGCCCGACCTGGCGTGGGTCAAGAGCGCCGACGGGCGCTACGTGGCCGTCAACCGCGCGCTGGCGCTCGCCAAGGGCTTTGCCGAGCCGAGCCAGATGATCGGCAAGACCGATCACGATGTGCAGCCACCGGATCTGGCCCGCGTCTATCTGGCCGACGACGCCGAGGTGATGGCCTCGAGCGGGCGCAAGCGCGTCGAGGAGCAACACGCCAACGTCGACGGCAGCGAGACGCTTCTCGAGACCATCAAGACGGCGCTCGTCGACGCCGACGGCCGTGTCTGGGGCACCGTGGGTATCGCCCGCGACATCACGGCGCGGCGCCATGCCGAGAGGGATCGCGACGCGCGCCGGATCGCCGAGGAGGCCAACGAGGCCAAGAGCGAATTCCTGGCCAACATGAGCCACGAGATCCGCACGCCGATGAACGCAATCCTGGGCATGTCGTACCTGGCTTTGCAGAGCGGCCTGGACGCGCAGCAGGCCAACTACGTGCAGAAGATCCACGGCGCGGCCGAATCGTTGCTGGGCATCATCAACGACATCCTCGACTTCTCGAAGATCGAGGCCGGCATGCTCGACATCGAGTCGATTCCGTTCAATCTCGGCGACGTCATGGACGGCCTGGGCAACCTCGTGGGCATGAACGCCGAGGAGAAGGGCCTCGAACTGGTGTTCGTCCTGCCGTCGCAGCTGCCGCCGCTGGCCGGCGATCCGTCGCGGCTGAGGCAGGTGCTGCTGAATCTGGGCTACAACGCCGTCAAGTTCACCGATCGCGGCGAGGTCGTCATCGCGGTCGAGACCGTGGCGCGCCAGCCCCGATCGATCGACCTGCGCTTCGAGGTGCGCGACACGGGCATCGGCATGACGCCCGAGGAGCGGCAGCGTCTGTTCCAGCCGTTCACGCAGGCGGATTCGTCGACCAGCCGGCGTTACGGCGGCACCGGCCTGGGGTTGTCGATCAGCCAGCGCCTCGTGCGCATGATGGGCGGCGAGATCGACGTCGACAGCTCGCCCGGGCAGGGCAGCCGCTTTCACTTCGAGCTGCACTTCGACCTGCCTTCCGAGGCCGCCGTGCCGTCCGCGCCCGCGCCGGAAGGCCTGCGCGGCAATCGCGTGCTGGTGGTGGACGACAACGCCTGCGCACGCGACGTCCTGGTCGGCATGTGCGAGGCCCTCGGGTTGCAGGCCCAGGCGGCGGCGGACGGGCTGGAAGCCATGCGCAGCGTTGACCGCGCGCAGGCAGGCGACAAGCCCTTCGACCTGATCTTGCTCGATTGGAAGATGCCCGGCCTGGACGGCGTCGAATGCCTGCGCCTGCTCGCGGCACGCCCGACCTCGCCCCATCCGGCGCCCGCCGTGATGATGGTGACGGCCCTGGGGCAGGACGAGGTGCGCGCACGCCTGGCCGAGCGCGACCTCACCGTCGGGGCGCTGCTGGTCAAGCCGGTGTCTCCCTCGACGCTGCTCGATGCCTGCAGCCGCGTGCTCGGGCTCTGGGCGCCGGCCACGACGCGATCGTCGGGCCGCCAGGAGGCGCTGCAGGAACACCAGGCGCATCTGCGCGGCGCCCGCATCCTGCTCGTCGACGACAACGCCATCAATCGCGAGATTGCGTTGGCCGTGCTGCGCCGTGCGGGCATCGAGGTCGCACTGGCCTGCGACGGCCAGGAGGCCCTGACACTGCTGGAGCGCGAGCGCTTCGACGGCGTCCTGATGGATTGCCAGATGCCGGTGATGGACGGCTACGAGGCGACCCGCCTGCTGCGCCTGCAGCCGCGCTTTCGCGAGTTGCCCGTGATCGCGATGACGGCCAATGCGCTGGTCGGCGACCGCGACAAGGTGCTGGCCGCCGGCATGAACGACCACATCGCCAAGCCGATCCGGATCGAGGAGATGTTCGCGACGCTGGCTCGCTGGATTCGCCCCGGCGGCAACCCGACGCAGGGCACCCAGGCCACGGCCGCGGGTCCAGGCGCTTTGGTGCCGGCGTCGGCCATCGACCGTCGGCAGGGCGTGGCTGCCCTGATGGGTGACGAGGAGACTTACCTGCGCTTGTTGCGGATGTTCCGCGACCGGGAAGCGGATTTCGAGACGCGCTTCAAGGGCGTGTTCTCGGCGGCACAGCGGGTCGAGGCCACTCGCATGGCGCATGACCTGAAAAGCGTTGCAGGGGCGCTTGCGGCGCACGCCGTCCAGCGCAGCGCCGCGGAGCTCGAACTGGCCTGCGCCGAAGGCGCCGGCGATGCGGCCATCGAGCAGCTCCTGCAGGCGGTCGCCCGCTGTCTTGACCCGGTGATCGCCGAATTGCGGCTGCTCGACGCGCAGCCCGCCAACTGATGCCGGGGCGCCGCGTCAGTGCTTGGAGTCGTACCAGAGTTCCGGTCGGCCGGAGGGGGTGCCGGGCGTCAGGAGCGGATTCGTCAGCTCGATCACGGTACGCGACTCCAGATGGGCCTTGCGCAGCCGCTCGCCGTAGTACTGCTGGAAGAGCTTGTCGAACGACCCGTCGGCGATCGCCCGTTCGAGGCCGTTGCTGATGTCCTGCGCCAGCCTCGTGTTCTTGCGGTTGACCATGAAATACGCGTCGTAGAAGTAGTGGATCGCCACGCGTGGCTCGACCTCGAGCGTGTCGGCGTTGATGGCCTGTTCATCCCAGATTTCCGTGACGCTGCGTGGAAAGAAGTCGAAGCGGTCGTCGACGAGCATCTTGAACAGGCCTTCGTACTTGGGGGCCGTGATCACGGGGATGCCGTTGCCACGCAGGATCTGCGTGTCCGGCCACTCCTGGCCCTGCGCCAGCCGCACGTGCTTGAGGTCGTCGAGCGTGTTCACGCCCGAGAACCTTGCGGCGTCGTGCTTTCGGATCAGGCCCAGGCGCCAGCCGAGGATGCCCTTGTTCACCGGGATGCGGATCGGGAGCAGGCGCTCCTCGCGTTCGGCGGAACTCGGGATGGGTCCGACATCGAGCGTGCGGCCGGCCTCGATCTCCACGACCTGGCGCTCCTGGTTCATGGGGAACTCGGCCATCTGGATCCGGTAGTCGCCGCCGCTCTTGGACAAGCCCAGTTGCAGCAACTGCAGGGCGTAGTCGTATCGACGGTCGCCTGCAAACTCGGGCGTCGGGAAGCGGACGATCTCGGTGCCGCTGGCCGTCAGTTGCCAGGCCAGCAGGACGCAGACCGATAACCGGGAGATTGCGGACATGACTTGCTCCTCGCCGGTTGGGCTTTCGAGGGAGGACCGTCATCCAGCGGCCGGCTGCACTGGGCCATTGATGATACGCGCGCCAGGCGCCCGATTCGATCGGATTCCTCGGTCGCAGAACGCTCGTTCCGCATCAGCTGCGCTATCGAGCAGGTCCGACGATCGAGTCTTCTCAATGCCCGACCGATCAAGTGGGGTGGCCGCCGCTCCGATATCCGGGTGGGGAGAGAGAGTCCACAGAGCTCTATGCGTCGCTCGCAGCATCTGCCCATGATGCCTCCGGGCCCAGTGCCAACCTACCTGGAGAATTGCCTTGAACCTGCTCACCCGCCTGAAGATCGGTCCCCGGCTGACCAGCTGTTTCGCTCTGGTCGTCGCGCTGCTGATCGCCACGTCCATCATCGGCATCTCGAAGATCGCCGCCGTCGAAGCCAGCACCGAGACGATCCTGCACGACCGTTTCGTGAAGGTTCGACTGGCGCAGACCATCGAGAACGAACTCAATCGGCAGGCCCGGGCACTGCGAACCTCGCTGATCGCGACCGATCCGCAGGTCGTGCACGGTGAACTCGAGAAGGTCGAGGCATCGACGCCTGTCGTCGCCGCCGCGATCGACCGATTGAAGGAGACGGTTCATACCGAGCGCGGCAAGGCGGCGTTGGCCGCCCTGGTGGAGGCCCGCTCGCCCTTCGTCGCGGACAGGACCAAGCTGCTCGCGATGATCAGGGGCGGCCAGATCGACGAGGGCCGCGCCTTCCTGACCAAGGACATGCTGCCGACCCAGAATGCCTACCTGTCGGCCATCGAAGTGTTCTCGCAGACGCAGGTCGACGGCATGGAGCAGTTCGGCAAGGAGGCGGCGGACCTGGCCGCGAGCGCCCGCATGCAGATGATGGTGCTGGCCGTCGTCGCCGTGCTGGTGGCCGCCGCGCTCGGCCTGGTCCTGACGCGCTCCATCACCCGGCCCGTCGACGAGGCGGTGCGCGTTGCCAGGACGGTGGCTGCTGGCGACCTCAGCTCCGAGATCCGCGTCGGTGCGACCGACGAACTCGGCCAGCTCATGGTCGCGCTGTACGGCATGAACGGCAGCCTGTCGTCCATCGTGAGCCAGGTGCGCCACAGCAGCGACTCCATCGCCACCGGCACCTCGCAGATCGCCGCCGGCAACGCCGACCTCTCGCAACGCACCGAGGAACAGGCCTCGAACCTGCAGCAGACCGCGGCCTCGATGGAAGAGATGGCCGCCACCGTGCGGCAGAACGCCGACGCCGCCCGCGCCGCCGCCGACCGTGCCGAATCCGCGACCCAGGTCGCCACGCGCGGCGGGCAGGTGGTGGGCCAGGTGGTCTCGGCCATGGAAGACATCACCACCTGTTCCAGGAAGATCTCGGACATCACCAGCGTGATCGACGGCATCGCGTTCCAGACCAACATCCTGGCCTTGAACGCCGCGGTGGAAGCGGCGCGCGCCGGCGAGCAGGGACGCGGCTTCGCGGTGGTGGCGAGCGAAGTTCGCAGCCTGGCCCAGCGGTCGGCCGTCGCGGCCAAGGAGATCAAGTCGCTCATCGCGCACACGACCGAACGCGTCGAGTCCGGCTCGCGTCTGGTCGGCGAAGCCGGCACCACGATGGGCGACCTGGTGAACCAGGTGCGCGAAGTGTCGACGCTGATCTCCGAGATCGATTCGGCGACGCGCCAGCAGACGGTCGGCATCGACCAGGTGAGCGACGCGGTGGCGCAGCTCGATCAGGTCACGCAGCAGAATTCGGCGCTGGTGGAGGAATCCGCGGCCGCGGCGGAAAGCCTGAAGCGCCAGGCGATGACCCTGTCGGAGACGGTGCGGGTCTTCAAGGTCGCGAGCGAGGACGCGGCGGTCGTTCGATAGGCGATGGGCGCTGGACTGCTGTCTCCCGGACGGTGGTTCAGCAGGGTGGCGAGAGCCCGCGGCCTTCACGGCGGGCAATTGGTTTGATATCCCAACTAACATGTCGGGGTCCGTGCGCATCCGTGCACGGGGTAAAGGCAAACCGTGACCGTCGACTCCGCCGGCAACCAGCAGTTGCTGAAAGACATCAATCGCATGGCGCTGGTGCGCCAGCTGTTCGCGCAGCCCGGCCTGTCGCGGGCCGATCTGGCGATCGCGATCGGCCTGACCAAATCGACGGTCAGCCTGATCGTGCGCGAGCTGCTCGAGGAAGGCTGGCTGGGCGAGCGCGAAGTGCTCGTGACCGGCGACGTCGGTCGCCGCCCGACGCCCTTGTTCATCGACCCGAGCCGGCTGCTGCTGCTGGGCGCCGAAGTCGACATCGAGGCGGTGCGCGTGGTGGTCACCACCCTGACCGGCGAGGTTCTGGCCACCGCGGTGACGAACTTCAGTGCCGGCAGGACGGCCAAGTCCTGCATGGGCAGCCTGGCCTCGGCCATGCTGAAGGCGCACGCCCAGCTCGATCCGGGCACCCAGCGGATCATCGGCATGGGGGTGGGACTGCCGGGCGGCGTGGACGAGGCCAGCGGCTTCCTGCGCTTCGCGCCCAATCTGGGCTGGCGCGACGTGCCGATCGGCGCGATGCTGAAGCAGCGGCTGGCGGACACCCCGCTGGCGGGGCTGCCGCTGTTCGTGCAGAACGAGGCCGACGTGGCGGCCCTGGGCGAAATGGAGTTCAACCCGTCGACTGCCTGCGATCCGCTGCTGTACCTGAGCATGAACCAGGGCGTCGGTGCAGGCGTGATCTTCAACGATCGGCTGCTCACGGGCAACCGCGGTTTCGCCGGCGAAGTCGGCCACGTCGTGCTGCAGATCAACGGCCCGCTGTGCTCGTGCGGCCGGCGGGGCTGTGCCGAAGCCCTGATCGGGCCACGCTCGATCCTCGGCGCTACCAGTGATCATCCGCACCCGCTGGCGGAGATCGCGCGGCTGGTCGAGCAAATGCATCCGGAGACGCTGCGCGCCGTCAGGAAGGCGGGCGGCTACCTGGGCGTGCTGCTGCAGAACCTGGTCTCGGCCTACGATCCGGGTTGCATCGTGATCGGTGGCCAGATGGCCGAGCTGGGCGAGGTGTTCCTGCAGCCGGCCTTGCGCACCCTCAACGAGTATGCGGTGTCCGCCAATCTATCCCCGCCGACCGTGCGCACGTCCCGGTTCGGCCGTGATGCCGTCGCCGTGGGCGCCGCCGCCCTCGTACGCTATCGCCTGACGCGGCCCCTGATGGGCGCGGTCAACGCCGAGGCGTCTGTCGACAAGGCGGCTTGACGGAGCCGGTCAGGCCCAGGCGCGAAACACCGTGAAAAGCCAGCCGAATCGCTCCGCCCGCGGCGGACGTGCCTTTTCGCGGCTGAGACGGAATTCGGAGGCCGGCCCGCTCCGGGACAAAGGCACCGGCAAGGGCGCGCGAACCAGCGTGCGGCGCTTCGCATGCGGCGAGATCGACGGCGCCGAAACCGGGACCGCCGTCTTGGACGTCGCTTCCATGCCCTGCGCCGCGGCCCAGGTCGCATCGACCCAGGCGACGATGGTGCGCCACTGGTCCAGATGATCCGCGACCTTGTCGGGGGCGACATCGAACAGCGACAGTCCTTGCTCGGCGCAGCGCTTGTAGATGCGCGATTCGCGCAGCGCGCCGGCCCAGGCCAGTCCGTTCTCCTGGGCCCACCGCTGCATGCGGGTGACGGCCTTGGCGCCCGGCTCGAGCCGCATGCCGACGATGGCCACCTTGCAACGCCCGCTCACGACGCGCGGCAGCGTCATCAGTTCGGCGTAGCACTGGACGGCGGATTCGCGATCGAAGACCGAATCGCTGACTGGCATCAGGATGGCGTCGGCCGTCATGGCCATGCGGGCCAGGTCGAAGCCTTGCAGGCCGCCGGGCGTGTCCAGCACCACGTGGGCGATGTTGGCGGGCGGGCGCATCACGCTCTGGCTGCCGAACGCCGAGCCGACGATGGTGGCGGCGGACTTGGCCAGCGGCTGGGTGGCGCGTCGCCGCAGCCAGGCCAGCGAGGATTGCTGGCGATCGACGTCGCCCAGCATGACCTGCGCTCCGCGATTGGCCAGGCAACCCGCCAACTGGGTGGCCAGCGTGCTCTTGCCGCTACCGCCTTTGCGATTGATGACTGCTACAACGGGCATGGACATGGAGGCGCCAAGCGCCTTTCAAGAGGGATGTCACATCACTGAAGACCGCAGGCGTCGCCGCCTCCTGCCCGCGCATTGTGAGGCTGTCAAGCCCTTTGTTGCTGTCAGTGAAAACGCAGGGACGTAACGGTTGGTTAGCCAGGATCGTGCCAGCGAGCGGCACTTTTCCCGGTTTCATCGACAGCCAGCGGCCGGACTTGAGCGAAACCACGCTCATTCAGCGACGGGCATCGTCGCGCGCGCCGGCGCGTCACGCCCGCGCGCGGGTCTTGGACGCTGCCGTATCATCGTCAGGAAACCCTGAAGCGAACGCCAACCTCGATCGGTTGGCGTTTCGCTTTGGACCGCCCCTGGACATCGCCGCGCTGACCGAATGACCGCCACCCTGACCTCGCTGCGCTCCGACGCGATCCGTCTCACGCATGACGACGTGCACTACGAGCCCGTCACGACCGACGCCGCGCTGGGCGCGCTGCTGTTCGCGCTGGATCTGCTCGGGCGTGACGCCTTCGACGTCGGCGCCATGCGCTACGCCGACCGGCTCGCGCTGGGCCCCGCGCTCGACGCCGCGCGCCAGTACGGCCTCGTCCTGCAGCGCCACGTCGACCGGCCGGATCGCGCCATTCCGGTGCTGCCCGCCTCGGTCAGGGTCGACGACGCCCACGCCTGGGTGCATGCGGCCGCCAGCGCGGTGCCCGAAGCCGAGCGCGACCGCTTCTGCTGGCGCCTCGCCCGCCGCCTGGGCGCCGACCCCTGGGGCGACGGCCGTCCCGCGATCGCGCTGGCGAACCAGCAGTTCGGCATGTTCGAGGAAGGCTTCGAGGAGATCGAGGCTCGTTCCACAGTGGCAGCCGAAGACGAGCCGTCGGCGCAGCCCGGCCCGCAGGACGCCTCGCCCGATTGATCTGCCGAGGCGGTGCCGGAGGTGTCTGGCATCTCCTGGATCGCACGAGCTGTTGCCGGAGCGCGCAACGCCTGTTGCGATTCGGGAGGTGCCTGACGCCGGCCTCGCTCGGGATCGGCGTCAGGCACCTTCACGTTCGCGACGATGGCATCTCGATCGGTGACATCGCCGCCCGAACGAGATGGTGCCAGACACCTCCGGCAGTGGCGCGAGGTCATCGAAAAAAAAGGCGGCCGGCCCCTTTGCAGGAGCCGGCCGCTTTCGTTCGACGGTGCCGGTTCAGCCCAGCGCGCCCGCCAGCACGGCGTTGAAGGTGGCGCTCGGGCGCATCGCGGCGCCGGTCTTGTCGGCGTCGGGCATGTAGTAGCCGCCGATGTCCACCGGCTTGCCCTGCACGTCCGACAGCTCGCCGACGATGGTCTTCTCGCGCGAGGTGAGGGTGGCGGCCAGCGGCTTGAAGTGCGCCTGCAGTTCCTTGTCCTCGGTCTGCGCGGCCAGTTCCTGCGCCCAGTACAGCGCGAGGTAGAACTGGCTGCCGCGGTTGTCCAGCTCGCCGGTCTTGGGCGAGGGCGACTTGTTGTTGTCCAACAGCTTGCCGGTGGCGGCGTCCAGCGTCTTGGCCAGGAGCTTGGCCTTGGGGTTGTTCAGCTTGATGCCCATGTCTTCGAGCGACACGGCCAGCGCCAGGAACTCGCCCAGCGAATCCCAGCGCAGGTGGTTTTCTTCCACCAGCTGCTTGACGTGCTTGGGCGCCGAGCCGCCGGCGCCCGTCTCGTACATGCCGCCGCCGGCCATCAGCGGCACGATGGACAGCATCTTGGCGCTGGTGCCCAGCTCCATGATGGGGAACAGGTCGGTCAGGTAGTCGCGCAGGATGTTGCCGGTCACCGAAATGGTGTCCTTGCCGCGGATCACGCGCTCGAGCGTGTAGCGCATGGCGCGCACCTGCGACATGATGCGGATGTCCAGGCCCGAGGTGTCGTGGTCCTTCAGGTAGGCCACGACCTTCTTGCGCAGTTCGGCCTCGTGCGGGCGGTACGAATCCAGCCAGAAGACGGCCGGCATGCCCGAGTTGCGGGCGCGCGTAACGGCCAGCTTGACCCAGTCACGGATGGGCGCGTCCTTGACCTGGCACATGCGCCAGATGTCGCCCTGCTCCACGTGTTGCGTCAGCAGTACCTCGCCCGTAGCGATGTCGACGATGCGCGCCTCGCCGGCCTCGGCCACCTCGAAGGTCTTGTCGTGCGAGCCGTATTCCTCGGCCTGCTGCGCCATCAGGCCCACGTTGGGCACCGTGCCCATGGTCACCGGATCGAAGTTGCCGTTGGTCTTGCAGAAGTTGATGACCTCCTGGTAGATGCGGGCGAACGTGCTCTCGGGTATCACCGCCTTGGTGTCCTTCGGACGGCCGTCGGCCCCCCACATCTTGCCGCCGATGCGGATCATGGCCGGCATCGACGCGTCGACGATCACGTCGTTGGGCGCGTGCAGGTTGGTGATGCCCTTGGCCGAATCGACCATCGCCAGCTCCGGGCGGTGTTCGTGGCAGGCGTGCAGGTCGCGGATGATCTCGTCGCGCTTGGACGTGGGCAGCGATTCGATCTTCTCGTACAGCGTGGCCATGCCGTTGTTGACGTTGATGCCGAGTTCGTCGAACAGCTTGCCGTGCTTCTCGAAGGCCTCGCGATAGAAGATGCGCACGGCGTGGCCGAACACGATCGGGTGCGAGACCTTCATCATCGTGGCCTTGACGTGCAGCGAGAACATCACGCCCGTCTTGCGCGCGTCTTCCATCTCGCGCTCGTAGAACTCGAGCAGCGCCTTCTTGCTCATGAACATGGAGTCGATGATCTCGCCGGCCTGCAGCGAAACCTTGGGCTTGAGCACCGTGGTCTTGCCGGCCTTGGTGGTCAGCTCCATGCGGACGTCGCGCGCCTTGTCCAGGGTCATCGACTTCTCGCCGTGATAGAAGTCGCCGCCCTTCATCGTGGCCACGTGCGTCTGCGAGGCCTGGCTCCACACGCCCATCGAGTGCGGATGCTTGCGCGCGTAGTTCTTGACCGCCAGCGGCGCGCGGCGATCGGAGTTGCCCTCGCGCAGCACGGGGTTGACCGCGCTGCCCAGGCAACGCGCGTAACGCGCGCGGATCTTCTTCTCGTCGTCGTTGGCCGGCTGCTCGGGGTAGTCGGGCACCTTGTAGCCCTTGCCCTGCAGTTCCTTGATGGCGGCGACGAGCTGCTGCACCGAGGCGCTGATGTTGGGCAGCTTGATGATGTTGGTGTCCGGCAGCAGGGTGAGCCGGCCCAGCTCCGCCAGGTTGTCGGGCACCTTCTGCTCGTCGGTCAGGTAATCGGGGAACTCGCCCAGGATGCGGGCCGCGACCGAGATGTCGCTGGCGGTGACGGCGATGCCTGCCGGCGCCGTGAAGGCGCGCACGACGGGCAGGAAGGCGTGGGTCGCCAGCAGGGGCGCTTCGTCCGTCAGGGTGTAGATGATGGTCGGCTGTTGGGTGGTCATCGGCGCTGTTCCAGTGTTGAGGGCGGAGCCGCGAGGCGGCGCCTCTCTTGGAAGCGGCCGGCTCGGGGTTCCCGGCAGGCATTTTCCACCCATCCGCGAGCCTGCGCGCGACGGCGGTCAATCGGGACGCATTCCACGCCCGCGATCAGCCCAGCTTGTTGATCTCGCCTTGCACGGTCCAGCGATCCGCCTCGGGGATCGCGTCCAGCAGCGCGTGGACGAAGCGCTCCCGGCTGCCGTCTGCCGCGTCGGCCGCGCGCTTGACCATCACGCGCGCGATCGGGCCCATCTTGCGGGTGACCACCTGCAGCACCTGGGCCTTGAAATCCTCGGTCAGCGGATCGGCGCCCGCGGCGGCCTGCGGAATCGGCGCCGCGCCGCTGGACAGGGGCCGCGCGCCGCTGGCCAACGGCGAGCCCACCGGCGTCACCTGGCTGGCGCCGCGCGCCTGCTCGATGAACTGCTGGCGCTTGTGCTCGTCGGGGATGTGGCGGCCCACCGCGGTGGCCAGGCTGGTGGCGTCGGCGTGGTTGCGGGCGGCCTCGCGGATCATCACGCGCGCCATCGGGCCCACGTGGGTGGCGAGCGCGCGCTCGAGCCGCTGCAACTCGGCCGGATCCCAGCCGGTGGCTGCCGCCAGCCGGGTGCCCGAGGTGGCGGCCGACGACAGCGCCGGGTCGCGTTGCGCGGGCGGCGTGGTCGGGTCGTGCGGCGAGGCGACGCTGGGCGACACCGCGCTCGTCGTCGCGCGCTGCTCGCCGTCGCGCGGGATCGGCACGATCACCGTGGCCGCGCTCGGCACATGGGCGGGCGCGCGCGAGATCGCCTGCAGCGCGGCGCGCATGGACTGCGCATCGGGATAGCGGTCGGCCGGCTTCTTGGCGATGGCCCGCGCCACGATGGCGTCGAACGCCAGCGGCCGCGCGCCGTTGGTCACCACGCTGGGCGGCGGCGGCTCCTCGTTGAGGATCTTGTACATCACCTGCTCGGTGGCGCCGGTGAACGCGCGCCGGCCGGTCAGCATGCGGTACAGCAGCACGCCGCAGGCGAACAGGTCGGCCCGGTGGTCGATGCCCTGGCCGGTGAACTGCTCGGGCGCCATGTAGGCCGGCGTGCCTATCATCGAGGACACCTGCGTCAGGTTGGCGTCCTCCAGCCGCGCGATGCCGAAGTCGGTCAGCTTGACCTGGCCCGCCTTGGTGACGATGAGGTTGGCCGGCTTGATGTCGCGATGCCAGACGCCTTGCGCGTGCGCCACCGACAGCGCGTCGAGCAGCTGGTCCATCACCGCCAGCACGTTGGCCTCGGACAGCATCTGCGGCACCGCCAGGATCTCGTCCAGCGTGCGGCCGTCGACGAACTCCATCGCGATGAAGGTGACGTCGCCGTCCTCGCCGAAATCGTAGATCGCGACCACGCCCGGGTGCGCGATGCGTCCCACCGCCTTGGCCTCGTTGCGGAAGCGCGCGGCCATCGAATCGCTGGCGGTCGAATCGCCCAGCAGCTCGCGGTGGATGGTCTTGATGGCCACCGGCCGGTGGATGTGCGGGTCGAACCCCTTGTAGACGGTGCCCATGGAGCCCCGGCCGAGGACCTCGGAGATCGTGTACTTGCCGATGCGTTCGGGGATCGGGGGCGTGGCCATGTCAGGAAGTATCGGTCAGGCTCAGCTGTCAAGCATCTTCATCGCGTGCGCCAGGCTGGTGCGCATGCGGTTGAACGACTCGGACAGCACGCCGATCTCGTCGTTGGAGCGGACCGTGAACGCCGGCGCCTCGAACTCGCCCAGCGACACGCGGTCGGCGATGCCCGACAGCGTGCTGACGGGCCGGATGACGAGGGTGTAGAGCATCAGGTTGAGCACCGCGCCGATCAGCACGAAGACGCCCGTGAGCACGCCCATCACCACCATCAGCTCGCGGTCGGCCTGGTGCATGGGCACGTTCATCGGCACCGAGACCACCTGCGCGCCGAGCGGCTCGTTGAGCGTCCAGCCGAAGCCGTTGCCGGGGCCGTACTTGTCGGTCAGCGTCTTGGGCGCCGCGTCGGGCGTGCTGTGGCAGGCCAGGCAGGCCGGGTTGGTGAGCACGATGGGCCGCGCGATGTACAGCGCGGTGCCGGTGGGCGTGTCGCGCTCGCCGATGAATTCCTTCAGGTCGGCCTGCTTCTTGAACGTCTGCACGATGTCCTCCTCCCAGGCCACCGCGCGGTCGCGCGGGTTGGTCGGGTTGAGCATCGCCGACTTGAACGCGTAGTCGGGATAGTTCTTCTGCAGGTGGGCCAGCACCTCGGCCGCCGAATACGCCGGGATCGACTGCGGCAGGAAGGTGTACTTCATCTGCGTCTCGAGCAGCGGCTTGATCTGCGTGGCGGTGTAGCGGCTGACGCCGTCGGCGCCCGTCATCAGCAGGCGGGCGGTGTCGATCACGCTGTCCTTGGCGGCCTGGCGCAGCAGCTGGCGTGCGATCAGGCTGGACGCACCGAGCCCGATCAGGAACACGAGCAGGAACACCAGGTTGAACTTGACGAGGAGTTTCATGGCTTGGCCTTGGGCTGTCGGGTCAGTGGGGTGCCGCGGCCGAAGGCACGCGAGGTGGCGGAGGCGGGGGCGGGTACAGGATGGGCTTCCATTCCGGATGGGCCTTGAGCCCGTCGACCAGGCCGCTGCGGAACTGCGGATCGGCGGCCAGGCGGCGCCAGCGTTCGGCGAACACGCGGCGCAGCGGCGCCTCGGCGTCGATCCAGGGCTGGGCGTCGGCGTAGCTCATGTCGCCCAGGCGGCGCGGCGGCACATCGGCGGAGAAGGCGGCCAGGCGCGACGGCAGCGAGTCCATGAAGGTGCGCGGCATGGCCTGCACGAACGCCGGCGCGGCGCCCTTGGCCAGCACCGGCTTGCCGCCGCCGGCCGGCAGCGTGAGCATCTCGCCCGATTTGAGCGCCTGCATGGGGGCGCCCGGCGCGCGCGGCTGCACGTGCGAGAGGCCGGATTCGGCGAACACCTGGGCGCTGTCGGACTGGAGTTCGAGGATCTGCGTGCCGCCGGTGGTATCGGTGTCGGCCACGTGGCTGCGCACGGCGCCCGAGACCCCGGCCGGCGCCGCCAGCTTGACCCAGCCCGAGAGCAGGTAGACGCCGCCGCGCATGTCGGTACCCAGGTCCGGCGTGAGCATCGCCCGGCTGCCGGGCCCGAAGGCGATGCCCAGGCCGCCGGAGAACTCGACGCGCAGCAGCCGGGTCTGCGGGCCGGTGGCGAGCAGATCACCCGCCTGCAGGCGCACGCCCTCGGCCAGCGCGAAGCGGCCGCCATCGCGCAGCAGCGTGGCCTCGCCATCGAGCATGGTCACCAGCGGTGCGCGCGGCGCGGCCGCGGCGGCAAGCGCGCAGCCCGCCAGCAAGGCGGCCAGGAAGAGGCGGGGGTGGAACGACGGCATGTCGCCGATTATGGCGACCTTGCGCGACAGTTCGGCGTGACTTGTCGACGTTTTGCCCGCGCGCTTACCCGCGGATAGGCGACCCGATCAGCGGGCGCCCAGCCCTGCGCGCACGCCTTGCGGCTGCATCAGGCGGTCGATCAGGCCGTGGAAGACCTGCTCGGTTTCCTGGGCCTCGAGCAGGTACAGCGCATGCATCACGTCGTCGAAGAAGTAGCCGGCTTCGCCGTCCGCGCAGACGTTGTCGCGGCTGCGCAGGATCTCCGACTCCGGGATCTCCAGCCGCAGCGCGGTCTTCAGCGCGATCATCGGGACTTCGGTCTCGCCGCCGTCCAGCAGGTCCTGCAGGACATCGAGCAAGGCCTGCTGGCGCGGCGTCGCGTTGTAGAACGGGTCGCTCCAGCCGGCCCAGTCCATCTTGCAGCTGATGCCGTTGGGAAGCAGGTGGTACGCCGCGCTGCGAGTGGCGTTCGCCGCCTTGGCGGCGGCCAGGGCCGCGCGAAGCGCGCCCAGGTACTGACGTGGTCTGGCCTGACTCATCGGAGCCTTCCGCAAGCGTTGGAAAAGCAGGCGTCCGCGTCGCGTTTTCACGCGACCGGACGCTTGCCGTTGCCCTCCTTATCGGCCGCCGGCGCCGGTCTCTTTAACGCCACGGCCCGGCTGCACCGCGAGTGATGGCCGGATGTGGCATCCGCCACGGCAACGCGGCGCTTGTCGCGCCTCGCCTAAAGTCGGTACGGCTGCGTGCCGAGACGGGAGTACGCTCCGAGATGTCTCGCGCATCGCGCGTCGTGGCCCTGTCCGGGCCGCGGCATCCCGGGACGATCGGCAACTTGATCGGGGTCGGAAATGAGTGGATTGGGACATCGTGTGCGGATCGCTCTGGCGCTGCTGGGCGCCGTGGCGTGCATTGCCGCCACGGCCGCCGCTGCCGACACGACGCCGCCGCTGCGCCTGCGCATCGTCGGCGGCCTGGGCAGCCTGAAGGTGTTCACGCAGCACGAGAAGCCGTTCTGGGAGGCGGAGCTGGCGCGGCTGAGCGGCGGCCGATACACCGCCGAGATCGTGCCCTTCGATCGCGCCGGCATCCGCAGCCAGGAGGTCTTGACCCTGGTGCAGCTGGGGGCCGTGCCGTTCGCCACGATCCAGGTCTCGGGCGGGATCAAGGATCCGGAGCTGTCCGCACCGGACCTGTCCGGCCTGAACCCCGACATGGCCAGCATGCGTCGTTCGCTCGCCGCGTTCAGGCCCTACCTGGACGAGGTCATGCACAAGCGCTACGGCATCGAGGTGCTGGCGGTGTACGCCTACCCGGCCCAGGTGCTGTTCTGCAAGAAGCCGCTCGCCGGCCTGAAGGACGTCGCCGGCCGGCGCGTGCGCACGTCGGGCCCGGCGCAAGCCGACCTGATCGAGGCGCTCGGCGGCACGGCGGTCACCACGGGCTTCAACGACATCGTGCCCTACCTCAACCGCGACGAGATCGATTGCGCGATCACCGGCACGATGTCGGGCAACATCATCGGCCTGCCCGACATCACCAGCTCCATCCACCCCATGGCCATCAGCTGGGGGCTGTCGATGTTCGCTGCCAACGGCGCCGCCTGGGACGCCTTGCCGGCCGACTTGCGCGCGCTGATCAAGCGCGAGTTGCCGCGCGTCGAGCGCGAGGTGTGGGACGAGTCCGAGCGCGACACCGTCGACGGCATCGCGTGCAACGTCGGCGCGCCCAGCTGCAAGGAAGGCAAGCCCGGCCACATGAAGGCGGTGCCCGGCTCGCCCGCCGACGAACGCCTGCGGCGCGAGATCTTCGCCGCCACGGTGCTGCCGCGCTGGCTGCAGCGCTGCGGCCCGCAGTGCGCGGCGACGTGGAACCGCACGCTCGCCCACAGCGCGGGGGTCGAGGCCCGATGACGCCTTCGCTGAGGCGCTCGAGCGCGATCGTCTGGGCGGCGACCGGCGTGCTGCTGCTGGCCCTGGCCGTCACCGCGGCTTGGCTGGTGGTCTCGGAGCGGCGCGCCGCGATTGCGCGCGCCGAGCAGGTCGTCACCCAGACGGTCGCCGGCGCCGAGGCGGAGCTCAATCGCGCGTTGCTGGCGCTCGACCTGCAGCTCACCAGCCTGCCTGACGTCGTCGCGCCGGCGTGGCGCGCCCCCGGCCAGCTCGATGCCGAGGCGGCGCACCGGGCGATCGCGGCCTTCAAGGATAGACAGCTGCTGTTCAACGACGCCGCGCTGGTCGACGCGAGCGGCCGCACGCTGGCGGCCAGCCTGCCCTCCAGCGACCGCAACGGCATGCGCCTGCCACCGGGCTTTGCCGCCCGCCTGTTCGCGCAAGGCGTACCGCAGCTGACCATCAGCGATCCGGCGATCAGCCCGTCCACCACCGAGCCGTCGGTCTACATGGCACGGCTGGTGACGCTGCCTGACGGCCGGCGCGCGCTGGCCGTCGTCGAGGTGCCGATGACGGCACTGGCCGCCATCATCTCCCAGGCGGGTGGCAACCCGGGCCTGGGCATCGTGCTCGAGCGGGCGGACGGCCAGGCGCTGGCCACGGTCCCGTCCG
>JBJMWF010000299.1:0-5099 GCA_045810265.1 Vitreoscilla sp. | reverse complement strand
GCCCGGGGCGACGCCGAAGTAGCCGGCTTCCGGGTTGATCGCCATCAGGCGGCCATCGGCGCTGGGCTTGATCCAGGCGATGTCGTCGCCGATGGTGGTGACCTTCCAGCCGGGCATGCCGGCCGGCGGGATCAGCATCGCGAAGTTGGTCTTGCCGCAGGCGCTGGGGAACGCGGCCGCGATGTGGCGCTTGACGCCTTGCGGGTTGGTCACGCCCAGGATCAGCATGTGCTCGGCCAGCCAGCCCTCGTCGCGGCCCATGTTGGACGCGATGCGCAGTGCGAAGCACTTCTTGCCCAGCAGCGCATTGCCGCCGTAACCCGAGCCGTAGCTCCAGATCTCGCGCGTCTCGGGGTAGTGGACGATGTACTTGGTCTTGTTGCAGGGCCAGGCCACGTCGTTCTGGCCCGGCTCGAGCGGTGCGCCGACGGTGTGCACGCAGGGCACGAATTCGCCGTCGGTGCCCAGCACCTCGAGCGCGCCGCGACCCATGCGGGTCATCAGGCGCATGTTGACCGCCACGTACGGGCTGTCGGACAGCTCGACGCCGATGTGCGAGATCGGCGAGCCCAGCGGGCCCATCGAGAACGGCACCACGTACAGCGTGCGGCCGCGCATGGCGCCGGCGAACAGCGCGGGCGTGCCGTCGGGCTGGCCGTTCTGCAGCAGCGCGCGCATCTTCTCGGGCGATTCCCAGTTGTTGGTCGGGCCGGCCGATTCCTTCTTCTCGCTGCAGATGAAGGTGCGGTCCTCGACGCGCGCGACGTCGCTCGGATCGCTGCAGGCCAGGTAGCTGTTGGCACGCCTGGCGGGGTTCAGGCGCTTGAAGGTGCCGGCGGCCACGAGCTGCTCGCACAGGCGGTCGTACTCGGCCTGGCTGCCATTGCACCAGTAGACATCGGCGGCCTGGGTCAGCGCCGCGATCTGCGCGACCCAGGAAACGAGGCGGTCATGCTTGACGTAGGCGGGGACGTTCAAGCGCAGCCCTTCCATGGCGGGACGGTTCATGAGAAAGCTCCAATCACAAGGTTCAAAGACAAGATTGGGCGAACCTCGCTGCCACGGGCCTTCCGTGACGCGGGGCTCGCCCAATCTCGCGGCGCCGGCTTCGCACCGTACCGTTGTCCAGTGCCGCGGCGAACGGGAGTTACACCGAGGAACCAGCCAAAGCCACGGGTTTACCCGTTGTCGGCGGGGCGGCGGGCGTCCTTGCCAGTGTAATTGGCTCGTAACCACCGGACCCGGCGACGTCATGCAAAACGGGAATGGCTTCATGCAGGACTTGGCGGCACGCGGGCCGGCGTGCCGCCAGAGCCGGCTGGCGGCAAGCAGCAAGCGGCGTACCGCAGTCGTCGATGCGCCGAGTCCCCGCTGAGCATGTCGGCGGGCGCCTCGTCGATCGGTGCTGCCGGCACGCTCGCAGCTCTGCGTCCCGATGCGGCGCACCATCGCACGCCAGGCGCCTGGCGCGTCGGATCGGCCGGCTCAGAACGTGTAGCTTGCCCCGACCGTCATGTAGCGCCCGATCGCGCCCTGCTGGTGCAACGACGGGTTGTAGGGCGCCGAGCCGCCACCGTAGGTTGCCCAATCGAGCGGCGCGCCCTGATTGAACAGGTTCAGGATGGAGGCATTGACCGTGAAGTTCCTGGTCACGGCGTACTGGCCCTCGAGGTCGAAGGTGATGAACGAACCGACGCGGCAGCTCACGCCCGGCGGTACCGCTGTCGCGCTCGAATAGGCGTCGGCCGCGGAGCCGAATTGCAGTGCCGACAGGCAATCGGTCACGCCAAAGGACGGATCCTCCAGGGTGTAGCCGCTGAGGTAGCTGAGTGTGCCGGTGATCTCCAGCGGGCCCCGGCTCAGCGTGTTCGCCCACTTGATGCGCGTGCGCGGGCTGCCGGTGTCGCCGCCGATGATCAGCGGGCCGTGCGTGCCGGCGAGGTGGTACTTGACGCCATCGATGGTCTGGTCGTACTTGGCCATCCACGTCACCATGAAGTCGGACTTCAGCTCGCCCACGCCTTCGAACTGCGCGCGGGCGGTGATGTCGGCATCGATGCCGCTGGTGCTGGTCTGGTTGGCGTTGACGTAGCCCACGCTGAAGTAGGCGATCGGTGCCACGGGCGGCGCGACGAGCGCCGTGCTGCCGTCCGCCTGGTTCTGCAGCAGCGGCGTGAAGTTGGTACCGCGGACGGCGTCGGGCGAGCTTCCTGACACGATCTGGTTCTTGATTGTGATCTGGTAGAAGTCCAGCGTGGCGCTCAGGTTCTTGATGGGTTCGAGGACCAGCCCCAGCGTGTAGGACGTCGACGTTTCCGGCTTGAGCGTCTTGGTGGTGCTCTGCACGGTACCGAGCCCGACCGAGCACTGCGAAGGGAACGTGCCCGTGGCCTCCGGGTGCGTCGGATCCGGACACAGGACGGGGTCGTTCGAATTGCCGGTGAAGAACGTCTGCCCTGCATTGCCGTTCTCGGCGGGGCCGGGCGCACGGAAGCCCTTGGCTGCCGTGCCCCTCAGCGCGAACGCCGTCGTCGGCGTCCACTTGAAACCCACCTGAGGCGAAGCCTTGCCGCCGGACAGGTTGTAGTGGTCGTAACGCAGCGCCGCATCCGCCTCGAGCGACTTCAGGACAGGTGCCGACAATTCGGCATGCACCGAGGCGACGTTCTGCTTGCCCATCGTGAAGTTGTTGCTGAACGAGTCGACCAGGCCATTGGCGACATCCGTCGGCGCGACGGCGTTCTGCGTCCGATGCACATAGTCGGCACCGATCGCGATCTGCGCCTCGCCGCCGGGCAGCGCGAACGCGTCGTGCGATGCATTGAACTGGAAGAAGGCGAGCTTGGACGAGTCGCTGGCCTTGAGCACCGGCGCGATGAAGCTGTCGACCGCCTGCGAATTCGGCTGGCCCACCAGATAGGGATTGGTCGTGCTGTCGAGCGCGGTCTGCAGGTTGGCCGAGTTGACGCTGTTGTAGCCCTTGACGTTCAGCCGCACCTGCGTGTATCCGACGGCGCTGGTGATGTCCCAGTTGGCGACCGAGCCGCTAAGGTCGGCGACCACACGCGTGGTGCGCGCGTCGGTCCGGGTGACCGTCGGTCCGAGGTCCAGGAACGTGTACGTGAGCAGGCCGGAAGTCTGGCCGGTGCCCGCCGGGAAGCTCGGATTGGTCGCGGGAATCGACGTCGGCGGCAGCGCGGTCAGCAGGGTCGGCGTGACGCCGGGGCCGGACGTGATGCCCTGATAGCCCTCGGTGAACGTATGGCTCGGATTGCCGACCTGTTCGGCCTTGCTCTCGAAGAAGGTGCCCTGCAGCGACGCCTGCCAGTCGCCGCCCAGCTTCTTGGTGACGCGGGCGACGGTGTTGTAGTTCTCGGTGGCAGGCTGGATCTGCGACCAGGTGTTGTGGTACGTGCACTGCCCGGCAGCGAGCCGGGTAGCATCGCATCCGGGCATGAAGCCGGTGATGTTGCCGCTGTCGTCCGTGATGTAGCCCGTCGAACTCCTGGGCAGGCCGCCGTTGTTGGCGTTGATCACGCCTGGCGTGATGTCCTGGCCCCCGGTCGACGTGAAATCGGTGTTCGTGTAGTTGCCGCCCCGGTCGACGTAGCGGATCTGGTCCTGCTTGCGGATCTCGCCCGAGACGAACGCGCTGTAGCCGTCCTTGTCCAGGTCGCCGATGCCGTAGATGCCGGCGGCGTGGCGCGTGGCGCCGTCATGCTTCCAGGATTCGCCGACATCCGCGCTGATCTTGCCGCCGGTGTATGAGCGACGCAGGATGATGTTGACGACGCCGGCGATGGCGTCCGAACCGTAGATGGCCGAGGCGCCGTCCTTGAGCACCTCGATGCGTTCGATCGCGTCGAAAGGAATGTTGGCCACGTCGACGAACGAGCGTTGGCCGTCGTCGCCGATCGGGTAAGGCGCGGAGCGGTGCCCGTCGATCAGCACGAGGGTGGCCGAGGTATTGAGCCCGCGCAGCGAGACGCCGGCGGCGCCGCTCGCGAATGCGCCCGCGAATCCCTGCGACAGCGTTCCCTGCCCGTTTGCCGTGATGCTGTGCAGCACGTCCTGGATGCTGGTGTAGCCGCTGTTCCTGATGTCTTCCGACGTGATGACCTGCACCGGAGAAGGCGTCTCGGAATTCGTGCGCCGGATGTTCGATCCGGTGATCTCCACCCGTTGGACTTCCGCAGCGGACTTGCCGGGATCCGTGTCCTGCGCCCGAGCGCCGTTCGTCAGCATTGCCAGCGTTCCGCCGAACGCGATGAGAAGGCAGGACGCCATCTTCGTCTTCTGAAACATGCAAAGTCCTCGGTTGATCTTCAGCTTTTGGTGATGACCGTCGCACATCGGGATCGATGGCGATGGAGCTTCCGTCCATTCAGGTTGTTGACCTTCGTTGGACAAGCCGCTCTGCGCGCAAGGTGCATGCCGCTGGACACAGGGATTGCCCTTGTGCCGCCTTGCGCCGACCTTGCGCGCCCGGCGAGCGTGCGCTTGGCACAGCGGGCGTGGCTCGCTGCCAACCTCGACTGGCTCGGGCGAGCACATGCATCGAAAGCGTCAACACTTGTGCATTCCGAGTGCGCTTGTCACCAACTCGGCACATCGTCTGATGCGCTTTCGACACATGGATGCCCATGCGTGGGAGTCGAATGCGAGAGCGTCGGCTTCGCCCTCCTGAGCCGAGGCTGAACGATCTACCGGAGCGCCCTGGCCGATGCCCGCGCCGCACTCGGCGGGTGGCCGATCACGCGCTTGAACGCGCGGCTGAAGGAGGCCTCCGAATCGTATCCAAGGCGGTCGGCCGCCACCGCCACTCGCATGCCGTCCTGCACGATCCAGCGGCGGGCCTGGAACATCTGCATCTTGGCGACGTATTTGGCGGGGCTTTCGCCCATCGTGCGCGTGAATGCCTCGGCGAAGGTCGAGCGCGAGGCGCCCATCAGGCCGGCGAGCGACGGCACCGTCCAGTTTCGCGCCGGGTCGGCGTGGATGGCCGCGACGACCTTGCCCAGCTTCGGGCAGCGCACCGCCGCGATCCAGCCGGTGGAGTCGCTGCAGCCGCATTCGACCCACGCGCGGATGATGCTGGC
>JBJMWF010000298.1:0-13156 GCA_045810265.1 Vitreoscilla sp. | reverse complement strand
TGAAGCTGCAGGATCCGATGAAGACGGTCAAGGCGCTGGTGGGCGAGGACGTCCTCAAGAGCACCCGCTGCTGCGGCGAATCGGGCACGCTGGGCGTCACGCGGCCGGACATCGCCACGCAGGTGCGCTTCCGCAAGGAGGAACAGTTGCGCAGCGACGAGACGGCGTTGCGCGCCGTGCAGGCCGCCAAGGGCCTGGCGGCGCCCGATGCGGACCTCAAGATCCTGACGTCGTGCCCGAGCTGCCTGCAAGGCCTGTCGCGCTATGGCGAGGACTTGAAGAGCGGCCTGCTGGAGGCCGACTACATCGTCGTCGAGATGGCACGCAAGATCCTGGGCGAGGACTGGATGCCCGAATACGTCAAGCGAGCCAACGCGGGCGGGATCGAGCGCGTGCTGGTCTGAGGCGGGCGCGGCCTGTCAGGCCGCCCGCTTGTGCGACTTGGCGAAGAACTCGTCCATCAGGTCGGCCGCGGTGTCGTCCGGGTACTCCATCACTTCCGTTCCGAGCACGAGGTCGATGGTGGACTGGCTCCCCGCACCGGCTTGACGCGGCGCGGGGGCCGTCTGGCGCAGGGGCGCCGGCGCTCGCGGGTGGTCCTCGTCCGGACAGGTGTCCGCGAAGTCCGGCGCGGCGGCGGCCGGATCCGCGTGGGCCAGGGAGGGCAACAGTCGGTGGAGCAGGCGTTGCAGGGGCATTCGATAGTCCATGAGGGCCTCGCAATCGAGTCAAGGCAAGGGCGCGGCGGCGCCGGGAGCGGTGGATCCGCGATGCTGCAAACTCATGGTCGAGGCTCGCGGCGGAGCACTGTGGCCAGGCCCAGGCTTCCGTCCCTGAATGAAAGCACGTTTGCTTACATCGCGGTGCATCGGACGCCGCGCATAGTCGCCCGCAGCGTGATCTATGCCCGGCTGGCCGCGTCCTGCATCGCCGCGAGGAAGGCGCTGCACAGCGCCTCGAAGTCGTCGGCGTTGAGCCAGATGCGCTCGCCGGCTTCGAGCCGCAGCACGGACTGGTCGGCGTCGTACGCGATCTGCGGGTGCGCGGCCAGCACCCCGCCGTCATGCAGCAGCGAAGCGGCCAGTGCACGGGTTTCGGCAGACGGGCCCGGGTCGTTCGGCCGGCCGGCGAAACGTGCGTCGAGCGCGATCAACAGGTTGTTGAAGAATGCGGGCTCGAAGGCGGCGAGTGCGGCATCGATGCGCGTCAGGCTCATGCCCGAGGCCTTGGACGCCGCGCCGACCAGATCGCGGTAGGCCTGGATCTGCGCAGCGATCTCGTCGCGGCAGGCTTGCACGGAGGGCGCGGGGTGGTCGTGGGTTGCGGACATGGGCGAAAAGTCAGGCCTTGGCCTTCTTGGCCTCTACGGCGGGCCGCCGCGGGCGGTGTTTCTCGACTTCCATCTTGACGACGGTGGCCAGCGGTGGCGCCGCAGCCAGCGCCGCGCGGTGCGGCGCGATGGCCTGCTCGATCAGCGCGGCGATGGCCGGCCTGTACTTGTCGACGACGCAGGTGATGCGGCGCTCCATGGCGGCGCTGGTCATCGTGCTGCCCTCAATCGAGCGACAGATGCCGCTCCTTGATCAAGGCATGCCAGAACGCCGTCTCCTTCTGGATGAACGCCGCCAGCGCCGGCCCGTCGGTGGGCGCCACCTCGAGGCCGAAGGCCTCCAGGCGCGCCTTGATCTCGGGCGTGAGGATGGCCTTGCGCATCTCGGTGGTCAGGCGGGCGGCGATGTCGGGCGGCGTGCCCTTGGGCGCGAACAGGCCTTGCCAGGCCACGGCCTCGAAGTTGCTCAAGGGCGCGCCGCCGACCTCGGACAGCGTGGGCACGTCCGGCAACAGCGCGATGCGGTGCCTGGACAGCACCGCCAGCGCCTTGAGCTTGCCGCTTTTGATCTGCGCCAGGCCGGCGGCGGTGTCGACGATCATGATGGGCACCTGGCCGGACATCACGTCCTGCATGGCCGGTGCCGTGCCGCGGTAGGGCACGTGCACGACGAAGGCGCCTGTGCGCTGCTTGAGCAGCTCCATCGCGAGGTGGTGCGGGCTGCCGGCGCCGGGCGAGGCATAGCTGTACTTGCCGGGGCTGCGCTTGACGGTGTCCAGGAACTGCGCGGCGCTGGTGAAGCCGGCAGACGGATTGACGACCAGGATCAGCGGGAAGCTGGCCATGAAGCCGATCGGCACGAAGTCGCTGGGGTTGTACGGCAGCGACTTGTACAGCGCGGTATGGAACACCATCGCGCCGTTGTCGCCGGTCAGCAGCGTGTAGCCGTCGCCGGGCGCCTTGGACGCCACCTCGGTGCCGATGATGCCGGCCGCGCCGGGGCGGTTGTCGACGACGATGGTCTGTCCCAGCTGCTTGCCCATCTGCGGCGCCAGCTGGCGCGCCAGGAAGTCGGAGCCGCCGGCGGCCGGATAGGCCACGATCCAGCGCAAGGCGTGGTCTGGATAGGCCTGCGCGGCGCGGGCGGCGCCGCTCAGGAAGGCGGCCGAGGGGCCGAGGGCGCCCGCGGCGAGCGCGAGCAGGGAACGGCGGTGCAAGGTCATCTTGATGGAGTCCGGCGAGAGATTCGAAGGCCTGGCGGCGGCGGCGTGCGCGCGGGCTGCCACACAATACCGCATCACGAGGCCGCCTCGCACCCGGAGCGGCCCGCAGCTTCCGGCGACCAGCCGCACCGACACCATGCCCGTCTTCCAGCCCCTCGAATCGCCGTCCTTCCAGCCCGCTTGCGAACTGTGCCGCGAGGCGGGGGGCGTGCTGGTGTTCCAGTCCGCGCGCTGGCGCGTGATCCGCGCCGAGGACGCCGCGTTCCCCGCGTTCTACCGCGTCGTCTGGCGCGCGCACGTGGGCGAGTGGAGCGACCTGACGCTCGCCGAGCAGGCGGCGATGATGGGCGCGGTCGGTGCCGTCGAGCGCCTGCTGCGCGACACGCTGGCGCCCACCAAGATCAACCTGGCCAGCCTGGGCAACGTCGTGCCGCACCTGCACTGGCACGTGATCGCGCGCTTCGACTGGGACAGCCGCTTTCCCGCGCCGGTCTGGGCCGCGCCCGTGCGCGAGGTCGCGCCGGCGCCCGTCACGCGCCTGCGCACGGGCCTGCCCGAGCTCGACGAGCGCGTCGCGCGCGCGGTGGCCGCCCTGGCGCCGGCCGCTTGAACCATCCACCCAACGGAGACCCCATGACCCTGTCCACGACCCTCAAGCTCGCGCTGCTGGCAGCCCTCCTCGCAAGTGGCGCCGTGCGCGCCCAGGTGCCGGTGGTGGCCGTCGCGGACCAGGAGGCGCTGCTCGCCAGCGCCGACCCCAAGCTCGCCGCCAACAAGAAGCTGGTGTGGGACTTCTGGCGCGAGGTGCTCGAGGGCGGCCACATGGAGCGGGCCGAGAAGCTCATGGCCGAAAGCTACATCCAGCACAACCCGAACGTGCCCACCGGCCGTGCGGCGTTCATCGCGTTCTTCACGCAATACGTCAAGCCCAAGCCCGTCCAGCCGCGCATCACGGCCCCGCTGGTGTCCATCGTGGCCGAGGGCGACCGAGTGGTCCTGAGCTTCGTGCATCCGATCGTCGATCCGAAGGACGCCAATCGCAAGCTGACCACGACCTGGTTCGACATGTTCCGCATCGAGGACGGCAAGATCGCCGAACATTGGGACTCCGCGCCCAAGCAGTGAGCGCGACGGCTGGGCAGAGCCGCTCAGCGCAGCTTCTTCTTGCCCGCCGCTGTCGGCGCAGTCGGCGCCGCGCCGTCGCACAGCGTCAGCACCTTGACGGTGGGCGCGTCCGCAAAGCCGTTGCCGATGGCGCTCGCCGGGCGGGCGTCGAAGGCGATGCGGCAGCCGTCGGGCGACACCGCGATCGGCTGCGAGGTCGCGCAGCCGTTGCTGCCGCCGGCCTGGCCGGGCGCGGGCTGCGCCGTGCACCAGATGCGCCGGCTGTGTTCGCCCTGCACCAGGTACAGGCCGCCACCGTTGGACGGCATGCCCGGCTGGAACACCAGGTCACCGGCGCGCGTCGCGGTCATCTCGGCCGGTGCCGGCGCGCCCAGCGCGTCGAGCTGGCGCGTCAGGCCCGCCGGAATCGCGTGGCGGGTGATGCGGCCGTCCAGATCCATCGTGATCAGCGGCTGGTTGCGCGGCGGGTCCAGCAGGCGGTCATGCACGCCCGGCGCGAGCTGGTAGGCCTTGCGGAACGGCAGCCAGCGCACGTCGTGCGAGATGTCGTTGATGGTCAGTGCCAGCGGGATCTTCTTTTTCGGCGTCAGCAGCATCGGGCCGGTCGGGTGGCCACTGTCATCCAACGCGCCCCAGACGACGGTGCCATGTTCGGGCTGCAGGTAGCGCACCGGCTTCTTGCTGGCTTCCAGGTCGCGGATGCCCAGATCCTCGGGTGACGGCTTCATGCAGGCCGCGGGATGCCAGCCCGCCTTGAGTTCCGCCGGCGCGGGACCGAGCTTGCGCGAAGCGGGATCCCAGACATCGAACTGCTGCACCGAGGGCGCCGCCCGCGAGCCGATCGCGAAGCGCGACTCGAGGTCGCCCACGTCCAGGCTCACCAGGTTGTAGCCGGGGTTCGTGCAGTCGATGAAGCCGCGCGGCACCAGCACGCTGCTGCGGCGCGCGGGCACGTCGTAGGCAATGATCTTGCGCACCATCCAGGGCGCCTTGGCGTTGGCGTCGGCGAAGGTCGTGATGGCCAGGGTGTCGTCATCGAGCCAGGCGAAGCGGCCCGGCATCTGCACGATCACCGGCACGCCGGTCTCCAGGATCTCCAGCGGGGCATCGACCGGCGCGGCGCCCGGGGCGCGGGTCGGCGCGGGCGGCGCGGCGGCGGGCTTGGCCGCGGTCGGGCAGTCCTGGTCGGAATAGCTCACCTTGCCTTGCGCGTCGACGCATTTTTGCATGTCGGCCACGGCGGGCAGGCAGATCACGAGGGCGAGCAGCGGCAGCAGACGGGTCATGGTCGAAGTTCGGGCGATTCGGCGATCGCGATTTTCACACCTTGTTACGGTCGCGCCGTGTCCCCCGTTTGGGGGAGAGGCGCCGTTCCAACACCCCCGGCCGTATCGTCATCGTCCTGTCGGGCAGAGGGACGCCGTGCAGACGATAAACTGGCGCCATGCCTGTTCCGACCCCTCCCGCCCATCGCGTTCCAGTTGCCCTCACGGTGCACCAGCAGTCGCGAGCGCTCGAGATCGAGTTCGACGATGGCCGGGTGTTCCGCATCCCGTTCGAGCTGATGCGGGTCTACTCGCCGTCGGCCGAGGTGCAGGGGCACGGGCCGGGCCAGGAGACGCTGCAGACCGGCAAGCGCGACGTCGTCATCGACGCCATCGAGCCGGTCGGTCACTACGCCGTCAAGCCGACCTTCTCCGACGGCCACGACACCGGCCTGTTCACCTGGGACTACCTGTACCGCCTGGGTTCGCAGCAGGACGAACTGTTCGCCCAATACCTCGAGCGCCTGGCCCTGGCCGGGCTCGATCGCGATGCCCACATGCAGCCGCCCGCCGGCGGCGCCTGCCATTCGCATTGAATCTTCCGCTTTTCCGAGATCCCAAATGACTCAGACCCACTTCGGCTACCAGACGGTCGACGAAAACGAGAAGGCGACGCGCGTGCGCGGCGTGTTCGACTCCGTCGCCAAGAAGTACGACGTGATGAACGACCTGATGTCGGGCGGCATGCATCGCGCGTGGAAGAAATACACGGTCGCGGTGGCCAACCTGAAGGCCGGCGACAAGGCGCTGGACATCGCCGGCGGCACCGGCGACCTCGCCCGTGCGTTCGCCAAGCGCGTCGGTGCGACCGGCGTCGTCGTCCACACCGACATCAACGAGCAGATGCTGCGCGTCGGCCGTGACCGCCTGATCGACGAAGGCCTGGTGCTGCCCACCTCGATCTGCGACGCCGAGAAGCTGCCGTTCGCGACCGGCCAGTTCGACCTCGTCAGCGTGGCCTTCGGCCTGCGCAACATGACGCACAAGGACATCGCGCTGGCCGAGATGAACCGCGTGCTGCGCCCGGGCGGCCGCCTGCTGGTGCTCGAGTTCTCGAAGATCGCCGCGCCGCTGCAGAAGGCCTACGACTGGTACTCGTTCAACGTGCTGCCCCGGGTCGGGCAGCTGGTGGCGGGCGACGCCGAGAGCTATCGCTACCTGGCCGAATCCATCCGCATGCATCCTGACCAGGCGACGCTCAAGGCGATGATGAAGACGGCGGGCTTCGGCCATGTCGACGTCCACAACATGGCCGGCGGCGCCGTCGCCCTCCATGTCGGGATCAAGTGCTGATGGCGACGATCCTGCTGACGGGCGCCACCGGCTACATCGCCTCGCACACCTGGCTCGAGCTGCAGGCCGCGGGCTACGACGTCGTCGGCCTGGACGACTTTTCCAACAGCTCGCCCGAGGTGCTCAATCGGCTGGAGCAGCTCTCGGGCAAGGCGCCGGTGTTCGAGCGCGCCAGCGTGTGCGATGCCGACGCGATGCACGGCGTGTTCGAGCGCCATCGCATCGACGCCGTGGTGCACTTCGCGGCGTTCAAGGCGGTGGGCGAGTCGACGCAGCAGCCGCTGCGCTACTATGGCAACAACATCGGCGGCCTGCTGACGCTGGCCGCGGCGATGCGCGCGCACGACGTCAACCGCATCGTCTTCAGCTCCAGCGCCACCGTCTACGGCAAGCCCGAGACGCTGCCGATCCGCGAGGACGCGGCCACCGGCGCCACCAACCCGTACGGCGAGACCAAGTTGATCGGCGAGAAGATCCTGCGGGACATGGCCGCCGCCGAGGCGGGTTGGCAGTCCGGCGTGCTGCGCTACTTCAACCCGGTGGGCGCCCACGAGAGCGGCCGCATCGGCGAGGATCCGCGCGGCGTGCCCAACAACCTGATGCCTTACGTGGCGCAGGTCGCGGTCGGACGGCGCGCCCGGCTGAGCGTGTTCGGCAACGACTACGACACGCCGGACGGCACCGGGGTGCGCGACTACATCCACGTGGTCGACCTGGCCCAGGGCCACGTCAAGGCGCTGGACCGGCTGCTGTCCACGCCCGGCTCGCTGCTGGTCAACCTGGGCACCGGCCGCGGCTACAGCGTGCTGGAGCTGATCGCCGCCTACGAGAAGGCGAGCGGCCGCCCCGTGCCCTATGACATCGTCGCCCGCCGCCCGGGCGACATCGACAGCTGCTACGCCGACCCGGCCCGGGCGCTCGCCGACCTGGGCTGGAAGGCCACGCGCGGGCTGGACGCGATGTGCGCGGACAGCTGGCGCTGGCAGGCCATGAATCCGAACGGCTTCGACGCGGCCTGACGGCGCGCGTCCGCCTGGCTGCCGTGCCGCCGCGCCGCGTCGTCGCCGTCTTCGACTTCGACGGCACCATCAGCGAGCGCGACACGCTGGTGCCGTTCCTGGTCCTGGCTTTCGGCCGTGCGCGCGTCGCCGCGACGTTCGCCGCGCTGGCCGGCACTGGCCTGGCCTGGCTGGTTCGGCGCACGCCCATCGACGAATTCAAGCGCCGGGTGCTGCGCCGGCTCGTCGCGGGCGCGTCCGCGCAGCGCCTGGGCGCGCTGGGGCCCGTGCACGCGCGCGCCCTGGCGCCGCGCCTGCGGCCGGGCGCGCTGGAGCGCATCGCCTGGCATCGGGCGCAAGGTCACCGGCTGGTGCTCGTCAGCTCGACGCTGGATGTGTACCTGGCGCATGTCGGCGCGCAACTCGGGTTCGACGATGTCCTGTGCTCGAGGCTCGAATCGCGCGGCGGCCTGTTCAGCGGCGAACTCGAAGGCGCCGACTGCACCGGGCCGGAAAAGCTGCGCCGGCTCCGGGGCCTGCTGGGCGAGCTCGACGAGCACGAACTGCACGTCTACGGCGACAGCGAGGGCGACCGCGACCTGCTCGCCGCCGCCGATCACCCGCATTTCCGGCCCTTCCGCCGACGGGTGCCCGACTGACACGCCGGCGCCACCCGCGCCACCTACAATCGCCGGATGGACTTGCCTTTCCGGGATCTCTGGCTTCCCGCCGTGCGCAACCGCATGGTGCTGTTCGCCAACCACGTGCTGACGGGTTGCCCGCCCGCGGTCGAGCGCCTGCGCGCGCATGCCGGCAAGGCCGTCCGCGTCGACGTCAGCGGCTGGCCTGGCCTGATCCCGGTGCCGCCGCCGCTGAGCCTGCGCATCACGCCGGCCGGCCTGTTCGAAGGCGTCGAGACGGCCGACGACGCCGCGCTGGTGCCCGACCTGAACGTGCGCCTCGATACGTCCGATCCGGCCAAGGCCGCCGGCAACGTGTTCAAGGGCGGCTTGCCGCCGATGTCCATCGACGGCGACGGCGCGCTGGCGGCCGACGTCAACTGGATCGCGCAGAACGTGCGCTGGGATCCCGCGGCCGACGCCGAACGCTTCTTCGGGCCGACGGTGGCCGAAGCCGTCAGCCGCGCGAACGAACAGTTCTCGCAGGTAGGCGACAAGGTCAAGAGCACGCTGGGTCAGTTGTTCGACCAGTTCCAGGCGCGCAAGAAGTCGTGACGCTGGCTTTGTTCGCAAGCGGCCTGGCTAGTCTGCCGAACGCGTTGCGGGCCGCGGGCGGGGGGCGCTCTTGAAGCACTTCGCGCGCCTGCTGTTCATCACGCTGACCTTGCTGCGCTTCGGCGTCGACGAGATCGCGCTCGGCCGCGTGCGCCAGCCGTGGCTGCGCGCGCTGGCGCGCCTGATCTCGATCGGGCGCAGCTACGACGAGCCGCGCGGGCCGCGGCTGCGCCAGGCGCTCGAGCGCCTCGGCCCCATCTTCATCAAGTTCGGCCAGGTGCTGTCCACGCGGCGCGACCTGCTGCCGGCCGACATCGCCAACGAGCTCGCGCTGCTGCAGGACCGGGTGCCGCCGTTCGACGGCCTGGCCGCCCGCGCCTTGGTGGAAACCGGCCTGCTCAAGGAGCTGGGCCGCAAGTTCGAGGATGTGTTCGAGAGCTTCGACAACACGCCGGTGGCCAGCGCCTCCATCGCGCAGGTGCACTTCGCCACCTTGAAGGGCGGCCGCGAGGTCGCCGTCAAGGTGCTGCGCCCGAACGTGCTGCAGGCCATCGAGAGCGACCTGGCCATCCTGCACACGGTGGCGCGCTGGGTCGAGCGCACCAGCGTCGACGGCAAGCGGCTGCGCCCGCGCGATGTGGTGGCCGAGTTCGACATCTACCTGCACGACGAGCTCGACCTGATCCGCGAGGCCGCCAACGCGGCCCAGCTGCGCCGCAACATGGCCAGCCTCGACCTGATCATGGTGCCCGAGATGCTGTGGGATTTCTGCACCTCGCGCGTGATGGTGATGGAGCGCATGTACGGCGTGCCGATCAGCCAGGTCGACCGCCTGCGCCTGGCCGGCGTCGACATCCCCAAGCTGGCGCGCGACGGCGTCACCATCTTCTTCACGCAGGTGTTCCGCGACGGCTTCTTCCACGCCGACATGCACCCGGGCAACATCCAGGTGAGCATCGCGCCCGAGACCTTCGGCCGCTACATCGCGCTTGATTTCGGCATCATCGGCACGCTCACCGAGTCCGACAAGGACTACCTGGCGCAGAACTTCATCGCCTTCTTCCGGCGCGACTACAAGCGCGTGGCCGAGCTGCACATCGAGAGCGGCTGGGTGCCGCCCGACACGCGGCTGGAGGCGCTGGAGAGCGCGGTGCGCGCCGTCTGCGAGCCGCACTTCGACCGGCCGCTCAAGGACATCTCGCTCGGCCAGGTGCTGCTGCGGCTGTTCCAGACCTCGCGCCGCTTCAACGTCGAGATCCAGCCGCAGCTGGTGCTGCTGCAAAAGACGCTGCTCAATGTCGAGGGCCTGGGCCGCCAGCTCGACCCGGAGCTCGACCTGTGGAGCACGGCGCAGCCCTTCCTCGAGCGCTGGATGAACCAGCAGATCGGCTGGCGCGGCTTCATCGACCGCCTGAAGGACGAGGCGCCGCGCTACGCGCACTACATCCCGGCGCTGCCGCGGCTGGTGCACCAGGCGCTGTCCATCGCCGCCCACAAGATCGAGGGCGAGCTGGCACCGGCTTCGGCCGCCCAGGTGGCGGCGCTGCTGAGGGAACAGCGGCGCACCAACCGCCTGCTGCAGGCCATGCTGTGGGTCGCGGTCGGCTTCGTCGTCGGGCTGTGCGCCGTCCGGCTGGCCGTCTATATCCACTGAGGCGGACGCTGGCCAGGAAGGGGACGCGCCTGGACGGGGTGGATCCTGCGACTGCGCGCAGGATGACTGCCTGCCGGCAGAAGCGGTCATCCTGCGCGCAGTCGCAGGATTCACCCCCGGGGGCGCGGCATCCCCAGACGGGGCTCCCAGCTCAGTTGATTCCTCGCGAAAAGCCCTCATATTCGGTGCTCGCGGGCCGTCCGGCCCGCGCCCGTGGGCCGGCACCGGTCGCCGCCCTTTATAATTTCCTGTTTACTCGAGAGCCCAGCCATGCCGATCTATGCGTATCGCTGCGCTTCGTGCGGCCATTCGCGCGACGTGCTGCAGAAGATTTCCGACCCGGTGCTGACCACCTGCCCCGCCTGCGGCACCGAGCAATTCCAGAAGCAGGTGACGGCCGCCGGATTCCAGCTCAAGGGTTCCGGCTGGTACGCCACCGATTTCAAGGGCGGCAACGCGCCCGTCCCGGCCGTAGCGCCGGCTTCCGGCAACGCGGGCGGCGATGCCGCGGGCGGCGCCACGCCGGCCGCGCCCGCGGCTGCGCCCCCGTCCGACAGTGGCGGCACCAGCGCCTCGGCCTCGTCCTCCGGCGCGCACGGCGGCGGCAGCTGCGCCTGCCACTGACCAGACCGCCTTCCTCCATGCACGCCATCACGGCCGCGTTCGCGCGCGGCGGGAGCCCCTCTTGAGAAAGTACCTGTTCGCCGGCCTGCTGGTGTGGCTGCCGCTCGCGATCACGGTGGGGGTGCTGATGTGGGCCGTCGGCCTGATGGACGGCGTCTTCCACGGCATCCTGATGGGCATCCAGCACGTGCTGCCCACCAGCGCCGAGAATTTCCTCGCGCTCCTGGCCAGCGTCCCCGGCCTGGGCGTCGTGCTGCTGGTGCTGCTGCTGCTGATCACCGGCATGTTCGTCACCAACATGGTCGGCGCCTGGTGGCTGAAGCAATGGGACAACCTGCTCTCGCACATCCCGATCGTCAAGTCGATCTACGTGTCGGTCAAGCAGGTGTCCGACACGCTGTTCTCCACCAACGGCAACGCCTTCCGCGAAGCGGTGATGGTGCAGTACCCGCGCGAAGGCAGCTGGACGATCGCCTTCGTCACCGGCCGGCCCTCCGGCGAGGTCGCCGCGGCGCTGCCGGGCGAGCACCTGAGCCTGTACGTGCCGACCACGCCGAATCCGACCTCCGGCTTCTTCCTGATGATGCCGCGGGCGGCCTGCAAGCCGCTGTCGATGACAGTCGACGAGGCCCTGAAATACATCATCTCCATGGGCGTGGTCGCGCCCCCGGCCGGGATCCTGGTCCCGCCGGAGGGGGCCGACCCCAATCGGGTGGGCTGAACGCCACGAGGTCACCGGCGTTCAGTCCTGAGGGTGATCCCCCGCCTCCGGCCTGCCAACTGAAGTCCCGTCTTTGCGCGCGCGCCGCCACCCGAGCGCGCCGTGCCTCGAACAAACCGTACCGATAAACGGAGTACTGCCATGAGAACTACCTACTGCGGCCTCGTCAGCGACGCGCTGGCCGGCCAGACCGTGACCCTGATGGGTTGGGCGCATCGCCGCCGCGATCACGGCGGCGTGATCTTCATCGAACTGCGCGACCGCGAAGGCCTGGTCCAGGTCGTCTGCGACCCCGATCGTGCCGAGATGTTCAAGACCGCGGAAAGCGTGCGCAACGAGTTCTGCATCAAGGTGATCGGCCTGGTGCGCATGCGCCCCGACGACAAGTTCAACGCCAACCTGGCCAGCGGCAAGGTCGAAGTGCTGTGCCACGAGCTCGAGGTGCTCAACCCCAGCGTCACGCCGCCGTTCCAGCTCGACGACGAGAACCTGTCCGAGACCACTCGCCTGACGCACCGCGTGCTGGACCTGCGCCGCCCCCAGATGCAGAAAAACCTGATGCTGCGCTATCGCGTGGCGATGGAAGTGCGCCAGTTCCTGGACAAGAACGGCTTCGTCGACATCGAGACCCCGATGCTGACCAAGAGCACGCCGGAAGGCGCGCGCGACTACCTCGTGCCCAGCCGCGTGCACGATGGCCACTTCTTCGCGCTGCCGCAGTCGCCCCAGCTGTTCAAGCAGCTGCTGATGGTGGCCGGCTTCGACCGCTACTACCAGATCACCAAGTGCTTCCGCGACGAGGACCTGCGCGCCGACCGCCAGCCCGAATTCACGCAGATCGACATCGAGACCTCGTTCCTGACCGAGGTCGAGATCCGCGACATGTTCGAGGGCATGATCCGCTCGGTGTTCAAGAACGCCATCGGCGTCGACCTGGGCCAGTACCCGGTGATGACCTACGCCGACGCGATGCGCCTGTACGGCTCGGACAAGCCCGACCTGCGCGTGAAGATGGAGTTCACCGAGTTGACCGACGTCATGGCCGACGTCGACTTCAAGGTGTTCTCGTCGGCCGCGACGATGTCCGGCGGCCGCGTCGTGGCGCTGCGCGTCAAGGGCGGTGCCGAGATCAGCCGCGGCGAGATCGACGCCTACACCGAGGTCGTCAAGATCTACGGCGCCAAGGGCCTGGCCTGGATCAAGGTCAACGATGCCGGCAAGGGCCGCGAAGGCCTGCAGTCGCCCATCGTCAAGAACCTGCACGACAAGGCGATCGCCGAGATCCTGGCGCGCACCGGCGCGGCCAACGGCGACCTGATCTTCTTCGGTGCCGACAAGGCCAAGGTCGTCAACGACGCGATGGGCGCGCTGCGCCTGAAGGTCGGCCACTCCGACTTCGGCAAGGCCAATGGCCTGTTCGAGGACAAGTGGGCGCCGCTGTGGGTCGTCGACTTCCCGATGTTCGAGCGCGACGACGATGAAGGCCGCTGGAACGCCGTGCACCACCCGTTCACCGCGCCCAAGGATGGGCACGAGGACCTGATGGACACCGACCCGGGCGCCTGCATCGCCAAGGCCTACGACATGGTGCTCAATGGCTGGGAGCTGGGCGGCGGCTCGGTGCGTAT
>JBJMWF010000297.1:0-8743 GCA_045810265.1 Vitreoscilla sp. | reverse complement strand
CGCTGCGCCCTGACCGCCAGCACCAGGCCTTCGGCCTGCTGGCGCTCGGCTCGCCGGATCCGACGCGCTACACGGCCGACATGGGCATCGAGTTCCTGGCGCAGGTCGGCGACATCGCCGGCGCCGCGCTGACTCGGCTGCTGGCCCCGCAAGCCTGAGCGCGGTCGCTGCGATGACCGCCCCGGCCATCCAGCGCTACCTCGAGCACCTGCGCGTCGAGCGCCGCCTCTCGGCGCACACGCTCACCGCCTACGCCGACGCGCTGGCGCGCCTGGAGAAGCTGGCCGACGACGCGCAGCGTCCGCTGCACGCGCTGCAAAGCGCCCACATCCAGCGCTTTGCCGCGCAACTGCATGGCGCCGGCCTGGGCGCGCGTTCGATCGCGCTCACGCTGTCCGGCTGGCGCGGCTTCTACCGCTGGTGGAGCCTGCAGGCCGAAGCCACCGGGCTGACCAGCAACCCGGTCGACGGCGTGCGCGCCCCACGTGCCGCCCGCCCCTTGCCCAAGGCGCTGGCCGTCGACGAGGCCGTCGCGCTCGCGATGGCCGAGACGCCGACCGAAGGCGACGGCGAGGCCGCAAGCATCGAGGCGGAGGCGCTCGCCGCGCGCGACCACGCGATCGCCGAACTCCTGTACGGCTGCGGCCTGCGGCTGGGCGAGCTGCTGGGACTGGATCTGGCGGCCGGCGCCGAGTCGGCCGGGTGGATCGACCTCGACGACGCCACGGCCCACGTGTTCGGCAAGGGTTCGAAGCGGCGCAGCGTGCCGGTGGGCGGCCCGGCGCTGGAGGCGCTCAACACCTGGCTGCTGCATCGGCCGGCCCTTGCCGGCAGCCCGGACGGCGGCGCGCTGTTCGTCAGCCGCCTGGGCAACCGGCTGTCGCCCAACCAGCTGCGCGCGCGCCTGAAGGCGCAGGGCGACCGCGCCGGCGTCGCCACGCCGGTGCATCCGCACATGCTGCGCCACAGCTACGCCTCGCACCTGCTGCAATCGAGCGGTGACCTGCGCGGCGTGCAGGAGCTGCTGGGCCATGCCAGCATCGCCACCACGCAGGTCTACACGCGGCTCGATTTCCAGCACCTGGCCAAGGTCTACGACGCGGCGCATCCGCGCGCCAGGCGCAAGTGACGGCGCGGCATCGTTACGCAAGGTAATCGGCTATGCCGGCGTCCCTTCGTTGGCGCAAAATGGCTCATCCTTGTCACTTGCCCGGAGCCACGATGCGTCACCTCAAGAAGAGCCTCGCCACCCTCGCCCTGCTGGCCTGCAGCGCGCCGCTCGCATGCCTGGCCGCGAGTTCGGCCGGCACCGTGGTGTCCGACAGCCTGTCGCGCTCGTCGGGCAGCATCTCCGACTCGATCACCGATTCCAGCCATTCCAGCTCGCCCGACAACAAGCAGGCCAAGGGCGACTACAAGGTCATCGAGATGGCCGAGCTCGCCGATCGCCCCGGCTACGTGGAACTGCACCTGCTGCCGGTCGCCACCAACACGGTGGGCGGCGAGATCTACCTGCGCCTGCCGCGCACGGCCGCCGACCAGGGCCATGTGGCCAACGGCGCCATCGTCACCGCGCTGCAGCGTCCGTACGGCATCGAGTTCGCCGCCAACCAGCCGCGCGCCGCGTTCTTCCTGGCGCTGGCCGACGACTATGTGCGCGACATGAAGCTGGCGCCCGTGACGCTTTGATGCGGCGCGTGCGCGGCCCGGTCCTGGCCGGGCTGCTGATGCTGGCCTGCGCGGCAGCGCACGCGGTCTCGTTCGAGATCTGCGACCGCCCGTCAGAGCCGAGCGCCGACCAGCGCGACGTGATGCTGCGCTTCGTCGCCATCGTGCGCGACGAGCTCGCCGCCTCCGGCCAGCAGGTCGCGTTGATCGCACGCTCGGGCCTGGACCTGCGCCGCATCGACGAGCGCTACTCGCACGAAGCCGTCGCGATCAAGGACAGCGACGGCAAGCCGTGGTCGGTGCGCGAGCTCTACTATTCCTGCCAGGACCACAAGCCGCGCGTCTTCGACGAAGGCTTCACCGGCTTCGTCATGGGGACGGACGATCCCGATACCAGCTACGTGTCGATCGTCTTCCTGCCCGCCGATCGCGCCGAGCCGCTGCGCACCACGGCCGCCGACAAGCATCACGCGCTGGGCGTGCTGGGCGCCAGCTACAGTGCCAACGCCTACCCTTTCAGCACGCTGCACCAGAACTGCAACCAGTGGGTGATGGAGCTGCTGGCCGATGCGTGGGGCGCCGCGAGTCCTGGCAACGACGGCGGCACGGACGTCGACGCGCGCGCCCGCGCGCAGGCCTGGATGCGCGCGCAAGGCTACCTGCCCACCGTCTTCACCGTCAGCGCGCATCCGGTGACCTGGCTGCCCAACCTGGTGCCCTGGCTGTCCAACGACGACCACCCCCCGGAAGAGGTCGCGCACAACCGCTACAACGTCAGCATGCCCTCGTCGATCGAGACCTTCGTGCGCGCCAAGGTGCCGGACGCCCGCCGCGTCGAGATCTGCCACGCGGGGCGGCGCGTGGTGCTGCACCAGGGGTGGGACGACATCGCCGAGGGATGCGTTGCCGGCGCCGGCGACCGCACGTTCGAATTGACGCCCGAACAGGACTAGCGCGTCCCCGCCCTGGCCCGCCCGGCCGTCCACCGCGCCAGCACCACCGGTCGCCGGCCCGTGCGAACCCGCTCGCCCAGCGCGGCGCGCGCGCCGTCGCGCAGGTCCACCAGCGACAGCAGCATCAGCCCCGCGCCAGTCGCCAGGTAGAGCGCGCCTTCGATGCGCACGAATCGCGGCGCGTCGAAGGTCTTGGTCGACACCGGCACGCCACGCACGCGATGACCCGCCTCCAGCACGCGCGACACCAGCCACGGCGCCCGGGCGAGCTTGGCGGCGATGTCGTCGTCGCGCACGGGCTGCAGCGTGTCGAACGCGCTCTTGACCAGCGCACCGAGGCGCGGGCTGCGCTTGCGCCGGGCAGCGACGGCTTCCCCGTGCGCGACCCCCGCCTCGATCAGCCGGCCGAACTGGCCCCAGGACAGCAGCGCGCCGAGCCGCTTGGCGGCGATGGCGTCGCGGATCTGCCGCAGTCCGGCCCAGGCCTGCAGGTGCTCAACCCGCGCGTTCAGCCAGGCGAAGTCGATGCGATGCGCGCTGGACTTGAGCAGCAGGTGCAGATCGGCGACCTGGCGCACCGTGACCGGCTCCGCCCGCGCGCCCAGGCTTGCGATGCGATGCAGCAGTTCGCGCGTCGGCTCCAGCGTGCGGCAGGCGCTGCCGGCCAGCCTGGGGGCCGCACCGGCAAGCTCGGCGAATGGCAGGTGGCCGCGCGGGCCCAGAGCGACGCCGCCGACCTGCACCTCGATCGACACGGCACCGCCCGCGCTCGCCGGCCGGCCATAGTGGAAAGCGGCGAAGCCGCGATGCATGGGGCCGCGCGGCGGCACCAGCCACTCGCCAGCCCCCTGCAGGCGATAGCCGAGGCGGCCGACGGCCTCGTGCAGCGGCGCGATGGCCGCGAAGTCGGGGAGCAGCACCTCGAGCGTGCTCGAGCCTCGCCGCGCGCTGTCGATGTCGGCCACCAAGGTGCCGCGTGGCAGGACTTGCAGCACCTCGGCGGAGGCGGCGCGCCGGCGCCCCAGTTGGTCGTGCTCGACGCTCTCAGAGGGCGACAGCAGGCCTGCCGGCGCCCAGCGCGCATAGAGCTCGGGCAGGCAACCCTCCATGCGCGCGACGCTCAGCAGTTCACGCCGGCCGCCCTGGGTCGTCGCCAGGCTGGGCATGGAAGCGTCGCCGTCCTGCGGCAGGGTGAGGAGCTCGAACAGCCCTCGATAGAGATTGTTGGTGTGCATGGCGGGCAAATCCTGTCTCGCGAGGTCGGGGCGGGGATGCGCGCGCGGCGGTCCTCCGAAGGCTCCGCTGGGGCGTCGGAAGCGGGCCTCTTCGGCGAAGCATCGTATCCAGTGCGGCGCGCCATATCGGCAGCGCGCGAGGTTTCAGAAGACGCTGCCGCGCAACAGTTGTGACCAAGCTGCGCAAGCGGCCGGCGCATGGCCGTGGCGGCCACCCCACTTCATGCGCGCCACGGGCATGCGGCTGGGTACCATACCGGCCTGCCGATGCCTGCGCATCGCGCTTTCAACAAGACAGAGGACTCCCTTGAACATCCATCTTTCGCTGACGCCAGTCATCTCGCTGATTGCCGGCGTGCTCGTGCTCATGATGCCCAAGCTGCTGAACTACATCGTGGCCTTCTACCTGATCGCGATCGGGCTGATCGGCATCCTGGGCCTGCACCAGTTGCACCTGGGCTGAAGCCTGCGCCAGCGACTCAGATCTGGCGCAGCGCGGACAGGACGTCGTAGCACGCGCCCATGTCGTGGTAATCGACCTTGCCGGCCGGGCTCTTCTCGTCGGTGACCTTCGAGTTGTCCGCCGCGAGCACGCGATACCAGGCGCCGTATCGATGGTCGACGAAGTGCGCCCAGGCGTAGTTCCAGATCCGGTCGTACCAGCCCCAGTAGTGCGCGACCTCGCCGGATGACGCGCCGGACTGCTGCAGTGCCGTCGCCAGCCAGGCGGCGGCGGCCAGGCTCTCGGCTTGCACCCAGTGGTACTTGCCGTCGTCGTAGAGCGTGCCGTCCGGCTTGAAGCCGTAGACCAGGCCGCCGTGCGCCTCGTCCCAGCCGAAGCGCATCGCGGCATCGAACAGCCGGCGCGCGCGCGCCAGACGCGCGGGCGCGGGTGCGAGGCCCTGCTCGCCGCACAGGCGATCCAGCTGCAGCAGCAGCTTCGTCCACTCGGTCTGGTGGCCGGTCTGGAAGCCCCAGGGGCGGAAGATGTTGCTGCGGTCGTCCCGGTTGTACTCGGGGTCTATGGACCAATCCTGCCGGAAGTGCTCCCACACCAGCGACGCGCACTCGGGGACGACACCCGGCAGGTCCGCCGACCTGGCCGCCAGGGTCGCCGTGACGGCCTCGGACAGCGCGATCGCACGGTCCAGATACTTGCGGTCCTGCGTGGCACGGAACGCGGCCATCATGGCTTCGCAGGCGTGCATGTTGGCGTTCTGGCCGCGGTACGGGCCGACGACCCAGTCGGGCGTCGCCTCGTCGGCGTACAGAGAATGCTCGGGCCGCCAGAAGCGTTGCTCCATCAGGCGCCAGCAGCGCTCCAGGCCCTCGGCGGCATCGGCCTGGCCGGCCATCAGTGCGTGCGCGTGTGCCAGCAGCACGAAGGCCAGGCCGTAGCAGTGGTTGGTGCCGTCGGTGACAGTGGCACGGCCGTCGTGCCAGTCGAGCACCCAGGCGAAGCCGCCCTGCGGCTGCGCATGGGCCTGGTCGACGAAGGCGAGCGCATGGCGCGCGTTGGCCTGCCAGGCCGGGTTGCCCAGATGACGCCAGCCCATGGCGTGGGTGAACACGTAGCGCGTGCTGCTGACCAGATGGCGCGTGCGGGCGTCATGGACAGTGCCGTCGTCCTTGAAGAACTGGAACAGGCCGCCGGTCGGATCGATGCAGCGGCCCTCGTAGAAGGCCATCGTGTCGGCGATGTGGGCGCGCAGGAACGCGGGGGAACGGAAGTCGGGCAACGGCGTGGCGGTCAGCATCCCGAGATGATAGGGGGCCACGCGCGGCGCGCGCAAATACGCAGATGCCGCGCGGCAGGGTCGCATCGACCAGGACAGCCGGCCGCACGACGCCAGGGTTGACCCGCAGGTCGCGCCGCGCGGCGGGCAGCTGACGACACTCGCTTGCGTCTGGTCCCGCGGGATCGGCGTTTCGTCGGACACTCCCTGGCGTATACGGCGCGCCTGAGCAGAATGCGTCGCACATGCGATGCACCGTCGCACCAACGCGGGAACCCACTGATGAAGTCCTTGCTCGCCATCCTTGCCACCCTGCTGCTCGCGCTGTCCCTGATGGGCGGCGCGCATGCACAGGCCGCATCCGCGCCGTCCGCCGCCAGCGCGCCGGTCTCGCGGTTCCACATCCGCGCTGTGGACGACGCCTGGCGCGCCAGCCTGCCGCGCGACGCCGACGCTGCCACCCAGGCCTACCTGGACCGACTTCCGGCCGACGTGGTCGCGAGCTCGAACGCCTATTTCGAGGGCGGCTACTGGCTGCAGCTGTGGAACTTCCTGCTCGGGCTGGCGATCTCGTGGCTGCTGCTGCGCCGCCGGATCTCGGCGCACGTGCGCGACATCTGCCAGCGGGTCGGCCGCTTCGGCGTGCTGCGTGACGCGCTGTACGGCGTCTTCTTCTCGGTGGCCAGCTGGGTGCTGTCGCTGCCCCTGACCATCTACGAGGGCTTCTTTCGCGAGCACCAGTACCAGATGGCCACGCAGACCTTCGGGCCATGGTTCGTCGACCAGCTGGTGATGCTGGGCGCGCAGACCGCCGGCTTCGCGCTGGCGCTGGCCGTGCTCTACGCCGTCATCCGGCGCGCCGGCCAGCGCTGGTGGATCTGGGGCACGGTGGCGACGATGGCGTTGTTGGTGTTCGCCGTGGTGATCGGCCCGGTCTGGATCGACCCGCTGACCAACACCTACAAGCCCGTGAGCGATCCGGTGATCAAGGCGGCCGTCCTGAGCATGGCGCACGCCGACGAGGTGCCGGTGGACAACGTCTACGAGTTCGACGCGTCGCGCCAGACCACGCGCGTCAGCGCCAACGTGTCGGGCATCCTCGGCACGGCCGCGGTGCGCCTGAACGACAACCTGCTGCGCACGACGCTGCCCGAGATCCGCGCCGTGATGGGCCACGAGCTCGGCCACTTCGTGATGAACCACATCTACAAGGGCCTGTGCGAGATGACGCTGGTGATTTTCGCCGGCTTCATCTTCTCCAAGTGGGCGCTCGACGCGCTGCTGCGCCGCCACGGTGCCGCGTGGGGCCTGCAGGGGGTGGGCGACGTGGCCAGCTTCCCGTTGTTCATCGCCGTGTTCTCCGCCTTCATGTTCCTGGCCACGCCGATCAACAACACGCTGGTCCGCACCCAGGAGATCGAGGCCGACCGCTTCGGCCTGAACCTGGCGCGCGAGCCGCACGGCGAAGCCGAGGTCGATCTCAAGCTGACGGAATACCGCAAGCCCGATCCGGGCCCGATCGAGGAATTCGTCTTCTTCGACCACCCGAGCACGCGCCACCGCGTGCACGACGCGATGCAGTGGCGCGAGGCGATGGGCACGCCGTGACATCGGACAACGTGAACTGAGCCGCATTTCCGGCTCACCTGGACGCACCGGCGGGCTGCTCGGCCGTTAACCTGTCGGGCATGGGCATCGCACAGGCTGGCATCGCGTTTCGCATCTCCACGGCCGTCAAGGACATGGAGAGCTTCATGGGCTGCGTCTTCGACGAGCAGGCGGCCGAGATCCCGTTGCCCGTGTCCGCGCGCTTCGACATCCGCAACCATTCCGACGTGATGGTGCAGACCTTCGGCGAGGTCTGCTTCATCAGCAACGACGACCTGGCCTGGCCGCTGATCCGCGACAGCCAGCGCCAGCCGACGCGGCTGCACGCCGCCCTGGGCTCGCCCGAGCTCCTGGTCGCCTTCTGCAACTACGACGGCGGCGGCAGCCACGGCTACGCCGTCTTCGAGCACGGCCGGCGCACCCGCACCCGCCTGCAGACCAGCGGACAACCGGACTCACCCGCGCTGATGGAAAGCGGCACGGCGCTGCCGTTCGAGCAGCGCTGGCTCGGTGCAGGGCACTACGTCGATGCCAGCGCGCGCGCGGACGACGGCCGCATGGTGTTCCTGGGCGAGCGCGAGGTCGTCGTGCCCGCGCATGACCTCACCGGCCGCATGCTGCAGGATGGCCTGGAAGCGATGTTCGGCGTCTGCCCATGGGAAACGCTGCTGACGCCCACCTACCGCTTCTTCCGCCTGGGTCCCGAGCGCGAACGCCCGGACGAGCCGGCGATCTCGCGGGCCCGCCCGATCGCCGCGGCCAAGCGGCCCTGGTGGCAGTTCCTGTAGCGCCCGGCGCGGTGGGGCGACAATCGCCCCATGAAAGTCATCAAGCTGCGCGAAGGCAAGGAACGCTCGTTGTTGCGGAGGCACCCCTGGGTGTTCCAGGGCAGTGTCGAGAAGGGCAAGGCCGACTCGGGAGAGACGGTGCGCGTGGAGAGCCACGACGGCAGCTTCCTCGCCTGGGGCGCCTACAGCCCCGAGTCGCAGATCCGCGTGCGCGCCTGGAGCTGGCAGGCTTCGGAGCGCATCGACACCGCGTTCTTCGAGCGCAAGCTCGAGACCGCGCTGGCGCTGCGCGCCCGGCTGGCCGTGGCCAGCGACGGCGTGCGCCTGGTGCACGGCGAGGCCGACGGCCTGCCCGGCCTGGTGGTCGACCAGTACGGCGACATCCTCTCGGTGCAGTTCCTGGCCTCCGGCGTCGAGCGCTGGAAGGCGACGATCGCCGACAACTTGCTGCGCCTGACCGGCTGCACGCGGCTGTACGAACGCAGCGACGCCAGCGTGCGCGCGCTCGAAGGCCTGCCGTCGGTGCGCGCCTGGCTGCGCGGCGGGTCGGACAACCCGGCAGACTCCGTCGTCACGATCCACGAGAACGGCTGGAAGCTCAAGGTGGACGTGGCCGACGGCCACAAGACCGGCTACTACCTGGACCAGCGCGAGAACCGCGCGCGCTTTGCCCAGCTCGTACGGCAGTACGGCTGCAAGTCCGTGCTGAACTGCTTCAGCTACACGGGCGGGTTCTCCGTGGCGGCCCTGGCGGG
>JBJMWF010000296.1:0-3876 GCA_045810265.1 Vitreoscilla sp. | reverse complement strand
GTCGCGGAGCGCGAAGTCGTGCAACCACTCGCATGACGCGGGTGCGCGCGGGCAGGGCGTGCCGACGAAGGCGAACGCGTCGTCGCGCTTGCCCAGGAGCAGATCTCGCATTGCCTGCGTATCGCAGCATTCGAGCCCGCGTTCGGCCACCGCCAGTGCGTAGGCCCACTTGGCGATCGACTGGGCGTAGGCGAGCGGGTCGACCAGCGGCGTGGCGGCGGCATTCGCTTGGCGCGTCGGCGTGCCCAGGTTCAGCCGGCATTCGATGAAGTCGATGCGAGGCAACGCGTTCGGGCGGTCGGCATCCGTGAGAAGGCGCGCCGGTTCGAAGGCGGGCAGGCAGAAGCTGCGTGGAAAGGTGTCGGCCGTCGTTGTCGATGGCGTCTGGTCGCCGACACACAGGATGGCCGGCAGGCGGCTCGGCCCCTTGCCGCGGGCGCGCCGCCGCTTCAATGCGAGCAGTGTCTTGGGCACCAGGAACTCGCGCTCCAGCGTCGCGTGCTCGAGCCGTCCGGTGATGCGCCGGCACGGCTCGCACACGGCGTCGCGCAGCGTGGCGCGGCCGCCGAGTGCGCGCGGGATCAGGTGTTCCTCGGTGCGCGGCACGCCGCTGGCCAGGCAGTACATGCAGCGCGCCAGTGGGGCGCTGTGCAGCGGACGCATGGTGATCGACGGACGCGACGCGTGACGCGGCCCCGCGGCAGGCGTTGCCACCTTCAGCAGTGCATGTCCTGCACGTCCACGCGCAGGTCCAGCCAGCGTTGCGCGAAATTGGCCAGCACCTGTGGCGAGCCGCTGCTCCAGGCGCGCAGCGCCGGTTCGGGCGACGCGTCGGCATCGGCTGCGCCGTGTTCGACCAGGTCGTCGGCGAAGCGCGCCGTCTGGCGCGCGATGGCCTCGGCGGTGTCGACCAGGCGCACGCCGGGCAGGGCGCGTTCGAACAGTTCGCGCGCGAAGACGTAGTGGGTGCAACCGAGCACCGCCACGTCGACGCCGGAGTCGCGCAGCGGGGCGCAGTAGCGGTCGACGAGCACGTCGATGCCGCTGCCTCCGGCGTCGGCCGCCTCGATGGCGTCGGCCAGTCCGGGGCAGGCCTGCAGCACCAGCGTGGCGCCTTCGGCGTGCGCCGCGGCCAGGCGGCGGAACTTGTCGCTGGCCAGGGTGCGCGTGGTGGCGAGCACGCCGACGCGGCGCACCGCGCTGAGGCTGACTGCGGGTTTCACGCCCGGCTCGACGCCCACCACGGGCAGCGTCGTCCAGGTGGCGCGCAGGCGCGCGACGGCGGCGGCAGTGGCGGTGTTGCAGGCCACGACGATCATCTGCGCGCCCTGTTCGCACAGGAAGCGCGCGATGCGTTCGGAGCGGTCGCACAGGAATTCCTCGCTGCGGTCGCCGTAAGGGGCGTAGGCTGTGTCGGCGGCATATAGCAACTCGGCCTGCGGCAGCCGGCTGCGGATCGCCTGCATCACCGAAAGCCCGCCGACGCCGGAGTCGAAGATACCGATGCGCACGGGCTGCGGCGAAGCGGAAGGAGACACGGAGCGGGGGTGGGCTTGGCGCGACATTGCCCGCAAGTCTATTGGAATCCTGGAGCGCTTGATCTAAAATAGCACGATCGTTCGTTTTATTCTTGGATAATCGATTCGTTCCGGGTCCTGCCGCATGCCAGACCTCTAGAATCCATTCCGTTTACGTTAACGTCAATTGCCTGAGGAGTTCTGCGTCATGAAGGTTCTGGTGCCCGTGAAACGCGTCGTCGACTACAACGTGAAGGTTCGCGTGAAGTCGGACGGCAGCGGCGTCGACATCGCCAACGTCAAGATGAGCATGAACCCGTTCGACGAGATCGCCGTCGAGGAGGCGGTGCGCCTGAAGGAAAAGGGCGTCGTGACCGAGATCATCGCCGTCTCCTGCGGCGTCACGCAGTGCCAGGAAACCCTGCGCACCGCGATGGCCATCGGCGCCGACCGCGCCATCCTGGTCGAGACCGACGCCGAACTGCAGCCGCTGGCCGTCGCCAAGCTGCTCAAGGCCCTGGTCGACAAGGAACAGCCGGCCCTGGTGATCCTGGGCAAGCAGGCCATCGACGACGACTGCAACCAGACCGGCCAGATGCTGGCCGCGCTGGCCGACCTGCCGCAAGCCACCTTCGCCTCGAAGGTCGAGCTGACCGCTGATTCGGTCACTGTCGCGCGCGAAGTCGACGGCGGCTCGGAGACGCTCAAGCTGACGCTGCCCGCCATCGTCACCACCGACCTGCGCCTGAACGAGCCGCGCTACGTCACGCTGCCCAACATCATGAAGGCCAAGAAGAAGCCGCTCGAAGTGATCAAGCCGGACGCACTCGGAGTGGATGTCGCGCCGCGCATCAAGACGCTCAAGGTCAGCGAGCCGCCCAAGCGCGGTGCCGGCGTGAAGGTGCCGGACGTGGCGACGCTCGTCGCCAAGCTGAAGAACGAAGCCAAAGTCATCTGAAGAGACAACGACATGACCACTCTCGTCATCGCCGAACACGACAACGCGACCCTCAAGGGCGCGACGCTCAACACCATCACCGCCGCGGCTCAAGTGGGCGGTGACGTCCACGTGCTGGTGGCCGGCTCCAACGCCGGCGCCGTGGCTGCCGCGGCGGCCGCCGTCGCGGGCGTCTCCAAGGTGCTGCACGCCGACTCCCCGGCGCTGGCCGAAGGCCTGGCCGAGAACGTCGCGGCGCAGGTGCTGGCCGTCGCCTCGGCCTACAGCCACATCTTCTTTCCGGCCACCGCCAGCGGCAAGAACGTCGCCCCGCGCGTCGCCGCCAAGCTTGATGTCGGCCAGTTGAGCGACATCAGCAAGGTGATCAGCGCCGACACCTTCGAGCGCCCGATCTATGCCGGCAACGCCATCGCCACGGTGCAATGCACGCAGCCTGTCAAGGTCGCCACCGTGCGTACCACCGGCTTCGATCCTGCCGCTGCAACCGGCGGTTCGGCCGCCGTGGAGACCATCGCCGCCGTCGCCGATTCGGGCAAGAGCACCTTCGTCGGCAAGGAGATCGCCAAGCTCGATCGCCCCGAGCTGACCGCCGCCAAGATCATCGTCTCGGGCGGCCGGGCGCTGGGCTCCAGCGAGAAGTTCAACGAAGTGCTGACGCCGCTGGCCGACAAGCTGGGCGCCGCGCTCGGCGCCTCGCGCGCCGCCGTCGACGCGGGCTACGCGCCCAACGACTGGCAGGTGGGCCAGACGGGCAAGATCGTCGCGCCGCAGCTGTACGTCGCCTGCGGCATCTCGGGCGCGATCCAGCACCTGGCCGGCATGAAGGACTCGAAGGTCATCGTCGCGATCAACAAGGACGAAGAGGCGCCGATCTTCTCGGTGGCCGACTACGGCCTGGTCGCCGACCTGTTCACCGCCGTGCCGGAACTGATCAAGGCACTCTGATCGGCCAGATCTGAACGACCCGGAGGGCGCTCGCCGAGGCGCCCCTTTTTTTGCCAGTGTGGAGACAGAAATGACCTACCGTGCCCCCGTCAAGGACATGCTCTTCGTGATGAAGGAGCTGGCCGGCATCGACGAGCTGACCAAGCTGCCGGCGTTCGAGGATGCCGGCTTCGACACCGCGCAGGCCGTGCTCGAGGAATGCGCCAGGTTCAACGAGGACGTGGTCGCGCCGCTGAACGTCGAAGGCGACCGCAACCCGTCGTATTTCAAGGACGGCAAGGTCATCTCCACGCCCGGCTTCAAGGAGGCGTTCAGGCAATTCGGCGAAGGCGGCTGGCAAGGGCTGCAGCATCCGACCGACTTCGGCGGCCAGGGCCTGCCCAAGCTGATCGGCGCGGCCTGCGGCGAGATGATCAACTCGGCGAACGTCAGCTTCGCGCTGTGCCCGCTGCTGAC
>JBJMWF010000295.1:0-15021 GCA_045810265.1 Vitreoscilla sp. | reverse complement strand
GGCGTCGGTGCTCAAGGAAGCCATCAAGCGCCGCAAGCCCGATTTCAGCGAGTCGTACTACGGCTTCCGCAGCTTCGGCGGCCTGCTCGAGGAGATGCAGGCGCGCGGCTTCCTGAAGATGGGCCGCGACGAGAAGTCCAACGCCTTCGTGTTCCGCAGCGGCGGCACGGATTCCGCATCGTCGAACGGCGCCGAACCGGCAGCGGCGTTACCCGAGGTGCTGCCGGTGACGCATCGCGTCGGCGAGAGCGAAGCACGCGAACCGCGCAGCCGCGGAACGCGCTCGCGCGGCGGGCGCGGCAACACTGCCAAGCGCCATGACTTCGAGCCGACACTGGCGGTCGAGCCGCCGGCCCAGGCCGCGCTCGCGTACGCCGACGAGGAAGACGACGACGCCGCCGAGCGCTTCGCCGACGCCGCCCGCGCCTCGCAGGCCGAACGCACCGTCAACCCGCCGTCCGAGCCGGCACCGGACGCCGACACCTACGTCGTCGACGAGGCCGGTGGCGACGCCGCGACGCCGCGCGACGCCGGCTCGCGCCGTGGCAATCGCGGAGGACGCAACGGGCGCGGCAACGCGGCCCGCAAGAACGCCACGCAGGCGCCCGCGCCGGAGCACGCGGCCGAAGCACCGTCGCCGGCAGCGGCGCCAGTGCCAGTGCCGGCGCCCCCGCCCGTCGCGGAGCCGGCCGGGTCGCCTGCGCCCGCGCCTGCCGCCAAGACGCCGCGCGCCCGCAAGACCGCGGCCACGAAGACGGCCGCGGCCGAAAAAAAGCCGGCCGCGAAGAAGACCGCCGCCCGTCCGGCACGCAAGAAGACGCCTTCGCAAGAGGCCTGAGCCGGGACAGCCGGCAGGCTCCAGCCCGGCGCCTTGTTTGCGCCGGCGAAGGGGCGCAGATCGGATTGCGTCGGCTTCATGGCGGTCTCCGACCAATGCCCTCACCCGGGGCAGGGGAGGCCGGCGCCCCACCCCCCCAAGTGCGTGGTCCGCCCCGCCAACGGGGCGTCGCCTGCAGGCGCTGCCGCGTCCCCCTAGATGGCGGCTTGCGTGCGCGCTTCGGAGGACTAGATTGCGTCTCGTTCCGCTGCAATCGCTGCATCGGACACGCGAGGATGCGAGACGACGGTGCCCGCGCAGAACCCCGCACTCCGACCCCGGCACCGTACTCCATTGCAACAGGGCTCCATCATGACCACTCTCGCATTCCGCACCGCGCCGGGCGCCGTCTCCATCACCGCTGGCCATTCGAAGGAACTGGGCATCGTCGATGTCAGCAAGTTCTCCAAGATCCGCGTCGTCGCCGACGAACGCACCGGCTCGGGCACCGGCATCAACGTGCGCCTGACGCTGACCGAGGGCAACGAATTGGTCGCGCAGCTGGACTCGTTCACGCTGGCCCCGCATACGCAGTTCACGCGCGTCTACGACGTGCCGGGCACCAAGCTGTCGATCTTCGCCGATGCCCTGGGCGGCAGCGGCACCGACGGCATCGACCTGCTCGTCTACGGCGCATGAAGCGCGGGCCGCGCGAATCGGCTCGCGCGGCCGTCGAGTCGTCCCTAGTTCTGGGTCGAATGCGCGACGTGCAGCGACACCGCGCGGCTGCCGTGGAACTCGATGACGGTCGAGCTGACCATCTGCAGGTTGCCGCTCTGGGCCTGGAACAGGCTGGAGAAGGTGGGGCTGGGCTTGACGGGGATGCCAAGCGCCTTGCGCAGGTCCGGGCTGACGCCGCCCACCCACAGGCCGTCGTCGAAACGCACCGGCTTGAACCGGGAGGGCAGGTCCGGACATTGCGCCGCAGGCGCGCTGCCCGCGGGCAGCTCGATGGCAACCACGGCGTCGATGCGCCCGCGCGCCAGTTCGCTGGAGGTGAGCCACAGCCGTTGCATCGGGGCCGCATCGGACACCGTGTAACAGAGCCAGTCCAGCGAGTCGGTGCCCTTGCCCTGGCGCTGGCTGACGCCGGCGCCGATGGCCTGGCGGATGTCGGCCAGCGAGGAGCCGTCGAGCGTCACCCGCAGCGTGCCCAGCAGCAGCGGACGCACGGGGTCGGCGGCCAGTGCCACGGGCGAGTCCTTGACGGCGGGCCACGCCGGCGGCGGCACCAGGGTGTCGGCAAACGCGGCCGCCGCGCCCAGGAGGAGCAACGCGGACAGCCGGGAAAGCGGGCGGATCTGCATGTCTGAGGAGTCTCCGATATCGTTCTTGTGTGTTCGGACGCCTTCAGCGTGCGTCCGGTGCGGCCAGGCCCGCACCACCGTCGATACTGCCGCGTAGTCTCACACGGAAGGCGCCAGCTGTCTTGGCATAAGCCGCCAACGGGCCGCGCGCAGCCCCATGGTCCGGCATTTCGCCGCAGAACGACTGACCGGGCGAGCCATTCGGCGGTCATTTCGCACGCTCGTGGCCTCCGGGCGACATTCGCGCGGCGCAACGAGAGGCCGATCCGGATGCCGCAGAGCCGCGCAGGGTCGGCCTCCGTTTGGTAGATTGGCGCCCAACTTCGACAGGCAAGACACGATGATCGACAAGATCGTTGAAAGCGCCGCGGCGGCCCTGGCGGACGTCCGTGACGGCGCAACGGTGATGATCGGCGGCTTCGGCACCGCCGGCCTGCCCGACGAACTGATCGCCGCGCTGATGGACCAGGGCGCGCGCGACCTCGTCGTCGTCAACAACAACGCCGGCAACGGCGACACCGGCCTGGCGGCGCTGCTGGCCGCCGGCCGGGTGCGCAAGATCATCTGCAGCTTCCCGCGCCAGGTCGACTCCTGGCACTTCGACAAGCTGTACCGCGAAGGCCGGATCGAGCTCGAGCTGGTGCCGCAGGGCAACCTGGCCGAGCGCATCCGCGCGGCCGGCGCCGGCACCGGCGCGTTCTTCACGCCCACGGGCTGCGGCACCATCCTGGCCGAAGGCAAGGAGACGCGCGAGATCGACGGCAGGATGCAGGTGCTCGAATACGCGATCCACGCCGACGTCGCGCTGATCAAGGCCGAACGCGGCGACCGCTGGGGCAACCTCACCTACCGCATGACCGCCCGCAACTTCGGCCCCATCATGGCGATGGCCGCCAAATGCACCGTCGCCACGGTGCACGAGGTGGTGGAACTCGGTGCGCTCGACCCGGAGGCGGTCGTCACGCAAGGCCTGTTCGTGCAGCGCGTGGTGCCGATTCCCCGCACCGCCACGCGTGGCGCCGGCTTCAAGGCGGCCTGACATGACCACACCCGCACTTCCCCGCTGGAGCCGCGACCAGATGGCCGCGCGTGTCGCGCAGGACATCGCCGACGGCAGCGTCGTCAACCTGGGCATCGGCCTGCCCACGCTGATCGCCAACCACCTGCCCGCCGGCCGCGAGGTGATCCTGCAAAGCGAGAACGGCATCATCGGCATGGGGCCGGCCCCGCCGCCCGGTCAGGAGGATTTCGACCTCACCAACGCCGGCAAGCAGCCGGTGACGCTGTTGCCCGGAGGCTCGTTCTTCCACCACGCCGACAGCTTCGCGATGATGCGCGGCGGCCACCTGGACATCTGCGTGCTGGGCGCGTTCCAGGTGTCGGCACGCGGCGACCTGGCCAACTGGCATACCGGCGCCGAAGGCGCGATCCCTGCGGTGGGCGGCGCGATGGATCTGGCGATCGGCGCCAAGCGCACCTTCGTCATGATGGAGCATCTGACCAAGAGCGGCCAGAGCAAGCTGGTGGAAACCTGCACCTATCCGCTGACCGGTCTGGCCTGCGTCAGCCGCGTGTACACCGACCTGGCCGTGATCGACGTCGGGCCGCGCGGTGGGACCGTGGTCGACATGGTCGAAGGACTCGCGTTCGACCAGCTCCAGGCCGTGACGGCGATTCCCCTGGCTCGTGGGTGAGCACGGATTCCGACACCGGCTGTTCAGCAGAGTCTGGTAGAACAGCCGCTCACCCACGCCGAAAGCCCGACATGACCGAAGACGAGGTGCGCGAGCGCGCCTTTGCGATGCCGCTGCACAACCCGGCCTTCCCACCCGGGCCGTATCGCTTCGTCAATCGCGAGTACCTGATCATCTCGTACCGCACCGACGCGGACGCGCTGCGCGCGCTGATCCCGGCGCCGCTGCAGCTGGCCGAGCCGGTGGTCAAGTTCGAGTTCATCCGCATGCCCGACTCGACCGGCTTCGGCGACTACACCGAGTCGGGCCAGGTGATCCCGGTCACGTTCAACGGCGAGCACGGCGGCTTCGTGCTGTCGATGTTCCTGAACGACCACCCGCCCATCGCCGCCGGCCGCGAACTGTGGGGCTTCCCGAAGAAGCTGGGCCAGCCCGACCTGCGCGTGCACACCGACACGCTGATGGGCACGCTGGACTACAGCGAATTCCGCATCGCCACCGGCACCATGGGCTTCAAGCACCGGCACATGGACCACGACGTGGCCAAGGCGGCGCTGGAGGCACCGGCCTTCCTGCTCAAGATCATTCCGCACGTCGACGGCACGCCGCGCATCTGCGAGCTGGTCAAATATTCGCTGACCGACGTCACCGTCAAGGGCGCCTGGACCGGCCCCGGCGGCCTGGACCTGCGCCACCACGCGCTGGCGCCGATCGCCGACCTGCCGGTGCTGGAGATCCTGTCGACGGTGCACATCGTCGCCGATCTGTGCCTGCCGCTGGGCACCGTCGCCCATGACTATTTGAAAAGCTAAATTCCACTTCCACAGGAGAAACACATGCAACTCAAGGACAAGGTCGCCATCATCACCGGCTCGGCCAGCGGCATCGGCAAGGAAATCGCGCTCGAATACGCCAGGGAAGGCGCCAAGGTGGTGATCGCCGACCTGGCGCTGGCCGCGGCGCAGGCCACCGCCGACGAGATCAACAAGAGCGGCGGCAAGGCCATGGCCGTCGAGATGAACGTCACGGACGAGGCCGCGGTCGATGCCGCCACCGCCAAGGTGGTCGAGCAGTTCGGCGGCGTCGACGTGCTGATCTCCAACGCCGGAATTCAGATCATCAGCCCCATCGTCGACTTCAAGTACGAGGACTGGAAGAAGCTGATGGCCATCCACGCGGACGGCGCCTTCCTGACCACGCGCGCCGCGATGCGCGCCATGATCAAGCAGGGCAAGGGCGGCTCCATCATCTACATGGGCTCGGTGCATTCGCACGAGGCCTCGCCGCTGAAGTCGGCCTACGTCACCGCCAAGCACGGCCTGATCGGGCTGGCCAAGACAGTGGCCAAGGAAGGCGCCAAGGACAGGATCCGCGCCAACGTCATCTGCCCGGGCTTCGTGCGCACGCCGCTGGTGGAAAAGCAGATCCCCGAGCAGTCCAAGGCCCTGGGCATCAGCGAGGCGGACGTGGTCAAGAACGTGATGCTCAAGGACACGGTGGACGGCGAGTTCACGACCGTGCAGGACGTGGCGCAGCTGGCCGTGTTCCTGGCCGCGTTCCCGACCAACGCGCTCACCGGCCAATCGATCACCGTGAGCCACGGCTGGCACATGCAGTGAAGACAATGCCGGAAGATGGGGATCGGGGTACTCAAATGCAGGGCGAAAGCGCGCGGCCGCCGCGCTCGGCCGCTCCGGAGCAAGGCCGCGCGCTCCCTCGGGGAGCTGGCAGCGGTACTCCGCTGACTGAGGGCCAACACTTTCAGGCGGCCGTCTTCGACATGGACGGCCTGCTCATCGACTCCGAGAGAGCCATCTCGGCCGCCTGGATCGCCGGCGCGCGCGAGCTCGGTTTCCCGCTGGAGATGGCCGACTTCGTGCGCGTGATCGGCACGGCCGCGCAGCAGTCCACCGCGATGCTGATCGAGATCATGGGCAGCGAGGCGGCGATGCGCGCGACGGCGGCCAAGGCGCAGTCGCTGCTGCCGCAGGCCGGCGGAGCGCCGGTGTTTCCGCTGAAGACGGGCGCATTGCCGCTGCTCGAGGCTTTGCACGCGGCCGGCATTCCGTGCGCGGTCGCCTCGTCCTCCAGCGTCGCCGAGATCCGCCACCGGCTGGGCCACGTCGACGTGCTCAAGTACTTCCGCAGCATCGCCGGCGGCGACGAGGTGACGCACGGCAAGCCCGACCCGGCGCTGTACCTGCTCGCGGCCGCGCGCCTGGGCGTCGCGCCGGAGGACTGCATCGCCTTCGAGGACAGCGAGAACGGCGCGCGCGCCGCGCAGGCCGCGGGCGTGCGCGTCGTGATCGTGCCGGACCTGAAGGCTCCGCCGCAGGACGTCGCCGCCCGCGCGCACGGCGTCATCGGGTCTCTGGCCGAAGCCATCGACCACGTGCCGCACTGGTTTCCGAAACTGTGAACGCACCGCGCCCGAACGACGACCTGCGCTTCCTGGGCGGCTATCCGCCGTCCACGCTGGCCCAGGTTCGCGAGCTGATCGCGCAAGGCAAGCTGGGCGACTACCTGGCGCGCCGCTATCCCGAACGCCACGAGGTGCGCAACGACGGCGCGCTCTACGAGCACGCGATGGCGCTCAAGCAGCGCCACCTGCGCAACGCGCCGCTGTTGTCCAAGGTGGCGTACGACAACCGGCTGCAGATCGACCAGCGCGCGCTCGGCACGCTGACGGCGGTCTCGCGCGTGCAGGGCGGACAGCTCAAGGCCAAGCGCGAGATCCGCGTGGCGGCGCTGTTCAAGGACGCGCCGGCCGACATGCTGCAGATGATCGTCGTGCACGAGCTCGCGCATCTGAAGGTGCGCGAGCACGACAAGGCGTTCTACGCCCTGTGCGAGCACATGCTGGCGGACTATCACCAGATCGAGTTCGACACGCGCCTGTACCTGACATGGCGCGCGCTCGAGGCAGCAGCGGCCGTGACGAATATCACGGCGTCAAACACCTGAGTCGAGCGGCGCGCGGACGCCTCTCGGATCGCGGGATCGCTTCGCGTGGCCGACTTCACGAACTGGGTCGGATTGCATCGGTGTTTCCACGGATCAGCAGGGCTTGTTGCCCCTATCCTCATGACATCCGAAAAGCTTTCTGGCGACGTCTCTCATGACCACCCTTCTTCTCGCGCTCCTCGTCGCCATCGCCGCCGGCTTCGCGGCCTGGCGCGTGGTCGCCCGCCGCCGTTCCGCCGACACGCAAGCCGCTCGCGAGACCGCGACGCGCACTGCGCTGCTGGCTGCGCGCCAGGGCGTCGCGGAAGGCCGCACGCCGGTCGCCGCGCCGCCCGCCAACGCGTCCACCGATGTCGAGGCCGCCCGCGCCAGCGCACGCGCCAAGGCCGAACGCGTGATCGCCGCCGAGGCCCTGCGCCGCCAGGCCGCGATCCAGAAGGCGCAGAACGCCGCACGCGTCGAGGCCGAGCGCCGCGCCGCCGAGGCCGAAAAGGCAGCCGCCGCGCTGGCCTCGACGCTGCCCTCGACGCGACTGCCGAAGGTCGAGCGCACGACGCCCATCCTGCCCAAGCCCGTCGTCTCTCCGGCCCCGCGGATCGTCGGCGAGAAGACCGCGCCGCTGGTGCGTCCGGTCGCCGTCGCGCCGCGCGCGCCCGCTGTCCCGACCGTGCTGAAGACCGATGCCCAGACGCTGGTCATGGTGGTCGATGATTCGAAGATGGTGCGCGTGAAGTCCAGCCGCCTGCTCACCGCGCAAGGCTTCCAGGTGCTGACGGCCGTCGACGGCATCGATGCGCTCAAGCAGCTCGAGAATTGCTGCCCCGACCTGCTGATCACCGACGTCGACATGCCGGAGATGGACGGCTTCGGCCTGGTCAACGCACTGCGCGGCAATGCGCGCACGCAGCACATTCCGCTGGTGATGATCACGTCCGCCGAGGACCGCCACCGTGAGGAAGCGCTGCGCATCGGCGTCGGCCTCGTGATGGGCAAGCCCTACGACGAGGCCGCGCTGGTCGCTCACATCCGCAGCTTCAAGTTCTTCGCCAAGGCCGAGGAGCCGGAAGCACTGGCCTGCGCCTGAGGCCGGGCTGACCGGCCGGCGGCGCCGGGCCGGTAGCATGTCCGGATGCGCCTGCCGCACCCGTTCAAGAATCCGCTGCTGGGGACGTCCTTTCGCTGGCTCCTTTGGAGCGACGCGCTGACCCTGCTGGCGATGATGGTCGGCCAGGTGGCCCTGCCCTGGTGGATCGCGCAGTCGGGCGGCGCGCACGACCTGTCGGTCTACGGCGTGCTGGTGTCGGCGATGTCCATCGTCGCGCTGCCGCTGCTGTCGCCCTTGGCCGACCGCCACGCCAAGCGCAGCCTGATGGCCAGTGGCCTGGTGGTCTTCGGCATCGCCACCAGCGCGATGGCCGCGTTCGCATCGCTGTCGCACTACCGCCTGGACGTCGTCATCGCGATCGAGGCCATCACCGTGCTGGCGACCGCGCTGATCATGCCGGCCACCAACAGCATCGTCACCGAGCTGGTGGCGCCTGCCGGCCTGTCGCAGGCGCTCGGCCTGCAGCAGACCGCCCAGGCCAGCGGCCGCCTGGTCGGGCCGGCCATCGCCGGGGCGGTGCTGGCCGCGTTCGGCACGGCGCCGACATTGTGGCTGGGGGCGCTGCTGCTGTTCGCTGCCGCGCTGCTCGCCACGCGCCTGCCACGACCCGACGGCGCCGGGGCGGCGGCCAAGCCGCGCGGCACCTGGTCGGACGAGTTCCGCGTCGGCCTGCGCGTGAACTGGGCGATCCCGATCGAACGCGGCTGGGTGATCTGCAACTTCGTCGGCGCCGTGTTCATGGTGCCGGCGGTGGCGATGCTCTTGCCGCTGAAGGTGCAGTCACTGGGCTTGTCCGCCGCCTGGCTCGGCTGGTGCGAGGCCGGCATGTCGCTGGGCCTGCTCGTTGGATCGCTCGGCCCGGCGGCCTGGTGGGCGCGCGTCCATGGCCGCTTCGGCGCGCGGGTAGGCGGCGCGGCGTTGATCGGCCTGGCGCTGGCGCTGGCCGGCTCGACCAGCGACCGCCACGTCCTGGTGGCCTGCTTCGCGGTCGTGGGCGTCAGCGCCGCGACGACGACGCTGGTCGGCAAGACGCACCGCATGCTCGCGCGCCCGCTGGCGTACCGCGCGCGCATGTCGGCGGCGGCCATCATGACGGTGCAGATCTCGCAGTCGCTGGGGCCGGCCATCGCCGGCCTGGCGCTGGCCCACTGGAGCGTGCGCACGGTCTACATCGTGTTCGGACTGTCGAGTGCCGTATCGGCGCTCGGCTTCTTCCTCATCCCGGGTTTCCGCGCCTTCATGGCGCTCGAGCACGAGGAGGTCGACGACTTCTACGCCCGCACCTATCCGCAGGTCTTCGAGGGAGTCTAGCCCTCGAGATGGTGCCGCTTGTGCCAGTCGGCCAGCGACTCCTTCGGATAGTCGTCGAAGGTGTCGTCGGCCGGCCGCACATGCGCGTCGACCCACTCGGGCTTGAACTCCAGCATCATGTGCGTGACGTCGGGCGGCTTGCTCAACGGCGTGTCCACCGCGCCGGCATGCGGGTGCACCAGGTCCGGCCAGGTGGGGTCGTAGAGCCACAGCGCCGTGCCGCAGTGCTTGCAGAAGTGGCGCTGGCCGGTGCTCGTGTGGCCGTCCTCCAGCTTGGCCTGGTAGACCGAGAGGTTCTCTCTGCCGCGCACCTTCAAGGTCCGGTTGTCGGCCCCCAGGTTGATCGCATAGCCGCCCGTGCCGGCGGTCTTGCGGCAGATCGAGCAATAGCAGCGCATGTACGGCACCGCCTCGTGCGCCTGCACGGTGTACGACACCGCGCCGCAATGACAGGATCCTTCCAACAGCATCATCGCTCCCTGCGTGACGGGCGCGCTCCGGGCACGCCTCGGGCCGTGATCGGCAAGAGGCGTACCAGTGCTGGACGAACGATTAGTACCGATCAGGCATCAGGCGTCGGGGGCCTTGTGGAAGGAGATCGCCAGGCGGTTCCAGCAATTGATCATCGAGATCGCCAGCGTCAGGTCCATCTGCTCCTTGGGCGTGAACTGCGCGTTCAAGGCCGAGTAGACGTCGTCGGGCGCGCCCTCGACCGAGATCCGGGTGACGGCCTCCGTCCAGGCCAGCGCGGCGCGTTCGCGCGGCGTGAAGAACGGCGTCTCGTGCCAGACGGCCACGGCGTACAGGCGGCGCTCGGTCTCGCCGCCCTTGCGGGCGTCGGCCGAATGCATGTCGACGCAGAACGCACAACCGTTGATCTGCGAGGCGCGCAGCTTCACGAGCTCGAGCAGCGGCTTTTCGAGGCCCAGCTTCTCGGTGGCGGCCGAGAAGGCCAGCATGGCCTTGAGGGCGTCGGGCGAGGCCTTGTAGATGTCGAGACGGGGTTCCATGGGGGCTCCTTCGGGGTGGGTGTGCACGAATCGTAGGAGCCCGACGGCCCTGCGCAGGCGGCCAATTCCGGCCAGGACGAGGAGGCCACTGTCGCGTCACCACGGCCGGGACGAGAATGGCGCCATGGAACTGCACGTGGTGATCGCCGGCGACAAGGATCTGTCGGGCCAGCTCTACCGCCAGTTGCGCGACGCGATCCGTGGCGGCCGGCTGGCGGCGGACGAGCAATTGCCGCCGTCACGACTGCTGGCCCGGCAGCTGAAGATCTCGCGCAAGACGGTGTCGGAGGTCTACGCGCGGCTGACCTTCGAGACGCTGCTCGTCGGGCGCGTCGGCATCGGCACCTTCGTCGCGCCACAGCGGGCCGTGCGCTCCGCGCCCGCGCCCGCGCGCCAGCTCGCGAGCCATGCGGCCGTCGAGAAATGGCGCACGCTCGCGCTGCCGCTGCGCCATCCGCCGGTGGCGGGCACCGCGCGCTACGAATTCATTGGCGGCGCCCCGGCCATCGAGCTGTTCCCGCATGCCGACTGGCGCCGCTGCACCCTGCACGCGCTGCGCGAAAGCGCCCGCACCCGCGCGCTGTACGGCCCGGCCGAGGGCCAGCCCGAGCTGCGCGAGGCGATCGCGCGCCACGTCGGCTTCGCGCGCGGTGTGCGCTGCACGCCGCAGCAGGTGGTGGTGACCAGCGGCGCCCAGCAGGCGCTGGCGCTGCTGGCGCGCGTGCTGGTCGAGCCGGGCGACACCGCCGTCGTCGAGGATCCCGGTTATCCGCAGGCGCGGCTGATCCTCGAGGCCAACGGCGCACGCGTCGTGGGCGCGCCGGTGGACGCGCAGGGCATCGTCGTCGAGGCGATCGCGGCCGACGCGCGCCTGATCTACGCGACGCCGTCGCACCAGTTCCCGCTGGGCATGCCCATGAGCCGGCCACGCCGGCAGGCGCTGCTGGCACGCGCCAACGAGATCGGCGCGATCGTGGTCGAGGACGACTACGACAGCGAGTTCCGCTACGAAGGCCGTCCCGCCGATTCGCTGCAGGGGCTGGACGAGACGGGCAACGTCGCGCTGGTCGGCTCGTTCTCCAAGACGATGTCACCGTCGCTGCGCCTGGGCTACCTCATCGCGCCGCCGGCGGTGGCGCAGGCGGTGGCCAACGCGAAACACCTCGTCGACTGGCACACGCCCACCCAGACGCAGACCGCCCTGGCCAGGTTCATGGGCGACGGCGACCTGCAGCGCCACATCCGCCGCTGCCATGTCGCCTACGCACAGCGGCGCGAGCGGCTGCGCGCCCGCTTTGCCGATGACCTGGCGCCGTGGTTCGAGCTGGTGCCCGCGGAGGCCGGTTTCCACATGGCAGCGCTCGCGCGCCGTCCGCTCGAGCTGGCGACCCTGCTCAACCTGGCGCGCCGCGTCGACGTCGGGCTGTACCCGCTGACGCCGTTCTATCGCTTCCAGCCGCCGCGCGACGGCCTGCTGCTGGGCTTCGGGGCGATCGGCGCCGCCGACATCGACCCGGCGCTGGACCGCGTGCGCGACGTCCTGCAGCAGATGGGGTGATCACCCTTCGGTCTGCAGCCGCGATACAAGATAGCCCACCAGCATCGTCTCGAGCTCGCGCACCGCGGCCTTGAGTTCGGCGCCCTCGAGATCGCCGCGCAGTTGCACGGCCGACTTCATCACGTGCTGCACGACCGGTGCCATCGCGCGCAGCTTCCTGCGGCCGGCGTGCGGCGCATGGCGCGCCAGGATCGCCTCGACGCGCTCGCGCACCTTGCGCCGCACGCCGGCCACCAGCGGCGATGGCGGCCCGGGGCGCTCGACGAGCGTCGCGAAGGACGGGTGGTCGGCGCGGAAGTCGACGAGGCAGGCGGCCAGCGCATGCGCGAGCTCCGGCGTGGCCAGCTCGGGCGCGCGCTCGGCCAGGCCGTCCAGTCGAAGCCACAGCGCGTCCACCTGCTCGCGCACCAGCGCGTCGGCCACCGCCTCCTTGGTGCGGAAGAACTGGTACAGCGAGCCGATGGACGATTCGGATTGCGCGGCGATCTCGGTCATCGTCGCGGCGTCGAAGCCCTTGGCGGCGAACACCTCGGCGGCCGCCGCCAGCAGCGCCCCCACGCGCAATTGCCCGCGGGCGCGGCGCGGCGCGCGCACGGCGTCTGCCGCGGGAGCGGCGTCCGATGAGGCGGAATCCCCTGGAACAGGAAGGGCGTTGGACATTTATGAGTGTTTCCTCATAAACTTTGAAGTGAGGATGTCCTCATGTTATTCCGGAAACACGCCATGCCCGACGCCACCCCCCTGATCCTCGATCCCGCCACCACCGCGCTGGTGCTGATCGACCTGCAGCAAGGGATCCTTCCTTACGCGAAGGCGCCCTATGACGCGGCCGCCGTGCTGGCCAACGCCGTGCCGCTGGTCGAGGCGTTCCGCAAGGCGAAGGCGCCGCTGGTGCGCGTGAAGGTGGGGTATTCCGCCGACGGCGGCGACGTTCTCAAGAGCCAGGTCGACGCCCCCAATCCCCCCGGCGCACCGCCCGCGAACTGGCTGGACGACCCCCGCGAGCTGCCATTGCAGCCCGGCGACATCGCCATCGTCAAGCGCCAGTGGGGCGCCTTCTACGGCACCGAGCTGGACTTGCAGCTGCGCCGGCGCGGCATCAAGACGATCGTGCTGGCCGGCATCGCGACCTCGATCGGGGTGGAATCCACTGCGCGCACCGCGTGGGAGCTGGGCTACGACATCGTCTTCGCCGAGGACGCCACCAGCGGCCCCGATGCCGGGACGCACGCCAATTCGTTCGAGAAGATCTTCCCTCGCATCGGCCGGGTGCGCCGGACGGCGGACGTGCTGGCCGCGCTCGGATGAGGCCTGCGCCGGCACGCCGGCGCCTGCGTCAGCCGTAGTTGCGGATCCAGGCCAGGCCTTCGGTATAGGCGGCGTCGATCGCGGTGTCCTCGGTCGTGTGCTGGCCGCGCGGGACGGCGATCTCGCGCGGGCGCGTGGGCCAGACCTGCTTGGAGATGATCAGGTTCGGGGCGAAGCGGCCGGCATCCACCGGCTTGGCGCTGCAGAGCAGTTCATAGTTCTGCCATTTGAAGACCCGGGTCGTGTCCATCGGCGCTCCTGCTGTAGAGAACGACAGTATGCGCCAAGCGCGGTGACAGTTTCCGGACGGCCTTGAATCTCGGGCGATGGCAGCCCTGACGGGCGACGCCTCGATCTAGGGAGCCGTGCGGGATCGAGTATTTCGCCGGCGGTGTCAACCGGGCGCCCGCGACCGCCGTTGTGTGTCCAAGTCCGGTCGATGCCGGGCCTGCTCGAGAGAGTCGGAGCCAAAACGAATCTCGTCTGAACTGGAATCCCAAATGACCAAGACCCTCATCGTTGCCGCCCTGCTCTCGTCCTTCGCGGCCGTCTCGTTCGCCCAAGGCGCGGCCTCTGCCGCCGACGGCGCCTCGGCCCCGGCCAAGCACATGAAGGCGAAGAAGGCGCACAAGCCGCACCACGCCGCTTCCACCGCCGTGGATCCGGAAAAGTCGGTTGACAAGAAGGGCGGCCAGTAAGCAGTCCCCCGGCCGCATGGCCGGATGACGCTGGCTGCAGGCCAGGGAGGCGACTCCCCGGCCGCCAACGAGAAGGGTCGACGAAAGTCGGCCCTTCCTGTTTTCGGGGCCCGGGACACTGGGGCGACAATCGCGTGGTCACGATGCCAACCCGCCGCCCGCCCCGTCAAAGCCATCACGTGTACGTGGTGCTGCTCGACGACCGCGTCTGGAACGAGCCGTCGTTCCGCAAGGCCAACCCCGACCACACGCTGGGCAGGCCCTGCGTCTACGTCGGCATGACCGGGCTCGATCCCGACCTGCGCTTGGACAAGCACAAGGCCGGCATCCAGTCCAATCGCTTCGTCTTCAAGTACGGCCTGCGCCTGGTGCCCGAGCTGTATGCCGTCTACAACCCGATGCCCTATGAAGCGGCGCGGGACATGGAGGTGGAACTGGCGATCGGGTTGCGCGAGGCCGGCTACGGCGTCTGGCAGGCCTAGCGGCAGGCCCTGGCGTTATGCTGGCGCCCTCCCAACTGCCGAGCATGGCGATGACCAAGACCTTGATGATGCTGGCCGAGCTGGTCGTGATCAACTGGGCGCTGATCCTGGCGGCTGCATTGATCCGGGGCAAGGCCTGGAAGCCGTCCGGCCTGCTGGCGACGATGGGCAACCGCGATGCGCCCGACGACGCCAGCGGCTTTTCGGCCCGCACCGACCGCGCCGCCAGGAACATGCTCGAGAACATGGTGCTGTTCAGCGCGCTGGTGCTGGTGGCCAGCGTGGGCGGCGTCACCGGCACGAACGTCGAACTCGGCGCGCGCATCTTCTTCTGGGCGCGCATCGTCTACATCCCGATCTACATGATCGGCATCCCGGTCGCGCGTACGGGCGTGTGGGCGATCAGCATCATCGGGATGGGCATGATCTTCGCCGACATCGTGCGGGCAGCGCCCTGAGCTCCTGCGCTAGCGTCGGTTCATCTTCCAGACCGCCGTGCTCAGCACCGTGGCGAAGGCGACCCATGCCACCAGCGGCATGCCGGTCGCCGCCGCGGGCTTGTCGACCGGACGCGCCGCAGCCACGTAGGCCGTGGCGGTGGCGGCGATGGCGGCCGAACCGACGGCCGCCGCGCCCAGATGGTGGCGGCCGAAGAACAGCTTGGCCCAGCCGGTGATCATCGCGACGTTGGCCCCGAACAGGCCCAG
>JBJMWF010000294.1:0-8336 GCA_045810265.1 Vitreoscilla sp. | reverse complement strand
TCGAACGGAATCTCCAGCAGCCGCAGCGAGATCGCCGTGCGCCGGACGTACGGGGAGTCGAGCATGCCGATCAGGCGCATCTTGCGTTCCTTGCTGCCCCGGCCCATCGCCGGACGCGCAACGATATCGGGTCGAGCCGCCGGCCGGCCGCAATCCCGGCCCGCGACAGGGTCAATGCGCGGCGCGCCGCACGAGCCGGTCGACGACAGATTGCACCGACGTCGTGCCTTTGCGCAGCGCCGGCGAGCCGCTCGCGAAGTCGATCCAGCCTTCATTGAAACCATCGAGCATCCGCATGCGCGGCACCGGATGGCGCATGCCTTGCGCACGAAACAGCGTCTCCCAGCCGGCGCGTGGCACCTCCTGGGCAACCACCGTGCGGCGGAGGGTCTGCTGCAGCGCGTCGGCCAGGTCAACCGGTGCGACGCGCACCGGCCCCTCCAGTTCGACGACGCGGTGGCCGTCGAACGGCTCCTGCAGCAGGGTCGCGGCCGCGTGCGCGACGTCAGCCGTCGCCACCATCGCGATCGGCCGGTGCAGCGGCTGCAGGAAGCTGCGCAGCACGCCCTCGGCACGCGCGGCCTCGACGTCCCAGGCCAGGTTCTCGATGAACCAGGCGGCGCGCAGGAAGGTCACGGCCGCCGGGAGGTCGGCCAGGGCGAGTTCCAGCCGCTGCAACTGGGTCAGCAGGTTCTCCTGCGCCGCGTCGGCGCCGATCGTCGACAGGCAGACCACGCGCGGGACGCGCGCCGCGCGCAGGGCCGACGAGATGGCGGCGATGTGCCGCACGGCGTCCGGGAAGCCCGGCGCCGGATCGAACGTCGGCGGCAGCAGGACGAAGACGGCTTGCGCGCCCGTGAAGGCCGCGGTCAACGCCGCGGCGTCGTCCATCGTCGCGATGGCGACCTCGCAGCCCCGCTCTGCCCAGGCCGCCGCCTTGGTCTCGTCGCGCAGCACTGCGCGCACCGGCCGCGCGGCGGCCAGCAATTCGTCGGCGAGCTGCGTTCCGACCTGTCCAGTGATTCCCGTGATTGCAAACATGTCCATCTCCGTGATGCGGCTCCCGTGCCGCGATGGACGCATTCTTCTGCCGGGCGTGCCGCATTGCGATAGCATGAAAGTCATTTGACTGATGCCTCGGAGTCATCAATGGCGGAGACCGGCACCCAATTGCTCGACGGCCTGGCTGTCATGACGGCGGTGGTCGACGCGCGCAGCTTCAACGGCGCGGCCGAGGCACTCGAGATGTCGCAGTCCGGCGTCAGCCGCGCCGTGGCCAGGCTCGAGACGCGGCTGGGCATCCGCCTGTTCGAGCGCACGACGCGCTCCGTGCGCCTGACCGACGAAGGCCGCCGCTTCCACGAGCAGGTGATGCCGCTGATCGCCGCATTGCAGGACGCGACCGCCGACGCGCAGGGCGGCTCCGCGGCGATCCGCGGCAGGTTGCGCGTCAACGTCGACCCGTTCTTCTCGCGCCTGATCCTCGGCCCGGCACTCGGCGGCTTCCTCGAGCGCCATCCCGGCCTGGAGGTGGAGGTGCGCACGCGCGACGACCTGGGCGACCTCGTCGGCGACGGCTTCGACCTCGCGCTGCGCTTCGGCCACCCGCAGCCATCGTCGCTGGTGGCGCGCAAGCTGCTGGCCGCGCGCGTGCTGACCGTCGCCTCGCCGCAGTACCTGAAGCGTTTCGGGCGGCCGGCGCATCCGCGGGAACTCGAGGACGGCCACCACCGCTGCATCCAGTTCCGCGACCCCGCCAACGGGCGAGCGTTCCCCTGGGAGTTCCACCAGAGGCGCAGGAAGATCGTGATCCGGACGCCCGGCGCCCTGACCGTCAACGACGCCGGCACGCTGCAAAGCGTCTGCGAGGCCGGCTACGGCATCGCGCAGATGTTCGCGCTGCCGCAGGATCCGCTGCTGGCCGACAAGCGGCTGGTCAACCTGTTCCCCGATTGGTCGGACGAGCGCTTCCCGCTGTTCGCCTATCACCCGTCGCGGCATCACGTGCCGGCGAAGACCCGCGCGATGCTGGACTTCGTCGCCGGGCTGGTCACAGGCTAGGGCGACGACCAGATCGAGTTCGACACCGCCGTTGCGGGGGAGCTGCGCGACGCCGACGCTGGTGCGCGCGTTGCGCCCAGCTCCAGCGTCGAAAAGGTTGCAGGTCAGCTCCCGGGCGCCGTCGGCCACGGCATGGGCGAGCACGCAGCTTGGCGCGGCGGGGACGTTCCGAGAAGGTACGGATCGGCTGCGCCGTGCAGATAGTGCAATCGCGACCGATGATCGATCGAAGGCCGCCGCGCGCCCGACAAGCACGCGTCGTCCAGCGCGCTCAGACCAGCTGAAACACGGCTACGGCCTCGACCAGCCGGCCTGCCTGATGCTTGAGGCTCTCGGCGGCGGCGGCCGATTCCTCGACCAGCGCCGCGTTCTGTTGGGTGACTTGATCGAGTTGGGCGATCGCGCTGCCGACTTGGCCGATGCCCGCGGTCTGTTCCTGGGTGGCGTTGCTGATCTCCCCGATCAACTGAGTGACCTGTCGCACCTTGTCCACGATTTCATCCATCGTGGCGCCTGCGGTGTCGGCCTGTTCGGCGCCACGCTCGATGCCCTCGACGCTGGCCTGGATCAAGGTCTTGATCTCCTTGGCCGCGACAGCGCTGCGTTGGGCCAGCGTCCGCACCTCAGCGGCGACCACGGCGAAGCCGCGACCGTGCTCGCCGGCGCGCGCGGCCTCGACCGCCGCATTCAGCGCGAGGATGTTGGTCTGGAACGCAATGCCGTCGATCACGCCGATGATGTCCCCCATCTTGCGGCTGGACTGCGTGATCTGCGCCATGGTGCCGACTACCTGGGCCACCGCCGTGCCGCCGCGGGCGGCGACGTCGCTCATGGTACCGGCGAGTTCGGCGGCGGCGCGCGCCGTCTCGGAGTTGTTGCGCACCGTGGAGGTGATCTCCTCCATGGAGGCGGCCGTCTGCTGCAGGTTGCTGGCCTGCAGTTCCGTACGCTGGCTCAAGTCGAGGTTGCCGGCAGAGATGTGCCTCGTGCCTTCCGCGATCGTGTTGCTGCCTTCCCGGACGGACCCGACCACCTGAGCCAGGTTCTCATTCATCATCCGCAGGGCTGCCAACAACTGTGCGGTTTCGTCGTGGCCATCAACGCGCACCTGCGCACGCAGGTCGCCGCGTGCGACTTGCTCGGCAACCTGCACGGCGCGTCGGATGGGGCCCACGATGCTGCGGCTGATCCACAGGCCCAGCAGCACGAGCGCGGCGCCGCAGACGGCGACAGCACCGACGACCATGGCGCGTGCGGTGGCCGAGATGGAATCGCCGGCGTCGCGCGTGTTGCGCGCCTGCTGCTCGATCTTCTCGCTCATCGCGGCCATGTCGCGCTCGAGATTCTTGAAGTCGACCAGAAAGTTGGGCAGCTTGGCAACGGCCGCGTCGTGATCGCTGGCGGCCAGCGTGACGATGTCGTTGGCGCTGGCCAGATAGGCGAGCAGGGCCGGGCCGGTGTGACGCACGGACTCGAGCGCCTCTGCACCGAGACCGGCAGACTCCAGCTTCTTGATCGATTCGCGCAGCTCCTTGGAGTGGATATCCACTTCTTCCCGCACCCGCTTCTGCTCGGATTCGTCCTTCTTCTCGCTGGCCAGCAGTGCGGCCAACACGTCGGCGCGCAAGGCGTCGTGGTCCTGGTCCGCGGTCATCTGGGTCATCAGCGCCGTGCCGGTGTCGACGATCTGGCTAGCGGATCCGCTCAGCCTTGTGGCCGCCACGTAGCCGGTCGCACCGACCGCGCAGACAAACAGCAGGCCGACTCCGCTCAAGGCAAACAGCTTCTTCTGAATCGTGAACTTCATGGTGTACCTTCGTGCGAGGACGGGGGTCAGAATTTGAGCGACACACCGATGCCGGACTCGACGTCCGGCGCTTCGTGGGTGAGTCCGCGGGACGCTTCGACATCAAACTGCAGCGTCGGCGTGGCAACGAACGCGAGGCCAGCGTCCAGCGTGACCACGCTGCCCCCGTTGCGTCGGCTGGCCAGTTGTTGACCGGCGATCTCGACGAAGCTGTGCCAGCGTGGTGACCATGCCTTGCCGAGGGTCGTCGCCAGGATCGCGCCTGCATAGCGCTTGCCGGCTTCGTTGCGGTCGACGTACAGGCCTGGCATCACGCCCAGCGAGAACTCATGCGGCAGGTCCCATTCCACGGCGGCGCGCAGCGACGGGCGCAGGCCGGCGCCGCGGAAGGCGCGGCTGCCCGTGGCGGTGTCCACGTGAAGCAGCCAGGCGACCCCAGGCGTGGCGTCCTTTCCATCGAGCACGTGCCACTTGATGCCCAGCGACAGGTCCGACCAGCCGCGTGCGGTGGCGGAGGTCGCGGTCGAACCGTCGTTCGTGCGCTCGTGCGTGTAGCCGTCGGTTTCCAGACGCAGTTCGGTCGTGTCGCCGATGCCGTAGCGAAACAGGGTCGGCGTGGTCAAGGTGCGCGTCGTGCTGCCGTCCCGGCTGTGCCGGTCGCTGGTCAGACCGGCCTCGAGCTGGAAGTGGCCGAGTCCCACGACGTCGCTGGACTCGACGAAGTCAGGCCGGTCGGTCGCGATGACCTCCTCCTCGGCGTGGGCGAAGCGACAAGAGAGCAGGGCCGCGGCGAGCGCAGCAATGCAAAAGCAGGCGGACGGTGCGCGCATCGGCGTCGTTCTCGGGATGTCGACGGCGGGCCGCCGTCCTGCCGGCGCAGCTGGCGCCGGATCGAGGCTCGCGGTCGTTCGACGAGCCAAAGCATTGTTGGCCCTTGGAGGCTTCGCTGAAGCCGACATGAGCCCCCGTTTTCCCTGCCAGTTGGCGCACGGTGGCACCCGCACCGTGAGCACCGAAGCGCACGCTGGCCGCGCTCGGCATGCTCGTCACGCGCACGAGCGGCCAGACCGGCACCGGCACGACCAACAGGGCTGCATGAGCGGCGCCTCGCGCCGCCCGATGCCTAGATGCCGGTGCGCTGGATCACGTACAGCAGGATCAACGCGCCGACGACCGACATCACCAGGCCAGCGGGATGCACGAGTGCACCGTCGGCAGGCTTGCTGAAAAGTCGGGCGATAAGCCCGCCGATGAACGAGCCGACGATGCCGACGATGCCCGTCATCAACAGGCCCATGTGTTCGGCGCCCGGCATGATGAATCGGGCGATGGCCCCGACGACGATGCCGACGATGAACATCCAAAGCAGGTGCAACATGGCGACTCTCCTGGCGAGCGGAACTCCGCTGCAGAGCGCAGTGTAGGTTCGGCCGACGGTGAACGGCGTGGGATTTCCCGAACGTCCCGACCTGCCGATCGGTGACGGACTTTTTGCCTGCCCATCCCGCATACTCGCCGTCTCGTTTCAAGGACGCCGACGATGAACCTCTCCCGCTCCAAGCTGTCCCTCGCCCTCGCCCTGGCCGGCGCCCTCGCCCTGACCGGCGGATCCGCGCACGCCGCGCCCGACGCCGTGGCCACCCATCGCTTCGAACAGGTCGTGCACGACTTCTACGAACGCTACCTCGCCACGCATCCGGAAGAGGCGACCCAACTCGGCGACCACCGCTACGACAGCCTCAGCGGCGATCAGTCGGCAGCGGGCGTCGCAGCCGATCGCAAGCTTTACCGCAAGACGCTGGACACGCTGCAGGCGATCCCCGCCAGCAGCCTGCCGCCGGACGATGCCGTCGATCGCCAGATCCTCGAGAACGACCTGCGCGCGCGCCTGTATGACATCGAGGTGCTCAGGACACACACCTGGTCGGTCACCGACTATGCGCCCACCCAGGGCCTGTACCTGCTGCTCGCGCGCGACTACGCGCCGATGAAGCCGCGCCTGGTCGCCGTCAACCGCCGCCTGCAGGCCCTCCCCAGGGTGCTGGCGGCTGCAAGGCAGAACCTGCGGCATCCGCCGCGCGTCTACACCGAGACGGCGATTGCGCAGAACAAGGGCGCGATCTCGTTCGTCCAGGACGAGCTCGACGAGGCCATCAAGCAGGCGCCCGAGATGAAGGCCGTGCTCGCGCCCGCGCGAGCCCGCGCGATCGCGGCGCTGAAGGCCTACGGCAACTGGCTGCAGAAGGACCTGTTGCCGCGCTCGGACGGCGACTTCCGCTTCGGCATGGAGCACTTCGAGCAACGCCTGAAGTTCTCGCTCGACTCCGACCTCGGCGCAGCCGAGATCCTCGCGCGGGCCGAGGCAGACCTGAAGACGACCCAGAAGACGATGGAGGAGACGGCGCTGCCGCTGTATCGCCAGTACTTCCCGGACAAGCCCACGGACGGCCTGGACGGCCACGCGCTCGTGCGCACGGTGCTGGACAAGATCGCGCAGGCCCATCCGACCAACGAGACGATCGTGGCGCAGGCCACGGCCGACCTCGCGGCCGCCACCGCCTTCGTGCGCGAACACCGGCTGGTGACCGTGCCGAGCCAACCCGTCCGCGTCATCGAGATGCCCGAGTTCAAGCGCGGCTTCTCCGTGGCCTATTGCGACTCGCCGGGCCCGCTGGAGAAGAATGGCGAGACGTTCTACGCCATCTCGCCGACACCCTCCGACTGGACACCGCAACGCGTCGAATCGCAGTTCCGCGAGAACAACAATGCGCTGCTGAAAGACTTGACCGTGCACGAGGCAATGCCCGGCCACTACCTGCAGATCGCCACCGCCGCCAACGTGCACTCTCCGACGCTGGTGCGCGCGATGACCTACAGCGGCACCTTCGTCGAAGGCTGGGCCGTCTATGCCGAGCAGTTCATGGCCGAGACCGGCTTCGGCGGACCCGAGACGCGCATGGCGCAGCTCAAGATGCGCCTGCGCGCGGACGCCAACGCCATCATCGACCAGAAGATCCACACGGCGGGCATGACCGAGGACCAGGCCCGCCACCTGATGATGGACGACACCTACCAGGAAGAAGGCGAAGCCGCGGGCAAGTGGCGCCGCGCCCAGATGTCCGCCGGTCAGCTGTCCACCTACTTCGTCGGCGTGCAGGAGCAGATCGCGCTGGCGCACGACCTGCAGGCCAGGATGGGCGGCGACATGCAGGCCGTGCGCGATCGCATGCTCTCGCACGGCTCGATCGCGACCAGGTACGTGCGCCAGCTCGAGGGTCTGCCGCCCGCCGAAGGGACGATGTCCGCGAACTGACCGGCGCGCCCCCGATGATGAGCCGCAGCGGACGCCTCGGACGCGTTGCGACATCGAGGTGCGCCGCCGTCGAACGATGTCTGCCTGCACCGAGCCCGGGCAACCGGGTGCTTTGACCGATCTGCAGGAATCACGAGCCCGGGCGCGGAGGCGTCAATCGGCTGATCCACCCCTGCGCGTGACGGATATCACGGAATATGCAGCTCTTCCGTATGGCTCGGCAATTGCCATGAGGTGTTCACGCCGGATCAGCTGGCGCTTCTGACACGAACACATTGAGGATGACAATGCAATTCAAGACCGCCTTCATCGCGACGCTCATCGCCACCGCAGGCATCAGCGCGTCTGCGGCCACAGTCACGGCCTGGGGCACTCTGGGACCCGACGGCGCAGACGCGCGCACCTTCACCACCACGCCGGGTGCCGTCGACGACGTCTACACCTTCTCGCTGGGCGACTACTCGGATGTGGACTCCACGGCGAACTACTACACCGCGACCTCGCTCAAGGGCGTCAAGACGGTCGACCTCGTGGACGCCACGCTGTCGCTGTGGTCCGGTGCGTATGGCGACGGCACCGCCGACACCATGATCGGCTCCTACGAGTTTGGAACGTCCATGACGGACCACACGTTCTCGGGCTTGGCCGCCGGCGACTACTACTTCGAGGTGACCGGAACGGCCACCGGCACCAAGGGCAGCGACTACTACTTCGATGTCGAGGCCAGCTCGGCGACGCCCCCGCTCAGCGCCGTGCCCGAACCCGCGAACTTCGCGCTCCTGGCCGCCGGTCTCGGCATGATGGGCCTGATGGCCAAGCGCCGCGCTTCGGCCGGGAAGTAGGCACCGCGCGACCCTCCGGACGGGGTCGGCGGCGGCGCAGGACTGCCTTGTCGCTGCCGCCTCTCACCATCGATGGTGAACCTGATCACGCGCGTACCGCGCATAGATGTCAGCGGCCGCCGCCATGGCATCCCCGGACAGCGGCGGCAGGTCGGCCGCCTGCATGTTCTCGTCCACCTGCCCGGGCCTTCGGCCACCGGGAATCGCGCAGGTGACGGCCTCGTTCATCAGGATCCAGCGCAGGGCGAATTGCGCGAGGGTCTGGCCGGGCGGGACCCAGGCGCGCAGCTCCTCGACGGCTGCCAGGCCGGTG
>JBJMWF010000293.1:0-16502 GCA_045810265.1 Vitreoscilla sp. | reverse complement strand
TGCGGTAGCGTGCCAGCTCGACGATGTCGCCGTTGATCGGCCGCACCACCGGGTCCTCGTACAGGTAGGCGTAGCTGAGCGGGTGCGAGACGGTGCGCTGCGCGTTCAGGTGCAGCTCGAAGTCCACTTCGCGGCCGGCGTTGACGTCGCGCGTGTTCAGCTCCACGCCGGCGGCGGCGAAGCGCTCGCGCAGCTGGCGCCAGGGCAGGAAGAAGTTGCCGCCGTTGGGGCCCGCGCCGGGTCGGAACGGCTCGTTCGCGCGCAGGCGGTTGACCACCAGCGTCGCATAGCGCATGGGCGCGAGGATGGCCGTTTCGGGCCCGTTCATCAGGTTACCCTCCGCCTGACGGCTGCGGTGCGAGCTCCCTTCGGAACGGCCGGGCGTACGCTCATGAGGCTACCCTCCGCCTGGCGGCTGCGCTGCGAGCTCCCTTCGGAACGGGCCGGGCGTACGCTCATTCGATCGCGCTCTCGCAGGCCTTCAGCAACCCGCTGTAGATCGAATTCGGTGCCGGCACCGTCTTCCAGTTGTTGTGCCAGTGGATGGCCAGGAAGCGCTCGGTGGACAGCGCGTGCATGTCCAGCGCGAGGTTCTCGCGCGCCTCGAAGAACCGGGCCGGATCGCCGTACAGCAGCGAGCCCGGCGTCCACAGCGGGTCGAACAGCCGGGCCGGATGCACCTGCACGCCCAGCTCGGTGCAGACATGGTCGGCGAACAGGATCCACGGCAGGAAGTTCTCGAGCTCCTTGCCCTTGCGCGTGAGCGCCGCGCTCCAGCTCCTGTTGGGCAGGTACAGGATCGCCGAGCTGGCGAACGCCAACTCCTCCCAGCGATAGGCCCAGGCCTTGTCGGCGCACAGCGACGTCAGGTCGCTGGCAAAGCAGACATCCAGGTCGACGTAGAGGCAGGCCTCGGGATAGTGCTCCAGCGACACCAGGCAACGCGCGAGGTCGCCGCGGTAGGCCTTGTTGCGCGAGAAGCCGCCGAACAGGCGCGACGAGTGCTTGTAGGTCAGGCCGAACTGCGGATGCTCCCAGGCGTTGCGGCGTGCCCATTGCGGCGCGATCTTGCCGTGCACCGAGCTGGCGAACTTTCGCACCTTCGGCAGCCGGTCGTAGCTGGCGACCGGCCGCGCGCTGACGTGCTTCTCGATCAGCGCGTTCAACGAGAACGGACGCAGCGCGATGCGCGGGTGGTTCTTGAGCCACTGCAGCTGCGGCGCATCGATGGCGCTCGCGTCGTCCCGGTCCAGCCAGAGCTCGTAGCGCGCGGCGGGATGATGGCGCAGGAAGCTGCGGAAGTGCAGCTCCGTGACGGGCGGCAGCTGGCCCGACCAGTAGCCGAAGAACGTGACGGGAGCAGGGTTGGCCGCCATCAATGAACCAGGTCGAAGGTCTTGATCAGAAGGCGTTCCTTCCAGGTCGCCGCGCGGATGGTCGGCGATTCCGTGCCTTCGATGGCGCTGCGCACCTGGGCGTAGAAGCGATCCCAGCGGTAGTGCTGGTCGATGGCGTCCTGGCCCTGGCGCTGCGTCTCGAGCAGTTGCGCGTCGGTCGCGGCCTGCAGCTTCCTGAACACGAGCTCCGCGGCCGGCGGGTCGTTCAGCGGCACGTTGACGATGCCGGCGCGGTTCTCGTAGCCGCTCTGCATGGTGACCGTGGGGATCAGGCCCCAGGCCATGGCTTCCAGGATGGTCGTGGGGTTGGCGTCCATCGCGCCGACGGTGATCATGAAGTCGAACTGCGCGACCTGGGCACGCGCCTCGGGCTGCGAGAAATCCATGAAGCCCAGCACGTGCACGCCCGGAATCTTCTTGCGGCCGCGGCCGGCCCAGCTGATGTCCACGCTCTGGCACTGCTGTTGCAACTGCGACAGGTAGCCGACGTTCTTGTTGTGTGCGGTATGGCCGATGTAGAGGAACTTGCGCTGTCCGGGCGGGTTGAACCTGGTCTTGACGAAGGGAAAGAAGTCGCGGTTGACGGCCAGATCGAGGTGCCGCATCTTGGGCTTCCAGCGCCGGATCGCCGCCGCGTCGATGCGATCGAACCAGTAGTTGCCGGTGATGGCCAGGAACAGGTCGCACTGCGCCATGTGGCGGTCGTAGTAGGCGACCTGCCGCAGGTCGTCCACGTACGGCGCCATCAGGATGCGGCGCTTCCAGCCCGGCTGGTCCACCGAGCGGTCGAACACCGAATCGCGCCGCCAGTGCGGGTGGCCCAGCAGGATGTCGCCCGGCTTCGGTTCGATCCGCACCTTGTCGCGCCAGCCGTAGAAGCGCACCTCGTAGTCGCGCGCGAGCCGGTCGCCCACCTCGTTGCCGATGCAGAACGGCGACGAGTTGCGGGTGGCGTCACGCGGGTAGACGAAATGGACAGTGGTCATGGGCGGGATGAGGGCGCGGCGGGCAGCGCTGCCGTGCAGGGACTGGGGACGCGGGGCGGGCGTCACGCGCGCGGGGCGAAGATCGGCGGACGGCGCCGCACGCGGCCTGCGGGAACCTATTCCTTCCAGTGGTCGGAGATCCAGGGCGAGGCCTTCGCGTGGCGCCAGTTGCCATTGCTGCGGCCGGCCAAGGCATCGGGCGGATTCATCACGCCATGGAAGACGATGATGCGGGCTCCCTTCGGAATCGACGGGGCGAACAAATAGTTGAGCGGAAACCGCGCGATGCTGTGGTACTTGAAGCTCGCGCACCACTGCGCCGGCCAGTATTGCAGCTTGCCCTGCTCGTGCAGCACGCCCGAGAGATAGGCCTGTTCGTTGCGATAGCGCGCGCGCATCGCCGCCGACTCGGCCCGGAACTTGGCCAGCACGTCGGCGTGCGCGCCGAGCTGGAAGCGGTAGACCGAGGAATTGCCGGTGACGCGCCACGGCCGCTTCCAGTCGTGGATGATCAAGAACTCGCCGGGCAGTTCGAAGAAGGGCGTGATGTCGTCGACGATCACGATGTCGATGTCCAGGAACAGCGCCGTACCGCGCAGCCCGTGCAGGTCGGCCTCGAAGGTGGTCAGCTTCTTCCAGCCGCGCTCGGGCAGGCCGTCCGGCAGCGCGAGGTCGGGGATCGGAAGGCATTCGACCTCCTCGCGCAAGCCTTCCGCGGAATCGGTCAGGCAGACGAACCGGAACGGGCCGCGCAGATGCCGGTGTACCATCGCGTAGAGCCGGTTCACGTACTCCGGGCCGTACTTGGTACCCCATTTCATGCAGAGTACCACCCGGTTCGAAGTGTCCATCGCTGACGTCGTATCCATTTGCATTGGACGACTATCGTAACTGAGCGCCCCTTCGAAATGCTGTCGCGACTTGGGCATCTGCCCGTCCGCCTTCAATCCATGCCTTCTCTCTTCCTCCAGAATCTCGCCGAACACCAGGCATTGATGACCGCGCTCGGCGCGCTCGACGACACCGTCCAGGAGGCCGGACGCCAACTGGCCGCGCTGCTTGCCGGTGGCGGCAAGCTGATGTTCTGCGGCAATGGCGGCTCGGCTGCCGACAGCCAGCACCTGGCCTCCGAGTTGACCGGCCGCTTCATCAACGACCGCCGGCCGCTCGCCGGCCTGGCGCTCAGCACCGACAGCTCCGCGCTCAGCTGCATCGGCAACGACTACGCGTTCGACGAGGTCTTCGCCCGCCAGGTGCAGGCGCTCGGGCGAGCCGGCGACGGCCTGGTCGCGATCTCGACTTCCGGCAATTCGCGCAACGTGCTGCGCGCCGTGGCCGCGGCCCGCGAAGCGGGCGTCTTCACGCTCGGCCTGCTCGGGCGCGACGGTGGCGCGCTGCTGCAGGCCTGCGATGCCGCGATCGTCGTGCCCAGCCCGGTGACGGCCCGCATCCAGGAGGCGCACATCCTGATCGGCCACACGCTGTGCGGCCTGATCGAGCGCGAACTGGGCGTCGCCGGATGAGCGGCGCCACCATTTCCGTGCCGCCGCTGGCGGAACTCGCGCGGCGCCGTGTGCTGGTGGTCGGCGACGTGATGCTGGATCGCTACTGGCATGGCGCGGTCGACCGCATCTCGCCCGAGGCACCGGTGCCCGTGGTGCGCGTGGAACGCGTGGAGGAGCGCCTGGGCGGTGCCGCCAACGTGGCGCTCAACGTCAAGAGCCTGGGGGCGCGCGCCACGCTGCTGACGGTGGTCGGCGAGGACCAGGCCGCCGACTCGCTGCGCGGCCTGCTGAGCACGCACGGCATCGAGGGCGTGCTGCGCACCGATCGCCAGTTCGCCACCATCCTCAAGCTGCGCGTGATCGGTCGCGCCCAGCAGTTGATCCGCATCGATTTCGAGAACGACCCCGGGCACGAGGTGCTGGCGCAGATGGTCGACGCCTTCGCCGAGAAACTGGCCGACCACGACGTGGTGCTGTTCTCGGACTACGGCAAGGGCGGTCTGGCCCACATCCCGCGCATGATCGAACTCGCGCGCGCCGCGGGCAAGCCGGTCTTCGTCGACCCGAAGGGGCGCGACTACCGGCGCTATGCCGGCGCCAACGTCATCACGCCCAACCGCTCGGAACTGGCCCAGGTCGTGGGCGTCTGGAAGGACGAGGCGGACCTGGCGGAGCGGGTCGCGGCACTGCGCGATTCCATCGCCGTCGACTCGGTGCTGCTGACGCGGTCGGAAGAGGGCATGACGCTGTTCCAGCGCGAGGGCATCGTCCACGAGCAGTCGAAGGCGCGCGAGGTGTTCGACGTCACGGGCGCCGGCGACACCGTCATCGCCGCGCTGGCGACCCTGACGGCCGCCGGCCTGCCGCTGGAGGCCGCGATGCGGCTGGCCAACAAGGCGGCCGGCATCGTGGTCGGCAAGTTCGGCACGGCGACGGTGAGCCACCAGGAGCTGGCGGCATGAGCGGTCCCCTGGGCTGGTCGCTGGAGGACAAGCTCGTCGACGCCGCCGCCCTCGATGATGCGGCGCTGGCCGGCCGCCTGGCGACGCTGCCGCGGCCGCTGGTGTTCACCAACGGCGTGTTCGACGTGCTGCACCGCGGGCACGTGGCCTACCTGCATGCGGCGCGCCAGTGCGGCGCCAGCCTGATCGTGGCCGTCAATTCCGACGCCTCGGCCCGTGGGCTGGGCAAGGGCCCCGACCGGCCGCTCAACCGCGACATCGACCGCGCGCTCGTGCTCGCCGGGCTGGCCGCCGTCGACGCGGTCGCCTTCTTCGACGAGCCGACGCCCTGCGCGCTGCTCGCGCGGGTGCGGCCCGAGCTCTACGTCAAGGGCGGTGACTACGACATGGAGACCCTGGAGGAAACCCGCCTGGTGCGCTCGTGGGGCGGGCAGGCGAGGGCGATCCCGTTCGTCTCCGGCTACTCCACCACGTCGCTGGTGCAACGCATCCGCGGGCAGGCGCTCTGATGGGGCGTCCGGCAGCCTTCCTCGATCGCGACGGCGTCATCAACGAGGACCGCGGCTACGTCCACCGCTGGGAGGACTTCTCGTTCGTCGCCGGCGCGGTCGACGGCATGCGGCGCCTGCAGGCCGCGGGCTTCGCGCTGGTGGTCGTGACCAACCAGTCCGGCATCGCGCGCGGCTATTACGACGAGGCCGCGCTCGAGCGCCTGCACACCAGCCTGCGCGCCAGCCTGGCCGCACAGGGCGTCGAGCTGGCGGCCATCGAATACTGCCCGCACCTGCCGCAGGCCGAGGTCGCCCGCTACGCGCTCGAATGCGACTGCCGCAAGCCTGCACCGGGGATGATCCTGAGGGCGGCGCGAGCGCTCGACCTCGACCTGGCGGACTCCGTGCTGTTCGGCGACAAGCCATCCGACATCGAGGCCGGACGGCGCGCCGGCGTCGGACGATGCGTGCTGCTGGCGACCAACGGCCGCGTCGGCGCGCAGCAGGTCGACCACGCCAGCTTGACCGAGGCGCTGGACGCGCTGTCGCTGCCTGCTGGCGGCTGATCATGCGGCCCGCGGCGCGGCCGGTTCCCGCCAGCGACACGACGACATTCCTCCCTGCATGAACCGCCCCCTCATCGCCATCGAGGCCACCAACCTGACGGACGACCGTGCCACCGGCATCGGCCGCTACACGCGCCAGCTCATCGAGGCCTTGTCGTCGCTGGAAGTGCCAGCCCATGAGGAGTTCGAGCTGCTGCAACTGTGCAAGCGTTCGCGCTGGAAGCTGCATGAGCGCCTGGCCCACGGGCCGCGCCTGTCCGCCCGGCCCTGGTTCGGGCCGTTCTGGCCCTTGCCTCGGCCCGCCTGCGCGCTGCTGCACGTGCCCGACGAACGCCAGCCGCCGTGGAACGTGCCGGTGGCGGCCACCGTGCACGACTTGTACGCGGCGCTCAACATCAACGTGGCCGACGAAGGCAAGCGCCAGCGGAAGCTGCGCCACTACGCGCACCTGCGGGACCACTGCGCCCGCCTGGTGTGCATCAGCGAGAACACGCGCCAGGATTTCCTGCGGCTGGTCGGTGGCGATCCGGCGCGGCTCAAGGTCGTGCCGCTGGGCGTCTCGCCTGTCTTCCGTCCGCATTCGGCGGCCGAGCTCGATGCGATGCGTCTCCGGCTTGGCCTGGATGGGCCCTACCTGCTGTTCGTCGGCGCCACCGCCAACAAGAACCTGGCCCGCGTGATCGAGGCCTTCGCGAGCGGCAACTTCGGTCGCGAATTCACGCTGGTGGCCGCGGGCGAGCAGCCGCCGGAGGTCCTCGCATCGCTGACCCAGCGGCTGGCCACGCTGGGCCTTTCGTCGCGCGTGCGCTTCGCCGGCCACGTCAGCGACGCCGACCTGCCCGCGCTGTACGCCGGCGCCGCGGCCTACCTGTTTCCCTCGCTCTACGAAGGCTACGGGCTGCCCTTGCTGGAGGCCATGGCCAGCGGCACGCCGGTGCTCTCGAGCGACCGCGGCAGTTGCCCGGAGGTGGCGGCGGGCCATGCCGTCATCGTCGACCCGCTGGACATCGACGCGCTGGCGGCCGGCATCGCAGCCACGCTGGCCATGCCTGCGCAGCGGCGCGCCGCGGCACTGGCCCACGCGCGTGCGCGTACCTGGGCGGAGACCGCGCGCGGCACGCTCGCGGTCTGGCGCGAGGCCATGGCCGAGGCCTGACGCTCAGCCCAGGCTGAGGGCCTGCAGCACCTGCGTGACCAGGTCGCCCGGGCGGATGTCCTGCAGCGACGGGGCCTGCACCAGGCGCAGGGTCTGCGGATCGTGCTCGAGGAGCGGACGCGGCCCGAGCACCACGAAGCTGGGCGTGCCGACCGCGGCGGCGATGTTGATGGCCCCGGTGTCATTGCCGATGCACGACTGCGCCAGCGACAGCGCGGCGACGCTGTCGGCCACGCTGCCATCGGTCATCGCGGCGACGCGGGGCCGCAAGGAGACCGGCAGGCGGGCGAGGATGGCCTGGGCGAACGCGGCCTCGGCCGGGCCGGCCAGCAGCAGCACGCCGTGGCCGCGGGCGGCCAGCAGGGCGGCCAGCTCGACGAAGTTGTCCTCGCCCCACTGCTTGCAGGCATCGGAAGCGCCGATGGCCAGCGCGTGCAGCGGCCGAGGCAGCGGCGCCAGCCGTGCGCGCATGCGCTCCAGCGCGTCCGGCCGCACGCTCACGCGCGGCACCAGCGGGCGGTCGCACCAGCCTTGCGCGATCGCGAAGGCAGTCGCCTCCTTGTAGCTGGCGACCGCGGGGCCTTCGTAGGGACGGATCCACGCCGACTTGGTCAACAGCCGGCGTTGCAGCCAGGTGGTTCCGTAGCCCAGCCGCTCCCCGATGCCCGCGCGCCAGGCCACGAACCAGGCGCGGCCCGGATGGTCGGAGAACAGCGCGATGCGCTGCAGGCCGCGCGGCGCCAGCTCGGAGGCGAAGCGCAGCAGGCCGGCCAGGCCGCTGTGGCGCCCCGTGCGCCGTTCGCTGCGGCGCGGGCGGCGATCGAAGTCGACCACCTCGCGCAGCCACGGCTCGTGTCCCAGCAGGTCACGCGCCATCACCGTCGGCGGCGCGATCAGCGTGACCTGGCCGTCGCGGCTGGTCAGGGCGACGCGCCGGAAGTACTCGGCGTGCCAGACGAGATCGCCCATGCCGTTCTGCTGCAGCAGCACGGCTGTCAAGGGACGCGTATCGGCGCGAGACTGGTCCGTGCTCAAGATGGGTCGCGACGTTCGTGCAGGAAGCTCAACGCGCGTCGCGCGACGTCCTCCGGCCGGATCTCGGCCAGGCTGCTGGCCACGACCACCCGAAGTGTCTCGGGGTCATGTTCGAGCGGCGGGCGCGGGCCCAGCACCACCCACGTCGGCACGCCCACCGCGGCGGCGATGTTGGCCGCGCCGGTGTCGTTGCCGATGCAGGTCTGTACCAGCGACATGGTCGCCACCGTCTCGGCGACCGTGCCATCGGTGACAGCCAGCAGGTGCCCGCGCAGGTCGGCGTCGACCAGTTGCAGCGTGGCCTGGGCCAGCTCGTGCTCGGCCGGACCGCCGACCAGCAGCACGCCGTGGCCGGCGCGCGCCAGCAGCGTGGCCAGCGCCGCGAAGTTCGCCGCGCCCCATTGCTTGTAGGGCTCGGATGCCCCGATGGCCAGCGCATGCAGCGGCCGCGGCAGCCCCGCCAGGCGCTTGCTCGCGCGCGCCAGCGCGTCCGGCCGCACCACCAGGCGCGGCACGACGGGGGCGTCGCACCAGCCGTGCGCGATGGCGAAGGCGGTGACGTCCTTGTAGGCCGTGACGGCGGGGCCGGAATACCGCTGTATCCAGGGACCGGAGGTCAGCAGCCGGCGCTGCAGCCAGGTGGTGCCATAGCCCAGGCGCTGCGGGATGCGCGCGACGGCCGCGACGATCGACCGGTTGCCGTGGTTGGTCAGCAGCACGATGCGGTCGAAGCCATGGGCGCGCAGCTCCCGTCCCATGCGCCACAGGCCCACGATGCCGCGATGGCGGCCGCGCCGGCCCTCGTCGCGACGCGGGTGGCGGTCGAAGTCGATGATCTCGCGCACGCAGGGCTCGTGGCCGATCAGCTGGCGCGCGAAGGTGGTGGGCGAGGCGATGACCGAGACCTGGCCGTCGCTGCTGGTCTCGGCGATGCGCCGGATGTAGGGCGCATGCCAGACCAGGTCGCCCATCCCGACCCATTGATGCAGCACGGCCGTGCGGGGACGGCTGTCGCGGCTGGGAGAAGGCGTGGTCACTGTTCCTCGATCCGCAGCGCGGGATAACTGTCCCAGTTGAGGCAACCCGGGCATTGCCAGAAATGGCGCTGTGCCTCGAAGCCGCAGGCAGCGCAGCGATAGCGCTGCAGCGGCTTGGCAGCCCGGGTGACGGCGGCGCGCACGTCGGCCAGCGACTGTTCGGCGAGCGGGCCGACGGCCTTGGCCGAGGCTGCGATGGCAGGCTGCTGCAGCACTTCGCGGGCGGCAGACAGCGTCGGCTGCGCATGCAGCATGTCGCGGTAGCGATTGGCCGCGACCTCGGGATCGGTCTCCAGCCTGGCCCAGGCGCTGAGGAAATCCAGCCGCGGCGCATCGGCCAGCAGCTTCTCGAGCGCCGCCTTCGCATCGGCGGCGCGGCCGGCCGCGATCGCTGCGGCCGCGTAGTCGTTGGCGACCAGCGTGAAGCTGGCCGGATCGCGCCGGCGCAGCTCGTTCCAGGCCTCGAAGGCCTCGGCCGGCTTGCCGGCGCGTGCCAGGCGCTGGCCCTGCATCACCCACGGACGGGCCGACGACGGGTCGGCCTTGAGCGCCTGCTGCAGTGCCCGCTCGGCCTCGTCCGGACGGTCCTGCTCCTCGGCCATCAGCGCCAGCTCGCACCAGTAGTGGGAGATGCGGCGCGCGAAGGAGCCGGTGCCGGCCGTCTCGAGCTGCTGGGCCACGTCGACGGCAGCGCGCCAGTCGCGCGAGCGCTCGTACAGGTTCAGCAGGGCCAGCCGCGCCTCGGTGTGGTACGCCGTGCCTTCGAGCACCTTGTAGGCCGCCTCGGCGCGGTCGAACAGGCCGGCCTTGACGAAGTCCTGGGCCAGCGCGTGCTGCGCGCGCTCCCGCTCGGCCTGCGGCAGGTCGGCGCGCACGAGCAGGTGCTGGTGCACCCGCACCGAGCGCTCGAATTCGCCGCGGCGGCGGAACAGGTTGCCGAGCGCGAAGTGCAGCTCGGTGGTGTCCGGGTCGTTCTGCACCGTCTCGATGAACGCGTCGATCGCCTTGTCCTGCTGTTCGTTGAGCAGCAGCGACAGGCCCTTGTAGTAGGCCTTGGGCGATTCGCGCGTCTCGCGCCTGAGCTGGCGCAGGTCGAAGCGCGAGCCCAGCCAGCCGAGGATGAAGAACAGCGGCAGGCCCAGTAGCAGCCACTGGTACTCAAAGTCCATCGCGTACCACCGTGACGTCGGGAGCCACGGGCGCGGCGGGCAGGGCGGGGGGCAGCGGGACGACCGGCGTCTCCAGGCGCCTGGCGCGGCGGCGGTGGTGCCACCAGCTGGGCGTCATCGCCAGCACGCCGAACACGGTGCCGCAGACGAACGCGGCGAGCACGATGATGACCATGCGTGCCGTCCAGGCATACGAGAACATCCAGTTCACCGTCGCCAGCTGCTGGTTGTTGATCGCAAAGCCGAACAGGGCCAGGAATAGAAAGGCCCGGATGAGCCAGGTCAGGATGCGCATTCTCTCTTTCGCGTCTGGTGACGCCTTCCCGCGGATTCTACGAACTGCCACGACCGCTCATTGTGGAGCACATCCGTCCCTGCGGTCCGGCCGAGTCGATGGCTGCCCGGCGCGGCAGGGACCGGGCCGGTGCGGGACGCCTTGCGGGCGCTCAGGAAAGCGGGCCGGCCTGCCTTTGCAGCAACGAAACGGTGGCCTCGACGAGCGCGTGCGGATCGAGCGGCTTGATCAGGTGCATCTGGTAGCCGGCCTCCATGGCCCGCTGTCGATCCTCGCTGCGGGCGTAGGCGGTGAACGCCGCCGCCGGCGTGCGTCGTCCTTCGCGGGCCTCGAGTTCGCGCAGCCACCCGATGAATTCGTAGCCGTCGTGCTCGGGCATGCCGATGTCGCACAACACGGCGTCCGGCGGCGCCTGCTGGTAGACGTCGAAGGCGGCCTGCGCGCTGGCAGCCTCCGTCACGTCGGCACCGGCCAGGCGCAGCGTGTAGGCCGCGACGGCCCGGGCGTCGGGCTCGTCGTCGACCAGCAGGACGCTGAAGCCGGCCAGCCGATGGTCGTCGCCCAGCGGCTCTGGCGCATGTGCCTCGTGGGCGCGATCCAGCGCCGCGTCGTCGAAGGCCGGGTGAAGTGCGGGCAGGCACACCGTGAAGGTCGAGCCCAGTCCGGGCCCCGGGCTCTCGGCGCGCACCTTGCCTTGATGCAGCTGCGTCAACTGCCGCACGATGGCCAGCCCCAGCCCGAGGCCGCCGTGGCGGCGCGTGCTGGTCGAGTCGTGTTGCTGGAAGCGGTTGAACGCCAGTTCGATGAAGTCGCCGGTCATGCCCTGGCCAGTGTCCTCGACCGCAATCTCCACGTGGTCGTCGGTCCGGCGGACCGACACCGTCACTCGGCCGCCGGCCGGCGTGAACTTCACGGCGTTGACGAGCAGGTTCCACAGGATCTGCTGCAGGCGGCCGGGGTCGGCCATCACCAGTCCGGCGCGCGGATCGATCAAGGTGCCCAGCAGCACGCCCTTGGTCCTGGCCTGCATCTGCACCTCCTCGATCGCCGCCGCGACGGCCTCGGAGAGGTCCACCGGTTCCCTCTGGATCTTGAGCTGGCCCGATTCGATGCGGCTCATGTCCAGCAGGTCCTCGATCAGTTGCACCTGCGTGCGCGCGTTGCGCGTGATGGCGTTCAGGCCGTGCTTGACCGTCTTAGGGTCGGCCAGCCCGCGTTCCAGCAGTTGCGACCATCCGAGGATGGCGCTGAGCGGCGTGCGCAGCTCGTGCGAGATGGTGGCCAGGAACTCGGTCTTGACCTGGCTGGCCCGCTCGGCGTCGCGGCGTGCCGATTCCGCGTTGCGCAGCGTCTGCTCCTGCTGCTGTTCGAGGTGCCTGCGGCTGGTGATGTCCTGCGTCAGTTTCAGGTAGCCGAGCAGGGCGCCGTCCGGTCCGCGCAGGGCGGTCAGGACCACCGCAGCGTCGAAGATCGTGCCGTCCTTGCGCAGGCGCGGACCCTCGCCCTTGTATTCGCCGTGCGTCGCAGCGAACTCCATTTCGCGGCGCGGCTTGTCGACGGCCCGCTCCTCGGGCGTGAACAGGTTGGCGAAGGGCATGCCGATCGCCTCCTGGCTCGTGTAGCCCTTCATCAGCTGTGCGCCCTCGTGCCAGGACGAGATCAGGCCGTCCGGGTCGATGGTGAAGATCGCGTAGTCGCGCACGCCCACCACCAGGGCGCGGAACTCCTCGTCGCGCACGCGCAGGCGCTCCTGCGCGTGCGCGAGCGCGAGTTGCTGTTCCTTCAGGCGGTGGTGCTCGGTCAGGTCGCTGTTGACCGCGACGGCGCCGATGATCCGGCCGTCGACCACGATGGGCGCCGCGGTGCCCCGGATCAGCACGTCCTCGCCGTTCGGCCGGGTGGCCCAGGTCTCGAGCGCCGCCTGCTCACCTCGCAGCGCCCTGGCGAAGGGCAGCTGCTCCGGGGCGGCGGCCTTGCCATTGCGCTCGAGGCGCACGTTGAAGCGCTCCGCAAGCTGGCCGATGTCGCGCTGCAGATCCTGCAACGAATCGGCCCCGAGCAGGGCCAGCGCCTGCGGGTTGCACTGGGTGATGCCTTCGGCCGTACCGATGTAGAGGGCATCGGGAATCGCGTCTATCGTGGCTTGCAGCACCGCGGCCTGGCGTTCCGCCTGGGCACGCGCCTCGCGTTCGGCTTGCAGGGCACGCTGCCAATCCTCGGTGGCGTCGTGCAGCGGCGTGCCGTCGCGCAGCACCTTGAGGTAGCCGACCAGCTCGCCCGATTCCTTGCGGATGCACGTGACGCTGCCGTTGGCGAAGAAGCGCTTGCCGTCACGGCGTTGCATCCAGCGGTCGTCGTCCGCCCGGCCCTCGTCGCAGGCCACGGTCAACTCGTGTTCGGGGATGCCTGCGGCACGATCTTCCGGCGTGAAGGCGACTTGCACCGGCTGTCCCAGCCAGTCGTCCTCAGTCCAGCCAAGAATCTCGCGCACGCCCTCGTTCCAGCTGGCCGCGCGGCCCTGGCGGTCGATCAGGAACATGGCGTAGTCCTTGACCTGGCGGATTGCGTGATGCGTGGCCACGTCCAGCGGCTCGGGCGCGCTGCGGGTAGTCGCGAATGGGCTCATGCCGACAGAAAGCAAAGGCCGTTCCCACACTCGAGCGGGCAAACCAGCGCCGGTGGCGCTTTTCGCATCACGAAACGATGGCGACCGTTCGGCGCGGCGTGACCCGCTGCGGCGCCGTCGCCAAGGGGTCGGGCCAGGCGCTCAGTCCGCCATGAACTCGCACAGCAGCCGGTGGAAGTGGTGCACGCCCTGTTCCTTGCTCGGCGAATAGCGGCCGCGGTCATAGAAGCGCGACTGCACGCCGCGCTGCACCTGCTGCACCACTTCCTCGTCTTCCATCTCGACCTGGTCCAGCCCGTTGCCCGCGCCGTCGCCGAGCTTGCTGGCGTCCCACACGTAGGCCCGGAACAGCACCCGGGTGCGGTCGATGCCCTGCGGCTGCACGATGTTGACCGACAGGCCCCACGGGTAGAAGTTGAGCATCAGGTTGGGGAACACCCAGTAATAGTAGGCGGCCACACGCTCTCCGAAATCAGGCGACGAGGGCGGCAGCTCGAACGCCAGCTCGCCCTCGCGGGCCCGGGCGAACTGCAGGTTGGCGTAGCGGTGCAGCTCGTAGCCGTAGCCGTCGACGCTGAGCACCTGGTTCAGCGCCGGGTGGATGAAGGGGATGTGCAGGCCCTCGAGGTAGTTCTCGACGTACAGCGCCCAGTGTGCGGCGATGTCGAAGCTGCGGTCGCGCGACGGGTCGTGTCGGAACTCCGCCAGCGGCAGCCAGGCGAGCCGGGCGCGGATGTCGCCAAGGAAGTCGTCCAGCGATGCGGCCGGCGCCACGGCCGCGAACGCCTGGGTGCCCAGCGCCCCGAACGGCACCTCGGGCAGGTGGTCTGACGGGGCGGGGAAGTTCCTGGCCTGCGCGAACTCGGGCATGAAGGTCATGCGGCCGGCCAGGTCGAAGCGGCGCGAGTGGTAGCCGCAGCGGATCTGTTCGGCGCGGCACGGCGTCTTGACCAGCAGGTTGCCGCGGTGCGTGCAGACGTTGGACAGGCAGCGCAGCGCACCATCGGCGTCACGCGAGAGCACCAGCGGCTCGCCCAGGCTGCCCGGCAGCATCTCGCGTGGCGACAGGGAGCCCGGTGCAGTGACGTCCTCGATGTCGCCGATCCATTGCCAGCTGCGCGCGAAGACGCGCTCCTTCACGCGCTCGTAGGCCGCAGCGTCGCGATAGAAGGCGCTGGGTAGCGTATGGGCGAGGGTGATGTCGGGATCGACGGTGTACGGGGCGGGCACGCGGCCATCATGCCATCGGCCCGAGCGCCCCGACACTGGCGCTTGCCCGTCGTTTGCCGGCCCGCACGACCGCGGCGCGGGCCGACCTGGCCAGCCACAGCACCAGGCTGGCCAGCGCGCAGCCGGCGGCCGTGGCCGCCCCGCCTGTCAGCAGGCTCAGGAGCAGCATCTGGCCGAAGTCGGCGGCGTCGCAGATCAGGTACCAGGTCGCGCGGACCAGGCCCAGCTCGGGAAGGGCGTCGAGGAGGCGGGCCATCAGGGCTCTCCCGCGGCTTGTTGCTCGGCCAGCGCCTTCAGCGCGGCCAGCACCTCGGGGAAGTCGGCTGTCACCAGCGGGCCCAGGGTGGCGGCCTCCGGCCCTTCGACCCGGACCGAGTAGGTGACGCGCGTGCCCCCTTCGGGCAGCGGCTGCAGTTCGTGCGAGACCAGGAAACGCGTGCCCTCCAGGAGGGTCTCGTCGACGAAGCCGGCGTTGGGCCGCACCTCGCGCAGCGTGCTGGTGAAGGCGTCCATGCCGGGCGGCTGCATCTCGAAGGTCGTGCCGGCGGCGAACGGGCCGTGCAGCGTGATTCGCTCGATGCCGGCGTTCCAGCGCGTCCAGCCGGCGACGTCCTCGAACAGGCGCCACAAGGCCTGCGGCGAGGCAGTGGTGTCGATGCTGGTGGTGTCTGTCCACATGGGTCTCTCTCCTGGTGTCGTTGCTGTCGTTGGAGGCATTGGAAGCCAGGGCTCCTGACAGCGTTCTGTCAGCAGGCGGCGGGATCGCCGGCCCCGAAGGCGCTCATGACAACGACGTCCGGCGACGCGCGATTTCGACAGCCCGCGGCGCATGCAGCCGAAATTTCTTGTCTCCCACTTGCCGGCGCCGGGTCTGCCTGGCAAAGCCGGCGTCTGGCTGGCTGTCAGGGCCATTCGAGACCCGGGCGTGCGGCGAGGGGTGCGCGGCGAGGGGGTCTGGCCTCGCGCGGCGAGGGGGCTGGCCCCGGGATCTGGCGCCGGGGTCTGGGACCAGGGTCTCAACGCCGGGCCGGTAGGCCGGTCCGGAAACGACAAGGGGCGCCAAGAGGCGCCCCTGAAATGAGAAAGGCGCCCGAAGGCGCCTCTGGAATCACGTCCTGTCGACCGCAGGCAGATGCTTGTCGACCGCCTCTCGCAAGGCCTTGCCCGGCTTGAAGTGGGGCACCAGCTTTTCAGGGATGGTGACCTGCTCGCCCGAGCGCGGGTTGCGGCCCACGCGCGGCGGCCGCCGGCTGATCGAGAAACTGCCAAAACCGCGGATCTCGATCCGGTGCCCGCGCGCGAGCGCATCGGACATCGCATCGAGCACGGTCTTGACCGCGTACTCGGTGTCCTTCACGGTGATCTGCGTGAAGCGTTCAGCCAGCTGAGCAACAAGATCCGAACGAGTCATGGGCAAAGAGATGTGGTTTGGAGAACGAACCGGCACTGCCGCTCAAATTTCCCAAGACAAGTTCAAGGGAGCGCCGGATCCGGCTTTGCCGGGCCGGTCGCGGGCGGCCCCTCGGGGGCAGGGAGCGCCAGCGACCGTGGGGCTGTCAGCCCTGGAGCGCCAGCGACCGTGGGGCTGTCACCCCTGGAGCGCCAGCGACCGTGGGGCTCACTTATCTCCGTCGAGCTTGGCGCGCAGCAGGGCGCCCAGGCTCGTCGTGCCGGCGTTCTCGCGCTCGTTCGTCGAGGCGATGCGCTGCATGGCTTCTTGCTGGTCGACGTTGTCCTTGGCCTTGATCGACAGCTGGATCGAACGCGTCTTGCGGTCGACGTTGATGATCATGGCGTTGACTTCGTCGCCTTCCTTCAGGATCGAGCGCGCGTCTTCGACACGGTCGCGAGTCAGCTCGGAAGCGCGCAGGTAGCCGGTGACGTCGTCGTTGAGCTGGATTTCAGCGCCACGCGGGTCGACCGTCTTGACCTTGCCCGTCACCACGGCGCCACGGTCGTTGACCGAGGTGTAGTTGGCGAACGGGTCGCCGTCCAGCTGCTTGATGCCCAGCGAGATGCGCTCGCGCTCGACGTCGATGCCCAGGAC
>JBJMWF010000292.1:0-27135 GCA_045810265.1 Vitreoscilla sp. | reverse complement strand
GACGCCGGCCCCGACGAGATCGGCGCCAGGCACGTTCTCGTCCGCGAAGAAGGGGTCCCGCTCGTTGACATCGCAGCGCGAACGAGAACATGCCAGGCACCTCGGTCCGCAGGTCGTGGTCGGGGCGCCCTGCGTGACTCGACCCAAACACCGCCTTCTCTTTGCCGCTGAGCACTCCCGTAGATCGGCGAAGAACCTGAAATTTGCTGCGCGACGTTCGGCAAGGAGGCACCGCGGTGCCTCTTTTTCATGGCTCATCGCTGATGGACGTTGAAGCCAGGATGATCGCAGCGGAGCTTCGCTCGAACGACGCAGACGAGGTGTCTGGCATGTTCTCGTCCGCGCTGCAACGCCAACGACCGAGACCCTTTGTCCGCGGACGGGAGCGTGCCTGACGCCGCCCCCCCTGATCGGCGTCAGGCACTTCATCCATCCGCGTTGCATCGCCCTGCCCGTCGTCAGCACCCTGGCGCGGATGGAAGAAATGCCAGACACCTCGCGCGACGACTCCTGTGCGCGGCCCCGGCCGCTGCCTCGGGCGCGCCGCACGACGACACCTAGAATCGCCGCTTAGCCCTCGGGAGCGACGATTGGCCTACGACTACAGCTCGGACAACAAGCGGCTCGAACTGCCCAACCCCTACCGGGTCGAGAACACGTTCCTGTTCGCCTGCGCCGCGATCACGCTGCTGGGCGGGCTCACCGGCCTGCTGTGGGCGCGCAGTGCGATCCAGGCGCATTCCACGCGGCTGGGCGTGGCGCCGCTGCTCGTAGGCGTCGCGCTGCTCGCCGCGGGACTGTCGTTCGCGGTGATCGCGGCGCGACGGCTGCGCTTTTTCTTCGGCCGCGGCCGCCCGCGCTCGCTGGCGCCCGAGGTCGCGATCGGTGCCACCGGCAACTCGGCGCGCGCCGACTTCTACAAGGCCACGCTGCGCCAGGGCGGCCTCGAATATCCGGAGCCGCAAGGCGCGCTCAACGGCCTGCTGTACCACGCGGTGCCGCGCCTGATCACCGCGCCCGTGGTGGTGCAGGAGCTCGCGCAGCGCCACTTCTTCAACGCCCTGTCCTTCCTCGTCACGCTGGCCAGCTTCCTGTTCGCGTGGGGACTGTTCGGCACCGAGGAATCGCGCCCGCTGATCTCGATCGTCTACTTCGTGTTCGGCGCCGTGGTGCTGCTGCGGCCGCTGGTCAGCGGCAACCAGGCGCAGCTGGGCACCGGCGCCTTGATCGCGTTGATCGTCGCGGCCGTCGTCGGGCCCGTGGCCGCCAACCTGCTCGGCGCGGCGCTGCCGTCGGTGCGCTATTCGGTCACCGGCCAGGCCACGTTCCTGCTCGTTTGCGCGCTGGTGGCGGTGATCCTGATCCTGTGCGCGCTGCACGCCCAGCTCGACGCCTCGCCGCAGACCGAGCGCAGCTGCGAACAGCGCACGCTGTCGATGAACGGGCCGCCGGCGGCGCTCGTGACCGAGCTCGATCGCACGCTGCAGAACCAGTGGGTCGAGAAGATCCCGAACCGCCGCTACACGCGCATCGAGCCGGTGACCGAGGGTGCGGCCGGATCGGGCCGCTTCGCCGGCGAACTGCTGGAGGAGACGCAGCCCATGCCCATCGCCGGTACCGCCGCCGTGACGCTGGACGGCGCGCTGCGCGGCCCGCGCCACAGCTGGCTGGTGATGCTCGATCTCTATGGCACGCTGCTGACGATCTTCGGCGTCGTCTGCGCGCTGGCCTACGTGCACGGATTCGATCCGTCGCGCGTGCTGGTCGACGGCTGGGGCAACACCGCGACCGTCGGCTACGCCGCGGTCTGCCTGGCGATCGCTGCGTTCTGCTTCCAGTCGGCCGGCGCGATCTGGGGCCGCTTCAACTTCGAGTCCGAGCTCGTGTGGGTGGAGCTGCAAGGCACCTGGCAGTCGTCGCGCATCGGCACCGGCAACCAGTTCAACAGCCGCCTGCAGACCGAGAACGACGTCGTGCGCGTGGAGGCGATGACGCTGCGCATCTGGCGCGCACGGGTCGAGTCGGTGGTGTTCGGCAAGGACGGCCAGCGCCAGGTCACGGCGATGTACGCGACCTCCCAGGAAGCCGCGCGACTGGCCGACGATCTGGAGGCCTTCGCCGCGCGCCAGAGCGTGTTCGTCGCGCCGCGCGCGTCCGAGGACAGGCATCGCATCGAGGCCCTGCAGGCCACCGAAGGCTTGCTGGGCGGCCAGGCGCCGGCGGGCCAGCACGCGCTCACGGGCACGCCCGACGCGCCGCGCGTCACGCGTGCGAGTGCGGGTGCGGACACCGATGCGGGCGCGCCCGCGGTCCGCTTCTGCACCGCCTGCGGCACCCGGGCCAGCCCCGAGGCCAGGTTCTGCAGCGCCTGCGGCACCGCCCTTCCGGCGGCCTGAACGGACAATGCGACGAACGCGACGCACCGGCCTGGCACAGGCCTGGCCGGCGCGACATGAACAACACGAGGAGGACGGCATGGTGAACGACGACGCGCCCGGCAACGATGGCCGGGTGGCTGGAGAAGAACGCGCCTCGGCGCTGCAAGTGCGTGTGCTGGGCCTGGCGCTCGTCTCGCTGGCGATCGCGCTGGCCTATCTGCTGGCCTGCATCTGGCCCGCGAGCTTCGCGCCGGACACGGCGGGCAGCAAGCAGGTGGCCATCGTCTTCATCGGCACCTCGGCCCAGCTGGCGACGACGGCCGACGTCCAACTGCTGATGCTGGTGATGGTGGCCGGCGCCCTGGGCAGCTTCCTGCACACCGCGACGTCGTTCGCCGACTTCGTGGGCAACGAAAAGCTGGCCCGCAGCTGGCTGTGGTGGTACCTGCTCAAGCCCTTCATCGGCATGGGCCTGGCCGTCATCTTCTATCTGGTCATCCGCGGCGGCCTGCTGTCGGCCGGCACCGAAGCAGGCAAGGTCAACATCTACGGGATCGCGGCCCTGGCGGGCCTGACCGGCATGTTCTCCAAGCAGGCCACCGACAAGCTGGGCGAGGTCTTCACGACGCTGTTCCAGACCAGGCCGGGCGAAGGCGATGACGCGCGCAAGGGCAGCCTGGCCAACCCGGTGCCGGTGCTGGCCGACGTGGTGCCGACCCACATGGCGACCCGGACGCAGGCTCTCGACGTCCAGATCAAGGGCACGGGCTTCGCGCGTTCCGCCGTCGTGCGCGTCAACGGCAGCGCACGCGAAACGGTCTACGACAACAGCAGCAGCCTGAGCGCGAAGCTGGTTGCGGGCGACGTTGCTCAGGACGGCGTGCTGAGCGTCGTCGTCTTCAACCCGCCGCCGGGCGGGGGCAGTTCGACGCCATTGCGCATGACCGTTGCCAGCGCCCTCGACGTGTCCGCGCCGGTCGTCGCCGCTGCTCCCCAGGCGCCGAGCCCGGGCCAGCCACCGGTGTAATGCAGGCCCGGCCGTTGGTCAGTGCGGTACGACCGCCGGTGCCAGCGCGTCGACCTCCGGCGTGTCCTTGTCGCTGATCAGCCCGCGCAGGAACGGGATCAGCAACGCCAGTACCACGCCCACCGCCACGGTGCCCCAGCCCAGCCAGCCGAACAGCTGCGAGTAGTACGCGTTGGTGACCTGGGGCGCCGCGTCCTGTGCACCCGGGATCGACTTCGAGAGCTGGCCGGCGAAGATCGATGCGAGGCCGGTCAGCAGCATCCAGGCGCCCATCATCACGCCCTGGTACTTGTGCGGCGCCAGCTTGCCGATCATCGCGTAGCCCACCGGCGAGATCAGCAGCTCGCCGAGGCTTTGCAGCACGTAGCTCAGGAAGATCCAGAAGAAGGCGGAGCGCCCGGTCGCGGGGTCGGCCAGCGCGATGCCCACGGGCAACGCCAGGTAGCCCAGGCCCATGAGCACCACGGCCGTGGCGAACTGCCTGGGCACGTCGACGCGCCAGCCGCGTTCGCGCATGCGCGTGAACAGCCACGCCAACAGCGGGCCGCAGAGGACGATGACGACGGTGTTGATGTTCTGCACCCATTGCGGCTGGATGCGCAGGCCCAGCACCATCGGGTCGACGTTGCGGTCGAAGAACAGCGTCAGGCCGCTCGGCTGGATCTGGTACAGCGACCAGAAGACCAGCGAACCGACGGCCAGCACCAGGTAGGCCGACATGTTGCGGCGCTCGCGCCTGACCGGATGGTTCAGCGTCACCCAGCCCAGCAGCAGGAAGACCAGCGCGCAGATGACCTCGACGATGACGGTGGTCGATTCCGGATGCTGCAGCAGCGTCCAGACGACCGGCACCAGGCCCACGAGGATGGCCAGGCCGGCCAGGCCCCGCTTGCGAAAGCCGCTGGCCGATGCGTGCAGCAGCGGCGTTTCGCGATCCTTGAGCACGCCCCAGTAGCAGACGGCCAGCACGATCGCGACGAGGTTGCCGAGGGTGGCGAACGTGAACAGCGGGCCCCAGCTGCCCGAAGCGTTGTAGAGCCCGGCCACCCAGATGCCGACGAAAAAGCCCACGTTCATGCCGGCGTAGTTCCACAGGAACGCACCTTCGCGACGCGGATCGTCGGGCGTGAAACGCTGCGTCAGCATCATGTTGATGCAGGTGACGTTCAGGCCACTGCCGGTCAGGAACAGCGCCAGGCCCCAGTACAGCATCGCGGTGCTGCCCGTGGCCACCAGGCCGCAGCCCAGCACCTGCAGCGCCATGCCGCCGACGAACAGGTTGCGGTTGCTCAGGAAGCGGCCACCCAGGTAGCCGCCGAACAGGTGCAGGCCGTAGTTGAAGGCGCCGAACAGCGCCATCAGCGACAGCGCGCGGTCGTCGCTGAAATGCAGGTGCTTGGTCGCGTAGAGCACCAGCGAGGTCTGCAGCACCGCGTAGCCCAGCGTCGAGAACATCTGGATGAAGAACAGGGCGGCCGAGCCTTCGGGGATCTTGCCCAACGAGGCTTTCAGGGAGGACATGGAGCTGCTTTCGACGGAGAGACCCGTACTGGCCGTCGCGGCCGCGGGCGAAGCTCGAAATCATAGCGGTCGCGTGCCTGCCGCCCGGCAGGTCAATCCCCTAGACAACCGGCAGGAGTTGGCGGATTCCTTGCCGGTTGCCGAAGATGCAACCGTGCCAGGTGCCGGCCACCGACACAGGCGGCCGGGCGCCCGGAGCTCAGCGCCGCCGACGCGACGCCGCCCCACATCCCATCAGGCAGGCCAGCCCGAACGCCAGCATCGCCGCCGGCGCCGGCTCCGGCACGACCTGCAGCACGCCGAACAGGCCGTGCGACTCATCGCCGGGGCCGGCGGTGAAGTACAGCGCCTGGCTGCTGCCGGCGCCGGCGTCGTTGCCCACGCTCAATCCCCACAGGCCCTCGATGGCCAAGGGCTGGCCGTCGGCGCCGTCCAGCTGGCCGACCCAGCCGTCGGAAGCCAGGTCGTACGCGTTGACGTGCCCGTCGCCGAAGTTGCCCACCAGCAGCTTGCCGGCCAGCGCGCCGAACGAGCCGGGCGCGATCGCCATGCCCCAGGGCGCATCGAGCGCGCCGCCGCTGGCCACGCGCCCCAGCAGATGGCCCTGCAGATCGAAGCGGTCGACGAAGCCCAGGCCGGCGCCATCCACCTCGTCGGGAGAGCCGGGGTTCTGCTGCGCATAGCTGACGAACAGCGAGCCGCCGAGCGCCTGCACGTTGAATGGGGCGAAGCCGGCGGCCATGGCCGGGTCGACGAACGAGCCGCTCAGGCTGGCCGCGCCCGCGTTGCCCTTGAAGACGTCGATCGAGCCGTGGCTGAAGTCTGCCGCGTAAAGGTAGGAATTGCCGCCGATGGACGCCAGCGCGGCGCCCTTGTAGACAGCCGAGAGCGACGCGAGCGTCTCGGCGCTGGTGCCCAGGCTGCCGCGCCAGCCGGAGACGGTGCCGTCCTCGCTGACGAACAGGAACGCATTGCCGTTGAACTGTCCCGCGCCGCCGCTGTTGAACACCTGCCCGGTCGGGTTGCCGGCGCCGGGAATCGTCACGGTCAGCGGCACCTTGGTGACCGCCTGCGTCACCGGATTGACCCGATAGACCATGGACGCACCGCCGCCGTTCGACGAGATCCAGAACGGACTGCTGGACGACATCGAGATGCCCCAGGCGTTGAGCAGGCCCGGATCGGTGATGCGGGCCGCGTTGGCCGCCTGGTCGTCGGTGACCAGGCCGGTGACCGAGACCTCGACGGCGCTGCTGCCCAGCGAGGTCAATGCGATGGTGACGCCGGCCGCGAGCGCGGCCATGGGATGCCTGTCTGCTTTCATCGGTTTCTCCTTGGTTGGCGGGAGCCACTGGGGTTCGCCGGAACATCTGGACGGCAGGCGCGAACCAGGACCTGCATGGCGTGCATTCCCTGCACGGCCCGCCCGGTTCACGCCGTTGGCAGGGAATTCGCCAAACGCTTAAGCTGCCCGGTTCCGGCGCCACCGCGAACCGCGCGGACGCCATCCAAATCGACAAGGAACCGACCCATGGGAACCACCGTGACGTTCAAGCGCCCCGACGGCCAGCAGCTCGCCGGCTATCTGGCGGAGCCCGCCCAATCCGGCAACGCGCCCGGCATCGTCGTGATCCAGGAATGGTGGGGCCTGAACGACCAGATCCGCGGCGTGGCCGACCGCCTCGCGCACGCCGGCTACCTGGCGCTGGTGCCCGACTTGTACCGCGGCAAAAAGACGGTCGAGGAAGAGGAGGCCCATCACCTGATGACGGCGCTGAACTTCGGCGACGCCGCCACCCAGGACGTGCGCGGCGCCGCGCAGTACCTGAAGACGCGCACCGGCAAGGTCGGCTGCGTCGGCTTCTGCATGGGCGGAGCGCTGACGCTGCTGGCCGCGGCCAACGTGCCCGAGCTCGACGCCGCGGTCACCTGGTACGGCTGCCCGCCGCTCGAGTACATCGACGCCGGCAAGATCAAGATCCCGTTGCAGGGCCACTGGGCGACCCAGGATGAGCACTTCAAGCCCGAGCAGATCGAGGGCCTGGCCGCCAAGCTCAAGGAGGCCGGCGTCCAGCACGAGTTCCACCACTACCTGGCGCGCCACGCCTTCGGCAACGAGCAGGCCGTCGGCGAAGGCCGCATCGCGTCGACACAGTACGACCCGGTGTGGGCGCAGCGGGCCTGGGATCGCACCTTCACCTTCTTCGGGCGCCAGCTGCGCTGACTGCCCGCGCCTGGCTCACCAGGTCGCCGACATCATCTGCAGGTGCCAGGCTTCCCGCTCGGCCTTGTAGACGGCGATGTTCGGGTAGACCTGCTCGCCCGAACTGGCGAAGCGCATCTGCTGGTTGACCTGGGTGATGGGCTCGATGCGCTTGAGCGTGGCCACCAGTTGCGCCGGGTCGACGCTGCGGCCCTGGCGCGCGGCGTCCGCCAGCGCATAGACGGCGTCATAGGAGATCTGCGCGCCCCACACCGGATCGGTGCCGAAGCGATGGTGGAAGCGCTCGAGAAAGGCCTTGCCTTCCGGAAACTCCGACGCGTCGATGGCGGTGGCGGTGGCGTAGAGCGCCTTGATGCGCACCGGCCGCTGCGCGACCGACTTGTTGCGCACGACGTTGGTGCCCAGCACGGTGACATCGGTCATGGCGGCGGCTTCCATGCCGTCCAGCAAGGCGTTGAGCTGGCCTTCCCTGGCGAACAGGGCGATCACGTCCACCTTGGCGTCCTTCAGCCGGGCGATCAGGTCTGCAGGGAGGGCGCCGTCGTCCAGTTCGACAGCCAGCACCGGGGCGAGCGACTTGGCCCTGAGGGCGTCGCCGAACGTCAGCGCCAGGCCGCGCCCATAGTCCGACTTCTCGGTGATGGTGGCGATGCGCTTGGTCACCGAGATCTCGTTGGCGAACGAAGCCATCGCGCGACCCTGCTTGTCGTCGCTGGCCAACAGCCGCAGGACGTTGCCGCTGCCCAATCCGACCAGCGATGCGCCGGTGGCCGTGATCATCTGCGGAATGCCCTTGGCCGCGACCACCGGGATGACGGCCGCCGCCTGCGGCGTGTTGACGGGGCCGATGATGGCGTTGACGCCCGAGTCGACGAAGGTCTGAGCCTGCTGCTTGGACAGCGGCACCTCGCCGCGGTCGTCGCTCGCCTCAATCTTCACCGCGAGCCGGTTGCCGCCGATCTTGTAGTCCGCCGCGTTGATCTCCTCGGCGGCCAGCGTGGCGCCGTTCAGCAGATCCTTGCCGCGCGCCCCGGACGAACCGGTCTGCGCCACCAGCACGCCAATGCGCAGTTCACGCGGACCGCTGTCGCAGCCGGTTACGAGGAGGACGGCGGCGATCACCATGCCGGTCCAGGGTCGAGTCGCTGCAGTCATGCCTGTCGTCTCCAGTGCTGTTCTTGTCGAGATGACGAACTCTGAAGCCGCGGCGCGGCCCGCACAAGATGCGGCAGACGCGGACGTCACGCCGAGCGTGAATATGTCATGCCCGGTGCGGCGGCAAACCAGGGGACGCCGGCGACCCGCGCATTTTCAGGCCGACGACTGCCCGATGTCCGCCGCCGCGGCTGCCGCCTGCTCCATGAAGCGAACCTGCGGATCGAGCGCCAGCGCCCGCGTCGCGGTGCGCGTCTGGACCGGATCGAGCGGCACCAGCAGCTCGATCTGACCGCCGATGCTGGTGCCGATCGCCAGGCCGTCGCGGTACAGCACGCGCGAGCCCGCGACGCGCGGCACCTTGGGGCCATGCAGCACGGTGCCCAGCAGGTTGGCCGGATCCGAGGCCGACAGGCAGACCATCGCCTCGTCCGGCGGCTGGCGGCGCACGGCGCGCATCGTCGCGATGGCGTCGGGCAAGGCGAACTGCTCGCCCGTCACGCCGGCGATGAAGCGGCCACCGCGGATCTCGCCACGCGCTTCCAGCCGCCGATAGACGCGCACCAGCTCGCGCCACGGCGGCAGCCACGCGGCCTCGCGCTCCAGCAGCTGGAAGCACACCACGCCATAGCGGCGCAGCAGCGTGCGCGCGACATGCTCGATCGCCTCGGCGGACGCCTTGGCGTCGCCCGCGTGCGGGGCGCGGATCACGTTCCAGCGGCCCGCGTCCTCGATGCCGAACAGCGCGACGCGGCGGCGTGAGCGCGACGCGGCCGTCGCCCGCTTGGCTGCCGGCACCAGCAGCGCGCGCAGGCCGGCGTAGCTGTCGCAGTTGGCGCGGCCACGCACGACGAGTTCGGCCAGCGCATCCTCGAGTTCGGCGCGCAGCAGGCGCGCGCCGTCGGCGATCTCGTCGAAGAACGAGGCCCCGTTGGCCTCGAGGAAATCGAACACGCGCTGCGCACGGCCGCCGAGCGGCGCGTCGTCGTCGGTCGACGCCGAAGCCAGCCGCGACCAGGTCGGCGCTGCGCGCCGTGGCAGCAGCAGGACTGGCGTCGTGCGCAGCGACGAGCGGCCGCCGCCCTGCGTGCCGCTGGCCAGCGGGCGCAGCCGCGTCCACATCGTGCGGCCCGAGGTGCACAGGTCGTCCAGCCACGACGACGCGTAGTCCTTGACGCGCGCCGGCAGCACCTCGGCCTCCCACAACGAGGCCGGTGCCTCGAAGCCTTCGAGCTGGGCGAGCACCGCGGGCAAGGCCTCCGGCCCGCTGACGCGCGATGCGTTCGCCACGTGCTGCCACTCGAACAGGAAGCGCACGAAGTCGCGCGGCTCGACCGGCTCGATCTCGCGGCGCAGGCGCTTCAAGGTGTAGCGATGGATGCGCGCGAGCAGATGGCGCTCGCACCACTCGACCTCGAACATCCCCGGCGTGACATGCCCCTGGAACACGCTGCCCTCGGACTGCAGCGCCGCCAGCGCAGCCTCGACCTGGCCGCGTGGCAATCCCAGTTGCGCAACGAGTTGGTCGACTGTCACCGGCCCCAGGCCGCCCAGGCGGGCCCGCAGCAGTTCGCGCAGCGCTTCCTCCGGCGTGTCCGCACCCATTTCGTAGCCCGGCGGCGAGGCGATCGGCGGCTGCGGCACGGCCCCCGGATACAGCTGCAGCATCATCGCCAGACGTTCCGCGGCGACCCACAGGCCTGATTCACCGGCCACCAGCCGCGTCGCACGGCCCCCCCTGGCGAGCAGCGCCAGCGCGGCATCCCAATGCTCGTTCGCATGCGCCTCCGGCTCGGTGACCGCACCCAGCGTCATCAAGGCCTCGTGCACCTCGTCGGCGCTGCGCGCGCGGGGCCAGGCCTCCTCGCGCACGCCAGCGATGGCGTCGGCGTCGAGCGCGCCCATCTCGCCGACATTGTCGGCGTCGCCGAAACGGCGGTTCTGCACGGCCTGGGTGCGGCGCTCCTCGATCGGAGCGTCGTCCAGGTAGGCATAGGGTCGGGCGTTGAGCGCCTCGGCAGCCAGCGGCGACGGCGCCGGCAGGTCGCGGGCGACGACCTCGATGGCCCCCGACTCGATGCCGCGCAGCACGGCGAGCCAGCCGTCCGAATCCATCGCCTCGTGCAGGCAGTCGTGCATGGTCTGGGCGACCAGCGGATGATCGGGCACGTCGCGATCGCCGCCGATGTTCTCGGCGCAGGCCACCTGGTCGGGGAACACCGACGCGAGCAGGTCTTCGGACTTCATCCGCTGCAGTTGCGGCGCCACCTTGCGGCCGCCGACGAAGCGCGGCAAGGCCAGTGCGGTGGTGGCGTTCCAGCGCCAGCGCACGGCGAACAGCGGCGCGTCCAGCAACGCCTGGATCAGCACCTCCAGCGCGGTGGCCGAGCGCAGGTAGCGCGCCACCTCGTCCAGCGGGAAGCTGTGGCTGGTCGACAGCGACAGCACGATCGCGTCCTCGGTGGCCGCGGCCTGCAGCTCGAAGTTGAACTGGCGGCAGAAGCGCTTGCGCAGCGCCAGGCCCCAGGCGCGGTTCAGGCGGCTGCCGAACGGCGAATGAATCACCAGCTGCATGCCGCCGGACTGATCGAAGAAGCGCTCCATCACGACGCGCGCCTGCGTCGGCAGCGCGCCCAGCACGGCCTGCGCGCTGGCCAGGTGGTCGACGATCTGGCGCGCGGCCTCGGCGTCGATGCCGTTGCCGGTCTGTTCGATCAGCGCGTCGATCGCGGCGGCCGGCCCTGCCCGCTTCACCTGCTCGCCGACCTCCGCGCGCAGCCGCGAGACCGCGAACGACAGCTCGTCGCTGCGCCCCGGCGCCTCGCCCAGCCAGAACGGGATGTTGGGCGGCGCGCCCTTGGCGTCCTCCACGCGAACGCGCCCCGGCTCGACGCGCAGGATACGGTAGCTGGTATTGCCCAGCTGGAAGACGTCGCCGGCCAGGCTCTCGACCGCGAAGTCCTCGTTGACGGTGCCGATGCGGTCGGCCTGCGGCTCCAGCACCACGGTGTAGTCCCCGCTCTCGGGAATGGTGCCACCCGAGGTCAGCGCCGTCATGCGCGCGCCGCGGCGCTCGCGCACCTGGTGCTGCACGGCGTCGCGGTGCACGTACGAACCGCGCGGTCCCTGGCGCGTGGTGTAGCCGTCGGCCAGCATGCGCAGCACGGCGTCGAAGCGCTCGCGCGGCAGCGACGCATACGGCCACGCCCGGCGCATCAGCGCGTAGAGCGCGTCCTCGTCCCAGTCCCGGCATGCGGTCTCGGCAACGATCTGCTGGGCCAGCACATCGAGCGGCATGGGCGGCACGTGCAGCGCATCGAGCTCGCCGCGGCGGATGGCGTCGAGCAGCGCGGCGCATTCGACCAGCTCGTCGCGCGACTGCGGGAACAGCCGCGCCTTGGGCGTGCCCCCCACCGCATGGCCGGCGCGGCCCGCGCGCTGCAGGAAGGCGGCGATCGACTTGGGCGAGCCGAGCTGGCACACGAGGTCGACGTCGCCGATGTCCAGGCCCAGCTCCAGCGACGCGGTCGCCACCAGCACCTTGAGCTCGCCGCGCTTGAGCCGCTGCTCGGCATCGAGCCGCAGCTCGCGCGAGAGGCTGCCGTGGTGCGCGGCCACGAACTCCTTGCCCAGCAGGTCGGCCAGATGGCGCGCGGCGCGCTCGGCCATGCGGCGCGTGTTGACGAACACGAGCGTCGTGCGATGGGCCGCGACCAGTTGCACGATGCGCTCGTAGACCTGCTCCCACTGGTCGTTGGACATCACCGCGGCCAGCGGGGTGGGCGGCACCTCGAGCGCGAGGTCGCGCTGCTTCTTGTAGCCGATGTCGACGATCTCGCAGTCGGCCACGCCATCGACGAGCGCGCCGGCGCCCACCAGGAAACGTGCCACTTCGTCGATCGGCTTCTGCGTGGCCGACAGCCCGATGCGCGTGACGTGGCGCGGCTGCGCGCGCGGGGCGACCGCCTTCGGATCGGGCACCACGCCGTCCTCGTCCGGCGTGGCATCGCAGGGCGGCTCGTCGACGATGTTCTGCAGCCGCTCCAGCGACAGCGCGAGGTGGCTGCCGCGCTTGTTGGCGGCCAGCGCATGGATCTCGTCGACGATGACGCTGCGCACCGTCGACAGCACGCGCCGGCCCGACAGCGAGCCCAGCAGCACGTAGAGCGATTCGGGCGTCGTCACCAGGATGTGCGGCGGCCGGCGCATCGCCTGCTGGCGCTCGCGCTGCGGCGTGTCGCCGGTGCGCACGGCGGTGCGGATGTCGACCTCGGGCAGGCCCATCGCGGCCAGCTCGGCGCGGATGCCGGCCAGCGGCTCCTCGAGGTTGGCGCGGATGTCGTTGGACAGCGCCTTCAGCGGCGAGACATAGACGACCGCGGTCTCGTCCGGCAACTCGCCGGCGACGCCGCGCCGCACCAGGTCGTCCAGCGCCGCCAGAAACGCCGTCAGCGTCTTGCCCGAGCCGGTCGGCGCCGCCACCAGCGTATCGCGACCCGCCCGGATGTGCGGCCACGCCGCGACCTGGGCGGCGGTGGGCGCACCGAAGCGGCGCTCGAACCAGCGCGCGACGGCGGGGTGGAAGTCTTTCAGGGGCATGAGGCGGACTGCTGCAGGTGGTGTCCCGAGCCCGATTCTCAAGCCTGCGAGGCTCGCCTGGCGAGCCAGTGTCGCCCGACACGGCAGTGGGGCGAAACGCCGCGGCACGACAAGCGCTGCTCTGGCAACATCGCGGGCACCCAAAACAACGAGACAAGCCCATGCACCAGACCTCCCTGCTCCGCGGCGCCACGGCCGCGCTGTTCGCCGCCGGCTTGCTCGGCTGTGCGTCGCACGACGCTGCGCCGCTGATGGTGCCGGTGACGACGACCAGCTCGTCCACGGCCACCTCCACGGTCACGACCCCTCCGCTGGCGCCCTTGTCGCGCGACCAGATCCAGGCCCTTGTCGACAGTCCTGACCGCACTCCTGCCGACCGCACGAACGATGCGCGCCGCCATCCGGTCGACCTGCTGACATTCATCGGCGCCAAGCCCGGCTGGACGGCGCTCGACGTCAGCACCGGCGGCGGCTACACGACCGAGTTGCTCGCACGCGCGATCGGGCCCACCGGACTGGTGTGGGCGCAGAGCCGCCCGCGCAATCCGAACGCGATGCCGGCCGCACCAGCGCAGCCCGAGGGCGGCGGCGCCGCGCCGGCGGCCGCGCCGGCCAGCCCGCCGCGCTCGACCGCCGACGTGCTGGCCGACCGCAGCGCCCGCATGAAGGCGGCCGGCGTGCCTGCCGCGCCGATCGCCTACGCGGCCTTGCCCTTCGACAACCCGGTGCCGCCGGAGGCCGTGGGCAAGCTCGATCTGGTGACGCTGATGTTCAACTACCACGACTTCGGCTGGATCGCGGTCGACCGCGCGCAGATGAACCGCGCCATCTTCGCGGCGCTCAAGCCGGGCGGCGTCTACGTGATCGCCGACCACGCGGGACGTGCGGGCACCGGCATCTCCGAATCGGGCACGCTGCACCGCATCGAGGAGTCGTTCCTGCGCTCCGAAGTCCAGGCCGCCGGATTCAGGCTGATCGCCGAGGGCAACTTCCTGCGCAACCCGAACGATCCGCGTGACCGCAACGCGCCCGACCCGGCGCAACCCAAGGACGAATTCGTGCTGAAGTTCGTCAAGCCGTAGGGCACCCGCGTTCGACGCGCGGCGGTCGACGAGACGCCGCGGGCGCACCGGAGAGTCAGGGCGGCCCGCGAGGGGCCGCCGCCAACCCGTTGCCGACCTCGCCGCCGGGTCATTCGGCCATCCGGATCCGCCACAATGGCGTGATTCGTGCACGACTTGCTGTCGAGCACGCCCCAGGGGCGCCGAAGCTGCTCGCCGTCCCGCACCCGTCGCGAACTCCATGCCGGCTTCTTCAGGAAGCGATCTCTCAATGACCCTCCGTCTCCGCACCGCCCCTCTGCATTCCACACTCCTTGCGACTGCGATCCTGGCCGCCCTGGCCGGGCCCGCTTCCGCCGCGCCGCACGCCAAGCCGCACGCAGCGGCTCACAAGCCCAAGGCGGCCGCAGCCACCGAAGTCGCGACGACCACTGACGCGAACGGACTCTCGGTGCCGGTGCTGCCCAACAAGGCCTGGGTCCTGATGGACTTCAACACCGGACAGATCCTCGCCTCGTCCAACCCGGACGAACCGCTTCCGCCCGCGTCCCTGACCAAGATGATGACCAGCTACCTGGTCGAACAAGGCCTCAAGAGCGGCAAGCTCAAGCCCAACGAGCCGGTCACCATGAGCCTGAGCGCCTGGTGCCGCGGCGGCAAGGAAGGCGACAGCTGCATGTTCGTCCCGCTCAACGCGCAAGCCTCCTTGATGGACATGCTGCGCGGTGTCGTCATCGACAGCGGCAACGACGCTTCCAAGGCCCTGGCCGAGCACATCGGCGGCTCGGAATCCGGCTTCGCCGCCATGATGAACGCCGAAGCCGCGAAGCTGGGCATGACCCACACGCACTTCGAGAATTCGGCCGGCCTGCCCGACCCCAACCACAAGGCCTCGGCACGCGACCTGGCCGTGCTGGCGCAGGCCATCATCCGCAACAGCGCCGAGTACTACCCGATCTACGCCGAGCACGAGTTCACCTACAACGGCATCAAGCAGGGCAATCGCAACGCGCTGCTGTACACCGACCCGACCGTCGACGGACTCAAGACCGGTCACACCGACGAAGCCGGCTACTGCCTGACCGCGTCGGCCAAGCGCAACGGCATGCGCCTGATCTCGGTGATCATGAACGCCAACAGCCCGCAAGCGCGAGCCGACCAGACCCGCGTGCTGTTCAACTGGGGCTACAGCAACTTCGAGGAGGCCACGCCTGCCCAGGCAGGCGCGACGCTGGGCAGCGCCAAGGTGCTGTATGGCGTTGTGCCCGAGGTCGGGGCCGGCGTCGCCCAGGCCTGGACGCTGGTCATCCCGAAGGGACAAGCCGCCGCGGTCAAGACCTCGCTGACGCTCAACCCGGGCCTGGAGGCGCCGATCGCCAAGGGCGCCGTCATCGGCAAGGTCGTCGCCACCGCCAACGGCAAGCAGCTCGGCGAAGCGCCGGTCGTCGCGCTGGCTGCCGTCGAACGCGCCGGATTCTTCCAGCGCATCCGCCAGCGCATTGCCGGCATGTTCTCCAAGTAAGGCGCGCCCTGGGCGATCAGCGGCCCGGCAGCATCCGCCGCTGCTGGCTCGCCGACAGCAGTGGCAGCAACGCCGACGGCAGGTCGTTCGGCGTGCGCACCTGCCAGCTTGCCGCGGCGATGGTGAACTTGGCGGGCGAGGCCAGCAGCGGGCCGGCTGCCGACGGGGCGCTCGGCTCCACCACGGGCGGCAGCGGGCGCACATGATCGACGGCATTCGGCGGGATCAAGCCGGCCAGGGTCGGTGCCGATTCGACGCGCGGAGTCAACGGCGGGCCTTGCACGCCGAATTGCGCGCACACGGTGCTGATCAGGCTGGTGTGGTCGTAGGCAACCGGCACCTGCCCGGGATCGCGCGGCGGGTAGACGGAGCCTGGCGGGATGGCCGGGTTGATCAGCAGCGCCGGAACGCGCACGCCGTTGCGGTCATAGTTGAAGTTGTCGACCGGTGCGGCGAACGGCGATTTCGCATCGGGCGGCGGCACATGGTCGTACAGGCCGCCGTGCTCGTCGTACAGAACCACCAGCAAGGTCTTGCTGAAGGTCTCCGGGTACTTGGCCAGGATCCCATGGACCTGGGCAAGCAGGTGCTCGCCGTCCTTTACCGAGATCGGCGGCGGCAGGGAGCCGCCGTTCGGGTCACTGAAATCGATGCCCGCGCCGCCTGGATGCGAGGAGTTGACCGGCCCGTCGCCGAAGAAGTCGGTGTAGCGCGGTTCGATGAAGCTGTACTTGGGCAGCCGGCCGTGCACGATGTCGTACTCGAGGTTGGTCTGGTTCGACAAGCGCTGGTTGAACGCGTAGACGTTGCCGCCGTCCCAGCTGGTCCAGTCCCAGTGGTCGTACACGTACTGGCACAGCGCCGAGATCGGGGCGTCGTGATAGTAGACCTTCCAGTTGATCTGGCCGGGCCAGGTCTCGTCGAGCAGCTGGAAGATCGTCTTGTCCTTGACGGGCGGCTCCAGCGGCGGCGTCAGCGGCATGTTCTTGACGAAATCCGGATTGTCGACCCGCGACAGGTTGGTGCCGGGGATGATGCCCGGCGTCCCGCAGTGGGCGAAGATGCGGTTGGCCAGCGTCTGCACCGGTCCGGCGGCGAACCAGGAATCACAGACTGCGTACTGCAGCCCCAGGTACGAGGTCATCGGCACCACGGATGACTCGTAGTACTGCATGATGTTGTGCGGGTCGGGCTCGGCGATCGGCCCGTGCGGCGACAGCGGTGCGCCGGGCTGTTGGCCGTAGTTCCAGGCGAAACCGTTCATGGCAGGCACGACGCCAGGAGCGGGTGGAACGTGACCGAACAACTGCTGGGTCATGTCGGCGAACAACTCGCCGGGATCGGGATAAGGGCGAATCAGGTTGTTCAGGTCATCCCCGCCCTGGAACACCTGCACGCTGGGCCCGCGGGGATTGCCCGGGTCGACGGGGATGCTCTCCGTTCCCGTCAGGCCGCGGTACTTGCCTTGGGCGGTCAGATCCGGGTGAAGCCCGCCCAGCATGTTGTCGAACGAGCGGTTCTCCAGCATCAGCACGATGACGTGCTCGATGCCTGCGCCGAGCGGCTGGTTCGCCAGCACGGGCGACACGGCTTGCTGTCGCACCTCCAGCACGGTGTAGGCATCCCATGCGTACAGGTAGCCGTTGTCGATGGAGTGGATCGACAGCTTCTGCTGGTTGGCATCGGCGACGAGATGGCCGTCCTTCAACGTGAAGCCCGAGGCGCCCAACCAGTTGTAGAAACCGATGTAGGCGTTCGCGCTGACCGACATGTAGGTGCCACTGCCCTTGATCCGGAAGTAGGTGACGCCCTCGTACGGGTACTGCTCGAGCACCACCGCTTGCTGCGCATCGGCGACCAGCGTGGCCCATCCGTTGCCGTTCTGCCCGAGCCAGCCGAGCTGGGTGCCCTGGTCGAACAAGGCCAGCCGAAAGGCGTTCGTGGCTTGGGCGACCGGCTCGGGCAGCAGATGTTCGGCGCGTTTGACTTCGGCGAAGCTGAGGCTGGGGCTGGGACTGGTGCTTGCAGGTTCACGGTTCATGAGGGACTCCTGGAGGGCGGCCGGCGGGCGGCGCTGCCGATTGCGGGCGAGATGCCCCCCAAGGTATGGAGGGCGACAGGAGATCAGCGACGCCGTTCGCTGGCGGGAGGCGCGCCGCGTCCGGTTCGGATTCCAGCTCCCATCAAGCACCGCTGCGTCGCGGGCGCTGCCCGTCGGCTCGGGCCAGGGGCGTCAATCCCGTTGATCCACGCGCCAGTCTGGGCTGCTGCGCGCGCAATCACATCCCTAGGCAGGATGTCGTGAATGAGGGCCGGATTTCGTTGATGGCTTCGGGGCAGCCAGGCCTCCTTCCACCGCTAGACTGGTGCGTCGTCGTCAACGGGTACCAGCAAGCCATGCAGGTCAGGACCATTCTTCCCGAGGAGCTCGAACAGGCGCGCCTGCTGCTGGCCGCCAACGACTGGGGGCCGCGCGTCGAGGATCCCGAGCTCTTTCGAGAGCTGGTGGCGCGCTCGCAGATCGCCCTGGTGGCGATCGAACAGCAGGTGGTCGTCGGCTTTCTTCGTGCGATCACGGACGGCCTCTTCAATGGCTACATCTCGATGGTGGTGGTCGCCCAGGAGCACCGCGGTCGAGGCATCGGCAGCGCGCTGGTCCGAAGCGCGATGGGCGACAACGAGCGCATGACCTGGGTCCTGCGCGCCGGGCGAACAGGGGTGTCGGCGTTCTACGAAAAGCTCGGATTCGCAGGCTCTGAGGCGGCCATGGAGCGTCCGGGCAAGCGACGTTGACGACGACCGAAGGCGCGAGCCGATCAGGGCGGCCGCAGCGTCACCGGCTGGCCGACGAGGCCGGCAGCGGCGGCATCGACAGGAAGCGGTCGACGCGCTTGTTGGCCTTGTTGTCCACCAGCATCTTCCACATGCCCGAGCCGTCGTAGATCTTCTGGGCCTCGGCGCGGCATTCGGACACCAGCGCCGCGTGGCGAGCGGCAGGCCAGTCCTTCTGCTCCGCGCTGGCGGCCTTGAGCATCTGGCCGCCGCGCGGATCGCGCAGGCCCTTCAGGTAGGCCTCGCCGACATAGGCGAAGCCCAGCTTGGTGATCTCGAACAGCGCCGGGCGCACGCTGGTATCGCCGGAGCGGGCGCGGGCGACGAGCGCGTACTGGTCGAACTGCATCGCGGCCGCGCATTCGGAGGCGCGGTGGTAGAACGCCTCGTTGTCGGCGTCATCGGCCATCGCTGGCGCGGCCAGTGCGCCCAGCAGGGCCAGGGCCGTTCCAGTGAGAGCGAATCGGTGAGCAGGAAGCATGGTCGCATTGTGCCAAGAGGTCGGTACGCCGCGCAGCAAGGCGCGTACCTCCTCAACGCAGCAGCGTCCACTTCTGATGACTCGCCGATGACTCGACCGTCTTCTCGATGAAGCGCACGCCGCGCACGCCGTCCTCGATGCGCGGGTACTCGGCTTCCTGCGCCGTCGCCGGACGCCCGGTGGCGGCGCGTATCTGCAGATCGGCGGCGACGCCCTGGTAAAGATTCGCGAAGGCCTCGATGAAGCCCTCCGGGTGGCCGGGCGGCAGGCGGCAGGCGCGCCGCGCGGCATCACTGAGCCCCGGCGAATTGCGCGTCAGCGTGCGCCGCGGGCCATCGCCGGGCGCATGGATCAGCACGTTGGGGTCTTCCTGGCGCCAGTCCAGCATGCCGCGCTCGCCGATCACGCACAGGCGCAAGTCGTTTTCATGGCCCACGGCGATCTGGGAGGCCGACATCATGCCGCGTGCGCCGCCGACGAAGCGCAGCAGCAGGCCGGCATCGTCGTCGAGCGCCCGGCCCGGGCCGAACGCCGTCAGGTCCGCGCACAGGCTCTCGAGTTCCAGGCCGGTGACGGTCGAGACCAGGTTCTCGGCATGCGAGCCGATGTCGCCCATCGCGCCGGCCGGGCCGCCGCGGGCCGGGTCGATGCGCCATGCCGATTGCTTGTTGTTCGACGACTCCAGCGCGCCGGCCAGCCAGCCCTGGTGGTACTCGACGACCACCTTGCGCACCGCGCCGATCGCGCCTTCGCGCACCAGCTCGCGGGCCTCGCGCACCATCGGATAGCCGGTGTAGTTGTAGGTGACGGCGAACAGCGTGCCGCGTGCGGCCACCAAGGCGGCCAGATCCTCGGCCTGCGCCGTGGTGTGCACCAGCGGCTTGTCGCAGACGACGTGCAGGCCCGCGTCGACGAACGCGCGCGCGACCTCGTAGTGCAGGTGGTTGGGCGTGACCATGACCACGACGTCGGCCCGCTCCTCCGGCGACCGGCGCCGCTCATCGGCCAGCAGCTCCTGCCACGTTCCATGGTTGCGGTCGTCCGGCAGTCCCAGGTCACGGCCCGATTCACGGGACTTCTCAGGCGTCGAAGACAGCGCGGCCGCCACCAGCTCGTACCGCCCATCGAGCGCCATCGCCGCCCGGTGCACGGCACCGATGAAGGCGTCGCGGCCGCCACCCACCATCGCGTAGCGCAGCCGGCGCGTCATCGCGCGCTCCCGGCCATGCCACCCTGCCTGGCCTTGTCGAAGACGGCATCGAAGGCGCCCTTGGCCGGCTCGAAGTCCACGCGGCGGCAGAACGCGGCGCTCTCGGTCGCGCCATGCGCGCGGTCCAGGCGGCTGTCTTCCCACTCGCGGCCGACGCTGCGGAAATCCCGGTTGCGGCGCGGGTCGCCGAAGCTGGTGTGGCCGCCGAAGGTGCGCACGGTGCCATCGCCCTTGAAGGCGATCTCGGTCGGATGCACCTCGAGCGCGAAATTGACGTCGACCTCCTCGAACGCCTGCAGGATCCGCACGAAGCGAGCCGCGAAGTCAGCGAAGCCGGCGTCCCAGAACGCCTGCGTGATGGGGCGTGCCATGGCGAGACCTTTCTCGATCAGAACGGGGATTCCGGGAAGTAGAAGTCCTTTGCGTTCGCCTTGGTGATCAAGACCGACGGGATGATGGTCTTGGGCGGCAGCTTCTCGCCCTTCAGGCGCGCCTCGGCCGTCATCTTGATGGCGTCGTAGATGAACTTGGGCGAGTACGACACGTTGGCCTGGATGCGCGGGTCGGTGCCGTCCTTGAGCGTCTTGATCATGCCCTTGGCGCCGGCGCCGCCGAACACCAGCTTGATGTCGGTGCGCTTGGCCTGGTCGATCGCCTTGAGCACGCCCACCGCCATGTCGTCGTCGGCCGCCCACACGGCGTCGATGTGCTTGAAGCGCGTGAGGAAGTCCTGCATGGTCTTGAAGGCGTCGTCGCGGTTCCAGTTGGCGTACTTGGCGTCCAGCAGGTGGATGTCGGGATAGTTCTTCATCACGCTGTTGAAGGCGTCCATGCGCTCGGTGTCCAGCGTGGTGGCGATGCCGCGCAGCGCGACGATGTCACCCTTGCCGTTGAGCGCCTTGGCGATGTATTCGGCGGGCACCTTGCCGAAGGCGGTGTTGTCGCCGGCGACGTAGGCGTCCTGGCCGCTCTCGTCGGTCAGCCCGCGGTCGACCACGGTCACGTAGACGCCCTTGCCATGCACCTGCTGCACCGGCTTGGTCAGCGCCGCCGACTCGTGCGGAAAGATCACCAGCGCGTTGATCTTGTTGGCCGTCACCAGGTCCTGCAGCTGGTTGGCCTGCTCGCCGGCGTCCTTGGAGGTCTTGACGGTCACCTTGAGGTCGGGATATTTCTTCTCGAGCTCCTTCTTGGCCTCGTTCGCCCACCAGACGATGCCGCCGGTAAAGCCGTGGTCGGCCGACGGGATGGCGACGCCGAGGTTGACCTTGTTCTGCGCCAACGCGCCGAACGGCGCAGCCATCGCGACGGTGGCCGCCGAGAGCGCGAGGACGAGTCTGCGTGGGATCGGTTTCATGTCTGTCTCCGGTTTTATGGAACGAACGATTGCGGCCAGGCCGCGAGGGAACTTCGCCTATTTCCTGCGCCGCTGCATGAAGGCCACGATGATGATCGCGCCGCCCTGCACTGCCGCATTGAGGTACACGCTGATGATGCTGGTGAGGTTCAGGATGTTGCCGATGACCGACAGCAGGATCGCGCCGACCACCGTGCCCGTGATGCTGCCGGCGCCGCCCTTGAGCGCCGTGCCGCCGACGATCACGGCGGCGATCGCCTCCAGCTCCCACAGCAGCCCGGTGGTGGGTGACGCCGAGCCCAGCCGCGGCACGTACAGCAGCGTCGCGACGCCTACGCAGGCGCCCAGCAGCACGTAGGTCATCATCTTGGTGAAGTCGACGTCGACCGCGGCGTAGCGCGCCACCTGCTCGTTCGAGCCGATGGCCTGCACGTAGCGGCCGTAGGCCGTGCGATTGAGGATGGCCGCGCCGAGCACGGCGACGATCAGGAACACCCATACCGGCACCGGTATGCCAAGGACAGCGGCGTAGTAGACCGGCGCGTAGGCGTCGGCCAGGTCGTTGTCCAGCGTGATGGCGCCGCCGTCCGACAGCCAGGTCAGCGTCGCCCGAAAGATGCCCAGCGTGCCCAGTGTCACGATGAACGGTTCGATGCGCCCGCGGGTGATCAGCAGGCCGTGCGCCAGGCCGAACAGCGCGCCCAGCAGCACCGCGAAGCCGGCGCCCAGCGCCACCGCGAGCCATGGCGCGACGTGGTGCGCGCCGAGCGCGTTCATCAGCAGGATCACGCCGCCGGCGATCAGCGCCGCCATCGAGCCGACCGACAGGTCGATGCCGCCGCTGATGATGACCAAGCACATGCCCACCGCGATGATGCCGATGAAGGCGGTGCGCGTGAGCACGTTCATCGCGTTGTCCATGGTCGCGAAATCGTGGTTCAACAGGAAGCCGCCCGCGCACAGCGCCAGCAGGCCGACGACCGGGCCCAGCCCGTGCAGGCGCGTCCAGGCATGGCGGGCGCGGGTCACGCCGCGCTCTCGCGTGCCCGCGGCGGCTTCAGTGGAGTCCGGTGGCGTGGGCAATCAGGGCCTCCTCGGTGAGTTGGTCCGCGGCCAGCGTGGCCTGCAGGGCGCCGGCGCGCATCACGGCGATGCGGTGGCAGATGCCGATCAGCTCGACCAGCTCGGACGAGATGACGATCACCGCCTTGCCCTCGCGCGCGAGGCGCTGGATCAGGAAGTAGATGTCGCGCTTGGCGCCGACGTCGACGCCGCGCGTCGGCTCGTCGAGCACGATGACGCGCGGGCCCGGATGCAGCACCTTGGCGAGCGCCAGCTTTTGCTGGTTGCCGCCGGACAACGACGAAGCGGGGATGTCCAGCGAGCCGGTGCGGATGCCGAACTCGTCGATCGCCGTCTTGAGCGCCCCGCGCTCGGCGGACGGGTGCAGCCACGGCGCGGCGTAGCGGCGCAATGCCATCAGCGTCAGGTTCTGCGCCAGGCCGAAGCGCACGTGCAGGCCCTTGCCCTTGCGATCCTCGCTGAGGTAGGTCAGGCCCTGGGCCGCCGCCTCGCGCGGGTTGCGGATGCGCGCCGGACGGCCGTCGATCTCGAGCGAGCGCACCCTGTGGGCGCGCAGGCCCAGCAAGCCCTCGAACATCTCGGTGCGGCCGGCCCCGACCAGGCCGGCGAAGCCGAGGATCTCGCCCGGCGCCACCTCGAAGTCGACGTCGCGGGCCCAGCCGGGCACATTCAGGCCGCGCACGCTCAGCAGCGGTGGCGCCTGCGGTCGCGCGTCCTTGGCGGGATACAGATCGCTCAACTCGCGGCCGACCATCAGGTTGGCCATCTGCCTGCGCGTGAGCGTGCGGGTGGGCTCCCGCGCGACGAAACGGCCGTCGCGCATCACCACCACCTCGTCGGTGATGCGTTCGATCTCGTCGAGCTTGTGGGAGATGTAGACCACCGTCACGCCCTCGCCCTTGAGCTGCGCGATCAGCGCGAACAGGCGTTCGGTCTCGCCGGGCGTGAGCGTGGCCGTCGGCTCGTCCATCACGAGCACGCGCGCGTCGCGCTGCAAGGCCTTGGCGATCTCGACCAGTTGCTTTTCGGCGACGATCAACTGGCGCACCGGCGTATCCGGGCCGGCCGCCAGGCCCACCAGACGGAGCACGCGCGCCGTCTCGGCACGCATCGCTGCGTCATCGAGCCACCACCCGCGCGTGCGCTCGTGGCCGAGGAAGATGTTCTGCGCGATCGTCAGGTCCTCGGCGAGCGCGAACTCCTGGTGGATCATCACGATGCCGCGCGCCTCGGCCGCGCGCGGGCCGTCGAAGCTCACGGGCACGCCGTCGATGCGCACCTCGCCCGCGGTGGCCGGCTCGTAGCCCGAGAGGATCTTCATCAGCGTGCTCTTGCCGGCGCCGTTCTCCCCCAGCAGGCCGACGACACGCCCCGGCGCCAGATCGAAGCTGACGCCATGCAGCACCTGGACGGCGCCGAAGGCCTTGACGATGCGATCGAAGCCGACGGTGACCGCGCGCGGAGCTGTCATGCCAGCACCTTCGCCCGCCCGCGCAGCGTTTCCTGCAGCGCCAGCACCCCTGCACCGATCAGCCCGCCCTGGTCGCCGAGCGGCGTGTAGCCGACCTCCAGGTGTCGCGTCGACAAGGCCAGCGAGCGCTGGTACACGCACTGGCGCAGCGAGGCCAGGAACAGCGGGCCGATGCGCGTGAGGCCGCCGCCGACGAACACGTGCGACGGATTGAAGAAGTTGACCACCGACGCCAGCATCTGGCCGATCTGCGTGCCCGCCCGCTGCACGATCTGGTTGGCGGCGGCGTCGCCGGCGCGGCTGGCCTGTCCGACGTCTTCGGGCGTCAGCACGCCCGCCGCGGCCAGGCGTTCGGCGAGCGGCGCGCTGTGGCCGGCCTGGGCGGCGGTGGTCGCGTCGCGCGCGATCGCCGGACCGCCGGCCATGGTCTCCACGCATCCCACGTTGCCGCAGTGGCAGCGCGGCCCGGCCGGATCGACGCAGATGTGCCCGACGTCACCGGCCGAGCCGTTGGCCCCGCGATAGACCTCGCCGTGGCAGACCACGCCGCAGCCGATGCCCGTGCCGACCTTCAGCACCAGGAAGTTGGGCAGCGCGCGCTTGAGGCGCCAGAGCTCGGCCAGCGCCATCAGGTTGACGTCGTTGTCCACCCACACCGGCGCCTCGTACTCAGCGCGCAGGTCGTCGCGGATCGAGAAGCTGTCCCACTGCGGCATCAGCGGCGGCTCCACGGGCTGGCCGGTCGCGAAATCCACCGGGCCCGGCACGCCCATGCCGATCGCCAGCACGTCGCGCGCCTTGAGCTTGCGCATGGCCAGCACCTCGCGCATCAGCGCGCGGATGCGTGACAGCACGAGACCCGGCCCCAGCCGCACGTCGATCGGCTCGCCGTGGCGTGCCAGCACCTGCAGATCCAGCGACAGCACGGCGACCTCGATGCTGGTGGCCCCGAGGTCGGCGCAAAGCAGGACGCCGAGCGCGGGATGCAGGCACAGCGTCTCGGCACGGCGGCCGCCTGAGGACTGGCGCTGCCCGCCGCGGTCGAGCCAGCCCTGCTCCAGCATGCCGGCGACGACCGCGTTGGCGTGCGCGCGCGACAGCGACAGGCGCTGCGACAAGGCGTCGCGCGAAGGTCCGTGTAGCCAGAACACGCCTTCGAGCACGCTCAGTTCGTTCGTCGACAGCTGGGCCCAGGGCCTCATGACGGCTTGTCTCCATCCGGTCGCGACCTCTGTCGGGTCGATGCGCGAATGTAGAGCGGAGACTTCGGCCGCACAAGTATCAACTTTGGCTCATTGCAAGCCAAAGTACCGCGACCGACCTACAAAGTCGGCCGACGGCCAGCGGCGGCAACTGCCGCCGCTTACGCAATCAGCCGCGCTGACGGCGGCGCACAGCCAGGAAGCCCAGCAGCGCCACGCTCATCATGGCCAGCGGAGCCGGCTCGGGCACCGCGAAGACCGCGTTCAGCGAGCCGGACGACGTGACGGTGGTGCCCACCACGATCGGGAAGCCCTCGAACTGGCCCGATTGCAGGCTCAGCGAGTAGAACGGATTCGGGGCGACGAAGAAGCTGGCGCCGGCCGCCGTCAGGGCGAACGAGGTCTGCTGGCCGAAGGCGCCGCACAGGTTGGGCGCCGTGCAGCTCACCGAGCCGTTGCCGACCTGGGCGACGCCGGTGGCCAGCGTCGTGATCGTGTCGCCGTTGGCGGCGATGGTGAACGAGCCGCCCGGCGCAGCCGGGGCGTTGAACGTGGCGTTGGCGCCGGCGTCGTAGCTCAGCGTCAGCTCGCCGCCCGGGGTCAGCGAGAAGGTGGTGACGCCGCCGACGGTGCTGTACGTGCCGGTGCCGTTGAGGATCGCCAGCAGGCCGTAGTTGGCGCCCAGACCGGTCTGGCCCGCGGTCAGGCTCTTGGACAGCGCCGCATCGGTGTCGTCGTGGTTGAAGCCCTGTGCCACGAAGTCGAGCGTGACGACGAAGGTGGAGTCGGACGTGAACGTCAGTTGCTCGTGGTACTGGCCGCTGATGTCGTTGGCCGTGAACGTTCCCAGCTTGCCGCCGCCGCCAAGCGCGGACGTGTCGACGGTGAAATCGGGGTAGACGGACGTGGCGGACGCCAGGCCGGCGAACAGCGCCGCGGCAACCGCGACGAGGGATTTGGCGAATTTGCTGGAGGTCATGGACCAGGACTCCTGAAAGTTGAACGAAGACAAATGACTAAGGGGGTTCCGCTAGCACGCTGTCAGGCGATGCGAGCAGTCTTGTCGTTCACTTTAAGCAAATAACCCGTCCGGTGTGAAGGAAATCGCGGTTCCCCCCTAAATCGTTGGAAGGGGAATCCGTAAGACCTGACCGCGAAGTGTTGTTGATGTTAGGAAATGAAAGCGCCCGTTCGAAAAAAACCACGGAATGGCGCGGCCTGCCCACTCATCAATGGAGCTGCCACCGCAGCACCCCGGAGTTCAGCGCGCAAGCAACAGGACGATGGCGTCGTCTGACAGACCGGCCTGGCGCAGGATCTCCGCGCCGTGCTGCCCACGTTGCGGGACGGCACCGGGCACGGCCGAGGGTGTCGCCGAGAAGCGCGGCGCCGGCGCAGCCTGCAACAGGCCATCCCGCTCCGCGTACACGGCGCGCGCGGCCATGTGCGGGTGCGCCATCGCCTCGCGCGGCGTCAGCACCGGCGCGAAGCAGGCGTCGCTGCCTTCCAGCAGTTCGATCCAGTGCGCGCGCGGCTGCGACGCGAACAGCGCGGCCAGACGCTCGCGCAGCCGCGGCCAGCGCCGGGCGTCGTAGGGGTTGCCGAAATCGGGGTCGCCGGCCAGCCCCAGCTTGGCGAACAGCAGCGCGCTGAATTGCGGCTCGAGCGCGCCGACGCTGACGAACAGTCCGTCCGCGCAGCCGTAGCTGCCGTACCAGTGCGGGCCGTCGAGCAAGCCACGGCCCCGCTCGAACGGCTGCTGGCCGGCGGCGTGCACCGACAGCAGCAGGTTCATCAGGTTGGCGCTGCCATCGACGATCGCCGCGTCCACCACCTGGCCGACGCCCGTGGCGCGTGCGCAAAGCAGGCCCGCAAGAAGGCCCATCGCCAGGTACAGCGCCCCACCACCCAGGTCTCCCACCAGCGTGGGTGGCGCCATGGGCGGCTCGCCCGGCGCGCCGGCGAACCACAGCGCACCGGACAGCCCGATGTAGTTGATGTCGTGCCCCGCG
>JBJMWF010000291.1:0-6399 GCA_045810265.1 Vitreoscilla sp. | reverse complement strand
CTTCGACGGCGAGCGCGTGCACCTGCCGCAGGCCACGCACGAGGGTCTGCGCGCGTACGCGGACACCGGCATGATCGCCGCGGCACAGGACGCCGCGATCGGCGGCATGCAGCTGCCGTGCGTCGTCGAGATGGCGGCCAACGCGTTCTTCTCGCAGGCCTCGATCGCGATGGGCGCCTACACGATGCTGACGCGCGGCAACGCCGGACTGCTGATGGCGCATGGCACGGATCGCCAGCAGCAGGTGTTTGCGGCACGCGAATTCGCCGGCGAGTGGTTCGGCACCATGTGCCTGAGCGAGCCGCAGGCCGGCTCGTCGCTGAGCGACATCGCCACGCGCGCGACGGCCGATGGCGCGGACTTCGAGTCGGACCCGCTGGGCCCGCGCTACAGGCTGGTCGGCAACAAGATGTGGATCTCCGCCGGCGAGCACGAGATCACGCCCAACATCGTGCATCTGGTGCTGGCCAAGATTCCCGGGCCAGACGGCAGGCTGCCTGCGGGCGTCAAGGGCATCTCGCTGTTCATCGTGCCCAAGAACCGGGTCGATGCCGAGGGCCGGCTCACCGGCGAACGCAACGACGTCAGCCTCGCCGGCCTGAACCACAAGCTGGGCTTTCGGGGCACCACCAACACGCTGCTGAATTTCGGCGAGAAGGGTGGCGCGACCGGATACCTGGTGGGGCAGCCGGGCGAGGGCCTGCGCTGCATGTTCCACATGATGAACGAGGCGCGCATCGGCGTCGGCCTGGGCGCGACCATGCTGGGCGCGGCCGGCTATGACGCGAGCCTCGAGTACGCGAAGCAACGGTCGCAAGGGCGCCCCGTCGGTGCCGGCGGCAAGGACGCCTCGGCGCCGCCGGTGCGCCTGATCGAGCACGCGGACATCCGGCGCATGCTGCTGGCGCAGAAGTCGTATGTCGAGGGTGGCATGGCGCTGGCGCTGTACTGCGCGCGCCTCGTCGACGAGCAGCACACCGGCGATGCGGAGTCCTCGGCCGCGGCCGGCACCTTGCTGGAGATGCTGACGCCGATCGCCAAGAGCTGGCCCAGCGAATGGGCGCTGGAAGCCAACAGCCTGGCAATCCAGATCCACGGCGGCTATGGCTACACGCGCGATTTTCCGGTGGAGCAGCACTGGCGCGACAACCGCCTGAACATGATCCACGAGGGCACGCACGGCATCCAGGCGCTGGACCTGCTGGGCCGCAAGGCCGTGATGCAGGGCGGCGCCGGCCTGAAGCTGCTGGCGCACCGCATCGATGCGACCATCGCGCGGGCGCTCCCGCAGGCGCGTCTCGCGGCGCACGCGAACGCGCTCGCGCAGGCCTTGCAGCGCCTGGGCGCGGCCACGCGGTCGGCCTGGGCCACGGCCTCGCCCGAAGACGCGCTCGCCAACGCCACGCCCTACCTGCAGGCCTTCGGCCACACGGTGCTGGCCTGGCTGTGGCTGGATGTCGGCGCCGCCATCGTCGAAACGGGCGCCTCCGATGCCCCTGCGAACGTCGGCCGGCTGGCCGCGCTCGACTACTTCATGCGCTACGAATTGCCCAGGACCGACGCCTGGCTGCGCGTCGTCGAGGCGCGTGATCGCACCTGCCGCGACATTCCCGAAGACGCTTTTTGACAGATCGACGACGAGACCCATGACCGCCTCCGCGATACCCACCACCACCTACGCCGAACGGCGCAGCATCCAGCAGTTGTTCGACCTTCGCGGCCGCACCGCGCTCGTCACGGGCGGCTCGCGCGGGCTGGGCCTGCAGATCGCCGAAGCGCTGGGCGAAGCCGGCGCGCGTGTCGTGCTCAGTGCGCGCAAGGCGGCCGAGCTCGAGGCGGCCACCGCGAGCTTGCAGGCGCGCGGCATCCAGGCCGACTGGATCGCCGCCGACTCCAGCCAACCGGCCGAGATCCAGCGCCTGGCCGACGAGTCGCTCGCCAGGCTGGGCCATGTCGACATCCTCGTCAACAACGCCGGTGCCAGCTGGGGCGCACCGGCCGAGGATCATCCGCTCGAGGCCTGGGACAAGGTGATGAACCTGAACGTGCGGGCGATCTTCCTGTTGTCGCAGGCGATCGGCAAGGCCAGCATGATCCCGCGCCGGCGCGGCCGCATCATCAACGTGGCCTCGATCGCCGGCCTGGCCGGCAATACCGGCGCGATGACCTCCGTGGCCTATAACACCAGCAAGGCCGCGGTGCTGAACTTCACACGCGCCCTGGCCGGCGAATGGGGCGTGCACGGCATCAACGTCAACGCGCTGGCGCCGGGCTTCTTTCCCAGCAAGATGACCGCGGGCCTGCTCGCCCACGTCGGCGTGGACAACATGCGCGCCCACGTGCCGCTGCGCCGCCTGGGCGACGATGAAGACCTGAAGGGTGCCGCGGTGCTGCTGGCCAGCGACGCCGGCAAGCACATCACCGGGCAGTTCATCGCCGTCGACGGCGGCGCCAGCTCGGTGCACGGCGCCTGATCGCCATGACCGACCGCCGCCCGCTCCAGTTCGCGCTCGACATCCCGTTCGTGCAGGCGCTGGGCATGCAGCTGTGGCGCTTCGACTCGGGCATCGCCGAGATCAGCCTCGAGGTGCGGCCCGAGATGAAGAACTCGTGGGACGTCGCGCATGGCGGCGTGGTGATGACGCTGCTGGACGTGGTGATGGCGCACGCCGCGCGCAGCGTGCGCGACGCCGCCGACCATGGCGCGCCCGGCATCGTCACCGTCGAGATGAAGACCAGCTTCATGCGGCCCTCCGTCGGCAAGTTGATGGCCACCGGCCACCTGCTGCACGGCACCAGGAGCATGGCGTTCTGCGAAGGCAGCGTGCGCGACGAGAGCGGTGCACTGTGCGCGCATGCCACCGGCACCTTCAAGCTGCTGCGATCGTTGAAGCGCGGCGCCGAGATCGGCGCCGCATCCTGAGATTCCCACTGGCGCGCCATACCGGGCGCCGTATCCCGTCACTACAAGGAGACTTTCGCATGTCCACCACCAACCGCCAGATCCTGCTCGCATCGCGCCCGAAGGGCGAGCCCAGCGCCGAGAACTTCAAGCTGGTCGAGACGCCGGTCGCGCCGCTGGCAGACGGCCAGGTGCTGGTGCGCCACCACTTCCTGAGCCTGGATCCGTACATGCGCGGCCGCATGAACGACACCAAGAGCTACGCCGCGCCGCAGCCGCTGGACGAGGTGATGATCGGCGGCACGGCTGGCGAGGTGGTGGAGTCGAAGAACCCGCATTTCAAGGCTGGCGACAAGGTCGTGGGCATGGGCGGCTGGCAGGAGTACGCGGTCGTCAATGCCGACCAGCGCGGCGTGCTGCAGAAGGTCGACACGACGCATGTGCCGCTGTCGGCCTACCTGGGCGCGGTGGGCATGCCCGGCGTGACGGGCTGGTACGGGCTGGTCAAGATCATCAATCCGAAGGCCGGCGAGACGGTGGTCGTGAGCTCGGCGGCCGGCGCGGTCGGCGGTGCGGTGGGCCAGCTCGCCAAGGCGCGCGGCTGCCGCGTCGTGGGCATCGCCGGCGGCCCGGACAAATGCCGCTCCGTGAAGGAAGAACTCGGCTTCGACGAGTGCATCGACTACCGTCAGTACGGCGACCTGAAGTCCATGAGCGGCGCGCTCAAGGCCGCCTGCCCGGACGGCATCGACGGCTACTTCGAGAACGTCGGCGGCATGCTGCTGGATGCCGTGATGCTGCGCGCCAACGCGTTCGCGCGCATCGCCATGTGCGGCATGATCGCCGGCTACAACGGCGAGCCGATCCCGATGACGCTGCCGCAGCTGATCCTGACGAACCGCATGAGGATCGAGGGCTTCATCGTCAGCGAACACATGGAGATCTGGCCGGAGGCCCTGAAGGAGCTGGGCACGATGGTCGCGACGGGCAAGCTCAAGTACCGCGAGAGCGTCGCCCAAGGCATCGCCAGCGCGCCCGAAGCCTTCTTCGGCCTGCTCAAGGGCAAGAACCAGGGCAAGCAATTGGTTAAGCTCGTCTGATCCAACTTCCTGGACGAGACAGATGCTGACCTGGCAATGGACCCGCTTCGCGGGCTTGAGCGGCGACGACGTGTACGACATGCTGGCGCTGCGCTCGAGGATCTTCGTCCTGGAGCAGGACTGCGTCTATCTTGACCCGGACGGCCTCGATCGACAGGCGTGGCACCTGCTGGGGCGTGACGCGCAGGGCGAGCTGCTCGCCTACGTGCGCGTCTGCGATCCGGGCGTCAAGTTCGAGCCCCCGTCGATCGGCCGCGTGGTCGTCAACCCGTCGCAGCGCGGCACCGGCCTGGGCCACGTGCTGATCGCCGAGGCGCTGCGGCGCTGCGACCAGACCTGGCCCGGCCAGCCCAACCGCATCGGCGCGCAGGCCCACCTGCGAGATTTCTACGGCCGCCACGGCTATCTGCCCGTGGGCGAGACCTACCTCGAAGACGGCATCGTCCACATCGACATGGAGCGACCTGCATCATGAGCATCGATCCGCATGGCGCGACGCACGTCGTGCTGAACCAGGTGCCGCCGTTCGAGAACGTCAACCTGTTCGAGACGAATGCGGCGTTGCGCGACGCGGTCAGTTTCAACGACCCGGCGCTGGCGCCGGACTCGCTCGCGATGCTGGGCGCGATGGCCGGCAGCGCGCAGATGCAGCAGCACGCGCGGCTGGCCAATCTGCACCCGCCCACGCTGCACTCGCACGACCGCGTCGGCAACCGCATCGACGAAGTCGAGTTCCATCCGAGCTACCACGTGCTGCTGGGCGCGGCGCTGCAGCACCGCTTGCATGGTTCGCCCTGGGCGGTCGACGGCCCCAGCCATGTGGAGCGCGCGGCCGGCTTCATGCTGTTCACCGAACTGGAGGCGTCGGTGCTGTGCCCCGTCTCGATGACCTATGCCGTCGCGCCCGCCCTGCGCGCGAACGCGGCGCTGCAGGACACCTTCGCGGGGCTGCTGGCCAGCCCGCGCTACGACGCCCGCTTCCAGCTCGCCAGCGCCAAGACGGCGATGACCATGGGCATGGGCATGACGGAGAAGCAGGGTGGCTCGGACGTGCGCGCCAACACCACGCAAGCCGTGCCCGACGGCCAGGACGCATGGGGCGAGCGCTATCGCCTCACGGGCCACAAGTGGTTCATGTCGGCGCCCATGAGCGACGCCTTCCTCGTGGTCGCGCAGACCCCGGCAGGCCCGACCTGCTTCTTCCTGCCGCGCTGGTTGCCCGACGGCTCGCTCAACGCGATCCGCATCCAGCGGCTCAAGGACAAGCTCGGCAACAAGGCCAACGCCAGCTCCGAAGTCGAGTTCGTCGAGGCGTTCGCCTGGCGCGTCGGCGACGAGGGCCGCGGGCTCCCGCAGATCCTGGCGATGGGCGCCTTGACACGGCTGGATTGCGCGCTCGGCACTGCGGGCCTGATGCGAGGCGCCTTGTCGCTGGCGCTGCATCACGCGACGCACCGCAAGGCCTTCGGCAAGCGGCTGGTCGAGCACGCGCTGATGCGCAACGTGCTGGCCGATCTCGCCCTGGAGAGCGAGGCGTCGACGGCGCTCGCGTTGCGCCTGGCGCGCGCGGTCGACCGCAGCGAGGACACTGCGACACCTGCCGCCGAGCGCGAGCACGAGGCGCTGATGCGCCGGCTGCTGACGCCGGCCGCCAAGTACTGGGTCTGCAAGCGCGGCAGCCACTTCGCGCAGGAGGCCATGGAGTGCCTGGGCGGCAACGGCTACGTCGAAGGGGAGGGCGAGGGCGTGATGGCGCGCCTGTACCGCGAGATGCCGCTGAACTCGATCTGGGAAGGCGCGGGCAACATCATGGCGCTGGACCTGCTGCGCGCGCTGCGCAGCGGCCCGATCGCCGAGGCCATTGCCTTCGAGACGCGTGCCGCCAAGGGCGCCCATCCGCTGCTCGATCGCGCGACCGAGCGCCTGCTGGCCCGTGTGGAAGGCGGCGTCGACGAGATCGATGCGCGCCGCTTCGCGCGTGATCTGGCGCTCGTCACACAGGCGTCGCTGCTCGCGCAGACCGCGCCCGGGCCGGTCTTCTCGGCGTTCTGCGAGAGCCGCCTCGACGGCGCGCCCGACGCCTTCGGCCAGCTGGGCGGCAGCACGGATTTCGATTCGATCCTGAGGCGGGCCGCGCCGCACTGAGCTAGCAAAGCGTTCACGCGACGGATTGCGAATCCGCCTGGCCCGGTTCTGACCAACAACGACTTCACAGAGACACTCATGAGCACTCCTTCCTGGCAAGGCCGCACGGCCGTCATCACCGGCGCAGCCTCCGGCTTCGGCCTGGAGACCTCGCGCCTGGCCGCCCGGAAGGGCATGAACGTCGTGATGGCCGACGTCCTGGAGGAACCGCTGGCGGCGGCCGTCCAGCAGATCGAGGCGCTTGGCGCCCAG
>JBJMWF010000290.1:0-4831 GCA_045810265.1 Vitreoscilla sp. | reverse complement strand
GTCTGCAGCAGCATGTGCAGGGCGTTGCTGGTGTCGCCCCCGTCGGGCAGTTGCGAGATGTCGACCGCGATGATGACGTCGGCGCCCATGTCGCGCGCGGCGCGCACGGGCACCGGCGACGCCAGGCCGCCGTCCACATATTCGTGAGTGCCGATCCGGACCGGCTGGAACACCGCCGGCACCGCGCTGGACGCGCGCACGGCCGTGCCGACGTCCCCCCGGCGGAACAGGATGGCCTTGCCGCTGTCGAGATCGGTCGCGACGATGCCCAGCGGAATCTTCATCTGCTCGAACGGTCTGTTGCCGGTGGCCTCGCGCACGTAGTGGGCCAGCGCCTCGCCGCGGATCAGGCCGCGGCCGGGAAACGACCAGTCGGTCAGCGCCGATTCGTCCATGTTGACGGCGATGGTCTCGAGCTCCTTGCCGGTGTGGCCGGAGGCATACATCGCGGCCACCAGGCTGCCGGCCGAGGTGCCGGTGACGATGTCCGGGTGGATGCCGTTCTCTTCCAGCACCTCGATCACGCCGATGTGCGCGAAACCGCGGGCTGCGCCGCCGCCCAGCGCCAGCGCGACGCGCGGCGCCCGCATCGGCTTCGGGGGCGGGGGGATCACCTCGGCGACGGCCGGTGCCGAAGCCGGCGCGCAGACGGCCAGCCCCGGGGAATCCGGCCGGGTGGGGATCGTGGCGCCACAGGCCGCCAGCAGGGCTGATCCGACCAGTACCAAGGCCGCGGCCGAGCAGCGCCCGAGTCGGCTCAACGCCGGAAAACGAGTTTCCATATTCCTCACAAGCATGATCCCATAGAAAAAGTGTAGTTCCAGTTATGAAGGAGCTTCACTACATTGTCTCTTCAATAGGGTCGGATCGACCGTCTCCAGCCGAGCACAGAAAAGACAACGATGTATCAGTACACCGAATTCGACCGCCAGTTTGTGCACGCCCGAGCTGCACAGTTCCGCGACCAGCTGGAGCGCAACCTGGCAGGCGAGCTGGGCGACGACGAGTTTCGTCCGCTGCGGCTGCAGAACGGCTGGTACGTCCAGCGTCACGCGCCCATGCTGCGCGTCGCCATTCCCTACGGCGAACTTGCCAGCCGCCAGCTGCGCCAGCTCGCACGCATGGCGCGGGAGCTCGATCGTGGCTTCCTGCACTTCACGACCCGCCAGAACGCGCAGTTCAACTGGATTCCGATCGAGAAGTCGGCAGATGCGATGGACTTGCTGGCCGATGTCGACATGCACGGCATCCAGACCTCAGGCAACTGCATCCGCAACATCACCTCCGACGTCCATGCCGGCATCGCGCCCGACGAGATCGTCGATCCGCGCCCTTACTGCGAGTTGCTGCGTCAATGGAGCACGTTGCAGCCGGAATTCGCGTTCCTGCCGCGCAAGTTCAAGATCGCCGTGAGCGGCGCGGTGGAAGACCGCGCGGCCATCGCCTGGCACGACATCGGCCTGCAGCTTCGCAGGAACGAGGCCGGTGAAGTCGGCTTCAAGGTGCTGGTGGGCGGCGGCATGGGTCGCACGCCGGTGATCGGCTCGGTGGCCACCGAGTTCCTGCCGTGGAACCAGATCCTGGTCTACATCGAGGCCATCGTTCGGGTCTACAACCGCTTCGGCCGCCGCGACAACGCCTACAAGGCCCGCATCAAGATCCTGGTGAAGGCCGAAGGCCAGAAGTTCTTCGACCAGGTCAACGAGGAGTTCCGCAAGATCCTGGCCGACGACGTCGGCGGCACCGCGCACATCATCCCGCAGGCCGAGTTCGACCGGGTCGCCGCGTTCTTCACGCGGCCGCAGAAGGTGCACCCGGCCATCGGCGGCTTCGACCCGAACCGCACGGGCGCGGCGCCCGTACCCTTCCTGCGCTGGCTTGATCGCAACGTGCATGCGCACCAGGTCGAGGGCTATCGCGCTGTCACGCTGTCGCTCAAGCGCCCGGGCCTGCCGCCCGGCGACGTCACGTCCGAGCAGATGGAGGCGGCGGCGTCGATGTCCGACCGCTATTCGCTGGGCGAGCTGCGCGTGTCGCACGACCAGAACCTGCTGCTGCCCTGGGTGCGCGAGGCCGACCTGCGCGCCGTCTGGCACGCCGCGCAGGATGCGGGATTCGCCACGCCCAACATCGGCCTGCTGACCGACATGATCGCCTGCCCCGGCGGCGACCTGTGTGCACTGGCCAACGCCCGCTCGCTGCCGATCGCGGCCGCCATCACCGAGCAGTTCGACGACCTCGACGCCCTGCTCGACCTGGGCGACATCGACCTGCACATCAGCGGCTGCATGAACTCCTGCGGGCACCACCACACCGGCCACATCGGCATCCTGGGCATCGACAAGGACGGCGACGAGTGGTACCAGATCAGCGTCGGCGGCTCCGACGGCAGCACGCTCAGCGGCGCCTCGGTGCCGGCCAAGATCATCGGCCCGTCGTTCGCGGCCGAGGAAGTGCCCGCCGTGATCCAGGCGCTGATCGAGACCTTCCGCGCCCAGCGCACCGCCAACGAGCGCTTCGTCGATACGGCACGGCGTATCGGCATCGCACCGTTCCGCCAGGCCACCGACGCCGTGCGTCGCGAAACTGCCGTCGCCGCCTGATCCCCCGGAGCAACACACCATGAAATTCATCGACCGTTCCAAGGACGCCTGGCTGCTGCTGCCTGACTCCGAGATCGCCGGCCCCGCGCCGCACCGCCTGTTGACCCTGGCGCAATGGGAGGCCGTGCGCGAGGCCTGGTGCGCCGACGTGCCGGTGGGCGTGCTGCTGCCCAACACTGCCGACGTCGAGAACCTGGCCGCCGACCTGCACCGCATCTCGCTGATCGCCCTCGAGTTCCCGAAGTGGGTCGACGGCCGCGCCTACTCGCAAGCCCACGTGCTGCGCGCGCGCCTGCGTTACGCGGGCCAGATCCGCGCCACGGGCGAAGTCGTCGTCGACATGATGCCGCTGCTGCAGCGTTCGGGCTTCGACGCCGTGGTGCTGCGCGAAGGCGAGCGCCAGAGTTCGGCCGAACGGGCGCTGGGCTTCTTCCCGGCCGGCCACTACCAGGGCGACGTCCTGCAGCCCAATCCGCTGTTCGCGCGCAAGGCGGCCTGACATGAGCGTTTCCGAAATCTCCAGCTTCTCGTCGCTCCAGGCACCGGCCACGGCGTCGGCGATCGAGCTCTACGCACGTCCGAGCGCGGATTTCCCCGCCAAGCTCGACGCCACGATCGAGCTGCTGCGCGCCGCCGCGCAGGACCACCGCGGCGCCATCGTGCAGGCGACCAGCCTGGGCGCCGAAGACATGGTCGTCACCGACCTGATCGCGCGTCTGGGGCTGGGCATCGCGATCGGCACGCTCGAGACCGGCAAGCTGCACCCGCAGACCTCGGCGCTGATCCCGCGCATCGAACAGCGCTATCAGCTGCCGGTGGAGGTGTATCGGCCGCGCGAGGAACAGGTCATCCACTTCGTGCGCAGCCACGGCGAGGACGCGATGTACCGCAGCCTCGAGCTGCGCAAGGGCTGCTGCCAGGTGCGCAAGATGGAGCCGCTCGGCCGCATGCTGGACGGCCGCAGCGCCTGGGTGACGGGGTTGCGCCGCGAGCAGTCGAACAACCGGGGAACCGTGCCGTTCATCGAGACCGAGGCCAACGGCCGCACCAAGGTCAATCCGCTGGCCGACTGGACGTGGAACGACGTCTGGCACTACATCTCCTCGCACGACGTGCCCTACAACCCGCTGCACGACGAATTCATGCCCAGCATCGGCTGCGCGCCCTGCACGCGCGCGATCGCCGTCGGCGAGGATTTCCGCGCCGGCCGCTGGTGGTGGGAGGACGAGGCCGCCAAGGAATGCGGCCTGCACGCCACCAAGAGCGCCGACGCCGTCGCCGCCTGAACCGTGCGGCCGCTGCCGGGGGCGCGCCACGCCCCGGCCTTGTCCTTGCTGCTTGCAAGGCCGACACCTGCTGCACTACCGTCTTACACCATGACCCGAGTGACCATCGTGGGCGCCGGCCCCGGATCTGCCGACCTGATCACGCTGCGCGGCGCGCGTGCGCTGGCCAGCGCGAGCGTGGTGCTGCACGACGCGTTGATCGACCCGGCCTTGTGCGAGATGGCGCCGCAAGCCGAATGGATCGACGTCGGCAAACGCGGCTTCTGCGACTCGACCGCGCAGGCCCGCATCAACGCGCTGCTGGTGCAGCATGCCAGTGCGGGCAGGCATGTCGTGCGACTCAAGGGCGGCGACCCCAGCGTGTTCGGACGTCTCGACGAAGAGCTCGAGGCGCTGGCTGCGGCCGGCATCGCGTGCGAAGTCGTGCCCGGCGTGACGGCCGCGATCGCCGCCGCGGCCGACCTGAAGCGCCCGCTGACGCGCCGCGGCTCCGGCCGCAGCGTTGCCCTGAGCACGGCGATGACGCGCGCCGGCCAGCTGGTGGCCACACGCGGCGCCGACACCGAGGTCTTCTACATGGCCGGCCGCCAGCTGGCCGCGCTGTCGCGCCGCCTGATCGGCGCCGGCTGGCCGCCCGAAACCCCCGTCGCCGTCGTGTCGCGCGCCGGCTGGCCCGACCAGCACGGCAGCGACCACCGCGTCGACACGCTGCCCGAAGCCGTCGTGCTGCACGGCGGACGGCCGACGGTGGTCATCGTCGGCATCGGCGCCACCTCACTGGCCGCGGCGCCGCACGCTGCCGTCGAGGAGATCGCCCTGCCCTCGTCCCTGCCCGCGTCCTCCAAGCCTTAGAATCCCCGCTGCTCCAGCCTTTCGCCACGCACCCGTTGCCATGACCCACGTCGTTACCGAAGCCTGTATCCGTTGCAAGTACACCGATTG
>JBJMWF010000289.1:0-9037 GCA_045810265.1 Vitreoscilla sp. | reverse complement strand
GTGCACTGGCCGCAGGATTCGTGCTGGTAGAAGTACGACAGGCGCAGCAGGCTCTCGACCATGCAGCGCGAGTCGTCCATCACGATGACGGCGCCCGAGCCCAGCATCGAGCCGGCCTTGGCGATGGAGTCGTAGTCCATCGTGAGCTCCATCATGATCGACGCGGGCAGCACCGGCGCCGACGAGCCGCCGGGGATCACGGCCTTCAGCTTGCGCCCGGTGCGCACGCCGCCGGCGAGCTCCAGCAGCTTGGAGAACGGCGTGCCCATCGGGATCTCGTAGTTGCCCGGCTTGTTGACGTCGCCGACCACCGAGTAGATCTTGGTGCCGCCGTTGTTGGGCTTGCCGCACGCCAGGTACGCATCGCCGCCGTTGCGGATGATCCAGGGCACCGCCGCGAAGGTCTCGGTGTTGTTGATCGTCGTGGGCTTGCCGTAGATGCCGAAGCTGGCCGGGAACGGCGGCTTGAAGCGCGGCTGGCCCTTCTTGCCTTCGAGCGATTCGAGCAGCGCCGTTTCCTCGCCGCAGATGTAGGCGCCGAAGCCGTGGAAGCCATGCAGCTGGAAGCTGTAGCTCGAGCCCAGGATGTTGTCGCCCAGATAGCCCGCGGCGCGCGCCTCTTCGAGGGCTTCCTCGAAGCGTTCGTAGATCTCGAAGATCTCGCCGTGGATGTAGTTGTAGCCCACCGAGATGCCCATCGCGTAGGCCGCGATGATCATGCCCTCGATGACGATGTGCGGATTGAACGCGAGGATGTCGCGATCCTTGCAGGTGCCCGGCTCGCCTTCGTCGGAGTTGCAGACCAGGTACTTCTGGCCCGGGAACTGGCGCGGCATGAAGCTCCACTTCAGGCCCGTCGGGAAACCGGCGCCGCCGCGGCCGCGCAGGCCGGAGGTCTTGACCTCGGCCACCACCTGGTCGGGCGTCATGCCGCCGTCGGCGGCCAGGATCTTGCGGATGGCCTGGTAGCCGCCGCGCGCCTCGTAGTCCTTCAGGCGCCAGTTCTTGCCGTCCAGGCCCGCCATGATCTGCGGGTTGAGGTGACGGTCGTGGAAGGCGGTCTCGACGCCTTGCGACTTGAATCGGGAGAGATCAACCATAAGGAACTCTTTAGCCTCTCACTTGGCCTGGGCGAGCGTGTCGAGCAGATCGTCGATCCGGTCGTTGCTCATGAAGCTGATCATTTCGCGGTCGTTGATCAGCATCACCGGCGAGTCGGCGCAGGCGCCGAGGCATTCGCTCTGCTGCACCGTGAACATGCCGTCCGGCGTGGTGCCGCCGACCGAGACCTGCAGCTTCTTGCAGATGTGCGCCAGCGCGGCCTGGCCGTCGCGCAGCTGGCACGGCAGGTTGGTGCAGACGTTGATCTTGAACTTGCCGACCGGCTGCTGGTTGTACATGTTGTAGAAGGTCGTGACCTCGTACACCGCGATCGGGGGCATGCCCAGGTAGGCGGCGACTTCGTCTTCCGACTCGCGCGAGACCCAGCCGCGCTCGGCCTGCACGATGGTCAGGCAGGCCATCACGGCGGACTGCTTCTGGTCGGCGGGGAACTTGGCGACTTCGCGCGCGAAGCGTGCCTTCATCTCGTCCGAGAGGGGCACGTGCGTGGGGGTGGACTGGGACTGCATCATCGATCGATCTCGCCAAACACGATGTCCATGGTGCCGATGACGGCGACTGCGTCGGCGATCATGTGGCCGCGCGACATCTCGTCCATCGCGGCCAGGTGTGAGAAGCCAGGAGCGCGGATCTTCAGGCGGTACGGCTTGTTGGCGCCGTCGCTGATCAGGTAGATGCCGAACTCGCCCTTCGGATGCTCGACGGCGGCATAGGCCTCGCCTTCGGGCACGTGGATGCCTTCGGTGAAGAGCTTGAAGTGATGGATCAGCTCCTCCATGTTGGACTTCATCTCGGTGCGGGTGGGCGGCGCGACCTTGTGGTTGCCCGTGATGACGGGGCCCGGGTTCGCCTTGAGCCACTTGACGCACTGCTGGATGATCTTGTTGGCCTCGCGCATCTCCTGCACGCGAACCAGGTAGCGGTCGTAGACGTCGCCGTTGACGCCCACCGGCACGTCGAAGTCCATGCGCGCATAGACCTCGTAGGGCTGCTTCTTGCGCAGGTCCCACTCGATGCCGCTGCCGCGCAGCATGGGGCCGCTGAAGCCCAGGTTGAGCGCACGCTCGGGCGTGACGACGCCGATGCCCACGGTGCGCTGCTTCCAGATGCGGTTCTCGGTCAGCAGCGTCTCGTACTCGTCGACGCGGCCGGGGAACTTGCGGCAGAAGTCCTCGATGAAGTCGAGCAGCGTGCCCTGGCGGTTCTCGTTCATGCGCGAGATCGCCTTGGCGTTGTGGATGCGCGATGCCTTGTACTGCGGCATCGTGTCGGGCAGGTCGCGGTAGACGCCGCCCGGACGGAAGTACGCCGCGTGCATGCGCGCGCCCGACACCGCCTCGTACATGTCGAACATGTCCTCGCGTTCGCGGAACGCGTACAGCAGCACGTTCATGGCGCCGCAATCGAGCGCGTGCGCGCCCAGCCACATCAGGTGGTTGAGCAGGCGCGTGATCTCCGCGAACATCACGCGGATGTACTGCGCGCGCTCGGGCACGTCCACGCCCAGCAGCCGCTCGATGGCCAGGCAGTAGGCATGCTCGTTGGACATCATCGACACGTAGTCGAGGCGGTCCATGTAGGGCAGCGACTGGATGTAGGTCTTGGTCTCGGCCAGCTTCTCGGTGGCGCGGTGCAGCAGGCCGATGTGCGGATCGGCGCGCTGGATGACTTCGCCGTCCAGCTCCAGCACGAGGCGGAGCACGCCGTGCGCGGAGGGATGCTGGGGCCCGAAGTTGAGCGTGTAGTTCTTGATTTCAGCCATGGATGCTGTCCGGTCAGAAGCGGCGCTGGGAGGACGTGGCGGCGCGCATCAACGCAGGCCGCCGTAGTTCTCTTCGCGGATGACGCGCGGCGTGATCTCGCGCGGCTCGATGGTGACGGGCTGGTAGATCACGCGGCGCTGCTCGACGTCGTAGCGCATCTCGACGTGGCCGGTGACCGGGAAGTCCTTGCGCATCGGATGGCCGATGAAGCCGTAGTCGGTCAGGATGCGGCGCAGGTCGTCGTGGCCTTCGAAGATGATGCCGTACAGGTCGAACGCTTCGCGTTCGAACCAGTTGGCCGCGTTCCACACCGGCGTCAGCGCGGGCACGAGCGGCAGGTCGTCGTCGGGCGCGAACACCTTGAGCCGCACGCGCCAGTTGTTGGCCAGGGACAGCAGGTGGGTGACGACGCAGAAGCGCGGGCCATCCCAGGGCATGTCCTTGTACGACGAGTAGTCGACGCCGCACAGGTCGATCAGTTGCTCGAAGCCGAGCGTCTTGTCGTCGCGAAGCTGCTTGGCGACGGCGAGCGAATCGGCGGCGGACACGGTGATCGTGATCTCGCCACGTTCGCGCTTGAAATGCGTGATGCGCGCACCGAGGGCGGCTTCCAGGGCGGCCTGCAGGGCGTCGAGTCGTTGGGTCATTGTTTTGCTGTCTTTCTGAAAGACATCCGGACGCGGGGTCAGGCTCTGGCGATGGTGTTCTCGCGGCGGATCTTGGCCTGCAGCTGCAGGATCGCGTACAGCAGCGCCTCGGCCGTGGGCGGGCAGCCCGGCGCGTAGACGTCGACCGGCACGATGCGGTCGCAGCCGCGCACGACGGAGTAGCTGTAGTGGTAGTAGCCGCCGCCGTTGGCGCACGAGCCCATCGACAGCACCCAGCGCGGTTCGGCCATCTGGTCGTAGACCTTGCGCAAGGCCGGTGCCATCTTGTTGCACAGCGTGCCGGCGACGATCATCAGGTCGCTCTGCCGCGGGCTGGGACGGAACAGCATGCCGAAGCGATCGATGTCGTAGCGCGCGGCGCCCGCATGCATCATCTCGACCGCGCAGCATGCGAGGCCGAAGGTCATCGGCCACAACGAACCGGTCTTGGACCAGTTGACGAGCACGTCCACCGAGGTGGTGACGAACCCTTCCTTCAGAAGGCCTTCATTTCCTTTTGGTGCCATAGCTGTCGCTCCGGTGCCGGGATCACTCCCAGTCCAGTGCGCCCTTTTTCCATTCGTAGATGAAACCGACGACCAGGATCGCCAGGAAGATCATCATTGCCCAGAAGCCGGGGTGGCCGATGTCCTTCAACGCGACGGCCCACGGGAACAGGAATGCGATCTCGAGATCGAACAGGATGAACAGGATCGCCACGAGGTAGTAGCGAACGTCGAACTTCATGCGCGCGTCTTCGAAGGCCTCGAATCCGCACTCGTACGGAGAGTTCTTCTGCGCGTCAGGGCGACGGGGGCCGAGCAGGAAGCCCAGCGCCTGGGGCAGGATGCCGATGACGGTGCCCACCAGGATGAACAGGATGACGGGGAGATAGGCGGACAGGTCCATGGCTAGCTTCGTGTCGTTTGCAGGCTGCGTCGTTTGTCTGGGGGCAGAAAAAAGAGCGCCTCGACAGATCACGGCTTGCTGATCCCGAGTGCGCCCTAGTGCTTTTCGCCGTGGTCCACGTGATGACGCAGGGCGCGTCGGCCATGGCATTCCCGAAGGATCCACGACCATCTCATATTCGAAAAAAACCTGGTGCCGACGGCGAGACTCGAACTCGCACAGCTTTCGCCACTACCCCCTCAAGATAGCGTGTCTACCAATTTCACCACGTCGGCGTGAATGGCCCGAGGCCATCCGTCAATACTTGATCAGTTCAGTTTGCATGAGGGTTTGGCTCACTGAACAGCCTCACATTCTATAGCGAAAAAAACCGCGTTTACCTCGATCCGCTACAGAAAAATGACGCGGTCGTCGCATCAACGCGTCGGCACGCCTTGCACGGCCGAGGGTGCCGACGCCGGCACGAGGACTGCGCCCGAAGCGGCATTCGCCGGAGCGCTCGCGACGACCGCCGCCGGCGTCGCCGCATCGAGGCGATTGATCTCGGCGCCACGCACGGAGCCGCGGCCGGTGGACAGCACCGACATGCCCAGCGTGGTCGCGAAGAAGACCGTCGCGCAGATCGCCGTGGAGCGGGACAGGAAGTTCGCGCTGCCGGTGGCGCCGAACAGGCTGCCCGAGGCGCCGCTGCCGAACGAGGCGCCCATGTCGGCACCCTTGCCGTGCTGGATGAGCACCAGGCCGATCATGGCCATGGCCGACAGGATCTGCAGGATGAAGAGAAGGTTGGACCAGACTTGCATTTGCTTGGGACTCCAGGAAATCGTTTGATGAAAAGCTCAGCCACCTCGGGCGAGCGCGCGGCCGCTCCGGAGCGGCCCGAGGGCCCCTCGGGGGCTGCGCGCGCAGCGCGCTGGGGCTGTCATGTAGCGCGGCAGATGGCGACGAAGTCGGCGGCCTTCAATGCGGCGCCTCCGATCAGGCCACCATCGATGTCTTGTTGCGCCAGCAGCGACGCGGCGTTCTCGGGCTTCATGCTGCCGCCGTACAGCAGCGTCATCGCATCGGCATGTTCGGATGCCGCGTGCAGCTGGGCGCGGATCAGCGCGTGCATCTCCTGCGCCTGCTCGGGCGTGGCCGTGACACCCGTGCCGATGGCCCAGACCGGCTCGTAGGCGACCACCATCTCGCCCACGCAATGGCCCAGCGCGTGGATGACGGCCGAGAGCTGGCGCTTGACGGTGGCCTGCGCCGTGCCCTGCTCGCGCTGGCCCAGCGTCTCGCCGACGCACACGATGGGCGTGAGCCCACGCGCCAGCACGGCCTTGGCCTTCTCGGCGACGACGGCATCGGTCTCGCCGTGCATCGCGCGGCGCTCGGAATGGCCGACGATGACGTAGCGGCAGCCGAACTCGGCCAGCATCGCGGCCGACACCTCGCCGGTATAGGCACCCTTGTCGTGCTGCGAGCAGTCCTGCGCGCCCCAGCGCACGTCGCTGCCCGCGAGCGCGACCGCCGCCTCGCTCAGGTAGGGAAACGGCACGCACACCGCGACGTCGCACGCGAACGGCCGGGCGGCGAGGATGCCCGAAAGCAGCTCGGCGTTCGCGGAGTGCGAGCCGTGCATCTTCCAGTTGCCGGCAATGAGTTTCTTGCGCATGTTGTTGTTCGTTCCGATTGGCTGGTCAGGTCCAAGAGAGCATCAGCTTGCCGACGTGCTGGCCCTCTTCCATCGCGGCGTGCGCCTGGGCTGCCTGCGCCGCGGGAAACACTTGCTGGATCACCGGCTGCACCTGGCGCGCGGCCAGCAGCGGCCACACCCTGTCGCGCAGCGAGGCCGCGATCGCGGCCTTGAACGCGACCGGACGCGGACGCAGCGTCGAGCCGGTGAGCGTCAGCCGCTTGCGCAGCACCAGGCCGGCGTCGACCTGGGCCTTGGTGCCGCCCTGCACGGCGATCAGCACGATGCGGCCGTCCTCGGCGAGGCAGGACACCTCGCGCGCCACGTAGTCGCCCGCCACCATGTCCAGCACGACGTCGACGCCCTTGCCGCCGGTGATCTCCAGCGCACGGGCGGCGAAGTCCTCGCTGCGGTAGTCGACCGCGTGGTCGGCGCCGATCTCGATGCAACGGGCGCACTTGGCGGCCGAGCCGGCGGTGGCGATCACCCTCGCGCCGAAGGCCTTGCCCAGCTGGATCGCCGTGACGCCGATGCCGCTCGTGCCGCCCTGCACCAGCAGCCATTCGCCGGCAGCCAGGCGGCCGCGGTCGAACACGTTGGACCAGACGGTGAAGAAGTTCTCGGGCAGCGCGGCCGCCTCGATATCGCTGAAGCCCGCGGGCACCGGCAGCATCTGGCCGACCGGCACCGTGCAGTATTCGGCGTAGCCACCGCCCGCGACGAGCGCGCAGACGCGGTCGCCGATGGCAAAGCCACCGGCGGCCAGCGCCGCGGCATCGCCGTCGACGATTTCGCCGGCGAACTCCAGGCCCGGCAGGTCGGACGCGCCCTTGGGCACCGGGTAGTGCCCCTTGCGTTGCAGCACGTCGGGCCGGTTGACGCCTGACGCGGTCACGCGCACCAGCGCCTCGCCCGCACCCGCGATCGGGCGCACACGCACGACCTCACGCAGCACCTCGGGACCGCCGAAGCCGGCGATCTCGATGGCGCGCATGGTCGGCGCGTTGGAGGCCTGGTTGCTCACGTTTGAGGCGTCGTCGGCTGGCCGCTCATTGCGGCTGGCGCTCGCCTTGCGGTTCGCGCTCGAGCAGCGCCTTCATCGACAGCTTGACGCGGCCCTTCTCGTCGGTCTCGAGCACCTTGACCTTGACGATCTGGCCTTCCTTCAGGTAGTCGGTGACCTTCTCGACACGCTCGTGGGCGATCTGGCTGATGTGCAGCAGGCCGTCCTTGCCGGGCAGCAGGTTGATCAGCGCGCCGAAGTCCAGGATCTTGGTGACCGGGCCTTCGTAGATCTTGCCCACTTCGACTTCGGCCGTGATCTCCTCGATGCGCTTCTTCGCGTGCGCGGCACGCTCCGAATCGGTCGAGGCGATCGTGATGGTGCCGTCTTCCTCGATGTTGATCTGCGTGCCGGTTTCCTCGGTCAGCGCACGGATGGTCGCGCCGCCCTTGCCGATGACGTCGCGGATCTTTTCCGGGTTGATCTTCATCACGTACAGGCGCGGGGCGAATTCCGACACTTCGGCGTTGGCGCCGGCGACGGATTCGACCATCTTGCCCAGGATGTGCAGGCGGGCTTCCTTGGCCTGCGCCAGCGCGACCTGCATGATCTCCTTGGTGATGCCCTGGATCTTGATGTCCATCTGCAGCGCGGTGATACCTTGGGTGGTGCCGGCGACCTTGAAGTCCATGTCGCCCAGGTGATCCTCGTCGCCCAGGATGTCGGTCAGCACCGCGAAGCGCGAGCCGTCCTTGATCAGGCCCATGGCGATGCCGGCCACGTGCGCCTTCAGCGGCACGCCGGCGTCCATCAGCGACAGGCAGCCGCCGCACACCGAGGCCATCGACGACGAGCCGTTGGATTCGGTGATCTCGGAGACCACGCGCACCGAGTACGGGAACTCTTCCTTGGACGGCAGCACGGCGACCAGCGCGCGCTTGGCGAGGCGGCCGTGGCCGATCTCGCGACGCTTGGGGCTGCCGACACGGCCGGTCTCGCCGGTGGCGAACGGGGGCATGTTGTAGTGCAGCATGAAGCGCTCGGAGTACTCGCCGGCCAGCGCGTCGATGGTCTGCGAGTCGCGCTCGGTACCCAGCGTCGTGGCGACGACGGCCTGCGTCTCGCCCCGCGTGAAGATGGCCGAGCCGTGGGCGCGCGGCAGCACGCCCGTGCGGATCTCGATGGCGCGCACGGTGCGCGTGTCGCGGCCGTCGATGCGCGGCTCGCCGGCCAGGATCTGGTCACGCACGATCTTGGCTTCGATGTCGAACAGCATCGCGTCGACCTTGACCGGATCGACCTTGGTCTCTTCGGTGGCCAGGGCGGCCTTGACTTCGGACGTGGCCACGCGCAGCGCCTGCGTGCGCGCCTGCTTGCTGCGGATCTGGTAGGCCGCTTCGATCTTGGCTTGCGCCAGGCCACCGATCTTGGCGATCAGCGCTTCGTCCTTGACCGGCAGCGTCCATTCGCCGGTTTCCAGCCACAGCGGCTTGCCGGCATCGCGCACCAGTTCGTGGATCGCGTTGATGGCGATCTTGCCCTGGTCGTGGCCGAACACCACGGCGCCCAGCATGATGTCCTCGGGCAGTTGGTCGGCTTCGGACTCGACCATCAGCACGGCGGCTTCGGTGCCGGCGACGACCAGATCCAGCTTGGACTCGGTGCGCTGGGTCTTGCCCGGGTTCAGCACGTATTCGCCGTTGACGTAACCCACGCGCGCGGCGCCGATCGGGCCCGCGAACGGGATGCCGGAGATCGACAGCGCGGCGCTCGAGGCGATCAGCGCGGCGATGTCGGCGTCGACTTCCGGGTTCAGCGACATCACGTGCACGACGATCTGCACTTCGTTGAAGAAGCCTTCCGGAAACAGCGGGCGCACCGGGCGGTCGATCAGGCGCGACGTCAGCGTCTC